>JADGEN010000022.1 GCA_016744355.1 Halieaceae bacterium
ATAGTGAACTGGTATTCAAAGGCGTTGTATTCAATGAGATGAAGGGCGCGATGAGTTCAGTCACCAGCACCCTGTGGGATAAGCTGTGTGAACACCTGTTTCCCACAAGCACCTACCATTACAACAGTGGTGGCGATCCGAAATGTATACCCGACCTGAGCTATGAGCAACTCAAGGCTTTCTACACCAGCCACTACCACCCCAGCAATGCCATTTTTATGACCTTTGGCGACATGGCTGCGCAAGAGCACCAAGGCGTGTTCGAAGAAAAAGCCCTGAAGAATTTCGACAAATTGGACCAGCGCATTGAGGTTTTGCCAGAGAAACGCCTGAGCGCCCCTATCAGTGTCAGCGAAACCTACGCCTACGACGACAATGCACCCACGGACAACAAAACGCACATTGTAATTGGCTGGATGCTTGGCGAAAGTGCCAACCTCGAACAGCTACTGGAAGCCCAACTGCTGAGTAGCGTACTGACCGACAATAGTGCTTCACCACTGCTACATGCGCTGGAAACCACCGATTTGGGACAGGCGCCCTCCCCTCTGTGCGGCCTGGAAGACTCTATGCGTGAACTGGTTTTTTGCTGCGGTGTAGAGGGCAGCGAAGCCGACAATGCGCAAGCCGTCGAGAAACTGGTATTGGATGTACTTGTCGATGTTGCGGAAAATGGCGTACCCCAGGAGCGGGTAGAGGCTGTACTACACCAGTTGGAGCTACATCAACGCGAGGTAAGTGGCGATGGTTTCCCCTATGGTTTACAGCTTATCTTGCAGGCATTAGGCTCAGCCACGCACTACAGCGACCCTATTGCAGTGCTCGACCTGGAGCCCGTTATTGCCGGACTGCGTGAGAAAATCCAGAATCCCGACTACATCCGCCACCTGACCCGGACGCTACTTTTGGACAACCAGCACCGCGTGAGCCTGGTCATGGCTCCAGACAAAGGTTTATCAAGCCTGCGCACCCAGCAAGAGGCTGCCCGTCTGGCACATGAAAAGTCTTTGCTGAACGAGGAAGAGAAACAAGCGATTGTTACTCAGGCCAGTGATCTGGCCCAACGCCAACTGCAAACGGACGACGAAAGCATTCTACCCAAGGTGGAACTTACGGATGTGGCCACCGACTTTCCAGAGCCGCAATTCGAACAAAGTGAATCCAATGGCCTGACCCTATCGGCCTATGGTCAGGGCACTAACGGCATTGTCTACCAACAGGCTATCGCCGCCCTACCCCAACTAAGCGCAGAAGAATTGCGCGACTTACCCTTCTATACCAGTTTTTTGACTGAGCTTGGGCTCAACGGCGGGTCATATCTCGACTCCCAACACCGGCAGGCATCTACAGTTGGCTCTATCAGCGCCTACACTTCCATGCGTGGCAGCGTTGACTCCGAGCAGGAGCTCACCGCCAACTTTGTGCTCTCCTCTAAAGCCCTGCTCAGCAAAGCCGGGGCACAAAACCAGCTGATGCGCGACACACTGGAAACCGTTTGCTTCAGCGAAACGACCCGCATCGCCGACCTCATCAGTCAGCAGCGCGCGCGGCGAGAGCAGTCTATCACCGGCAGTGGTCATGCTCTGGCTATGACAGCAGCCTGTGCCGGCATGAGCCCGCTTGCCCTCCTGAACCATGAAGTTTCGGGAATGGCCGGCATAAAAGCACTGCGCGAACTCGATGAAAGTTTACGGAATAAAACAACACTGGCCTCATTCGCAACTCGACTTGAGAGTTTGCATCAACGCATGAGCTCGGCGCCCATACAACTACTAACCGTGGCCGAAACAGAAAAACTACCCACACTGGTATCCGACACTTTGAACAACTGGCAGGACTATGGCGCAACCAGTTCGGATGACAAGTTTCATCTCGCACCGCGCCGAGAGCAAAGCGGTGAAATCTGGCTGGCCAATACGCAGGTCAATTTCTGCGCTCGCGCCTACCCCACCGTGCCTGTTCAACACCCCGATGCCGCCGCCCTGACGGTATTGGGCGGCGTGCTTCGCAATGGTTTTCTGCACAGAGTAATTCGAGAGCAAGGCGGCGCTTACGGTGGGGGTGCATCACAGGATTCAGGCATAGCAGCATTCAAATTTTATTCCTACCGCGACCCCAGGCTGGGTGAGACTCTGGCTGATTTTGACGCTTCCATCGACTGGATGCTTAACACGCAACACGAATATCGTGCCTTGGAAGAGGCGATTCTTGGCGTGGTCGGCAGCCTGGACAAACCAGGCTCTCCTGCGGGTGAGGCAAAACAGCATTTCCACAACCGTCTGGCCGGGCAAAAGCACGAACAGCGACAGCTGTTTCGCCAACGGGTTCTTGAGATAACACTGGACGATTTACAGCGGGTGACGCAGACATATTTGCGAGCAGGCCATGCCAGCACAGCGGTGATAACCGGCAGCGGAGACAAATCTGCGGCACTGGCGGTGTCTGAGGAACTGTCTCTCCCTGTACGCGAGCTGTAACACCTCGCATATATTGGGCCTATGAGCAGGTGCTCACTGGCCTTTAATAGAATAGATGCTAAAGTTAAATTCATAGTTTCTTGTGGACAATTACATGCTAAAAATTAAACCGCTGTCCGGCGCACTGGGTGCCGAGATTGGAGGCATAGACCTCAGTGACGAATTGAGCGCAGAAAACTTTATGCGCATTCGAAAATTACTCAATGAATATGAGGTCATTTTTTTTCGCGAACAGAATATTATGCCCGAGCGGCAGAGAGCGCTCGCCTTATCATTTGGTCCACTGCAAACCCACCCGGCCTACGACACTGTTCCCGGATATCCTGAAATTACAATTCTGGAAAGCAGCGCCGATAAGCCCACCAAAATCGAAGTCTGGCACGCTGATATGACCTTCCGCGAACACCCTCCCATGGCCACTATCCTGAAGTCTGTGATAGTACCTCCCAAGGGCGGCGACACGCTGTGGGCCAGCATGACCTCTGCCTACAACGGCTTGTCCTATCATATGCAGAGCTTTCTAGACGGCCTGACCGCCGTGCACGAATTTTCGAGTGGTTTTAGAGAAAGCCTGGCAGAGGAAGGCGGTAGAGAGCGGCTGGCAGCTGCGGTTGCTGCCAACCCTCCCGTACGCCATCCGGTTATTCGAACTCACCCGGAAACTGGCAAAAAACTTATCTTCGTCAATAGCCTGTTCACAACGCATATCGAAGGCATGCGCCAGAAGGAAAGCGATGCACTGCTAGCTTTTTTGTATGAGCATATCACCACGCCTGAATATAGCTGCCGATTCCAATGGGAACCCCACAGCATTGCTATTTGGGATAATCGCAGCACCCAACACAAACCCATTAACGATTATTTTCCCGCGCACAGACGTCTGCAGCGAATCACGATAGACGGCGACAAGCCGTATTAGATTGCGTGCCAGATTAAGTACTGCCCGCCCCTGAAGCAGAGCTTTCTACCTTTGCAAACCCTGCTCAGACCTACTGTCTTTGATGCGAGCTATGTAGTCATTGATCTCGCGTTTCACTTCGGGCGCATAGAAATACAGGCCGAGGATATTGGGAATCGCAATCAAAAACACCATCGCATCCGAAAACTCGAGCACAGCCTTAAGTTGAATCATACAGCCGACCACAATAAAACCACAGAATGTGGCTTTGAATATCATCTGTGCAAAATTTGCTTCACCAAATAAGTACGTCCAGCCTTTAAGCCCATAGTAGGACCAGGAAATACTGGTCGAAAAGGCAAACAGCAAAGCTGCAATAGCCAAAGGATAAGGTGCCCAGCTAATGTGATGGGCAAAAGATGCACTGGTCAACGCAATGCCCACAAACCCCTCATCCATCAGGCCATTCGGGTAAGCTGTTGTCACAATCACCAGGGAACTGAGCGTGCAGATAACAACCGTGTCTATAAAGGGCTCTAAAAGAGAAACCAGCCCCTCTGATGCCGGCTCGTCAGTCTGCACCGCTGAGTGTGCGATGGAGGCCGAACCAATACCACCTTCATTGGAAAAAAGCGCGCGCTGAAAGCCCACGATAATTGCACCGACCATACCACCGGTAACACTCTGGGCGCTAAATGCACTACTAAAAATAAGGCTGATGGCACCGGGAACATGCTCCCAGCTCATACCTATAATAATCACGCAGGAACCCACATACAGCAGCGCCATAAATGGCACGATATAACCGGCAACACGGGCGATAGAGCGAATTCCACCTATGATCACAAAACCAACAGTTGCGGCGATGCCAAGGCCAAACAGCCAACCTTTGTCCGCGAAGAAACTACTTTCACCACCGGTGATTGTGACAAACTGCACGTACGCCTGATTGGACTGAAACATATTGCCAATACCAAAGCAGCCTATAACCAGCGACAGCGCGTAAAAACCTCCCAGTAATTTTCCCCAGCGCGGTGCACCTCTAGAGGCTAGATATTCCTCCAGGTAATACATGGGGCCACCAGACACTGAGCCGTCAGGATTATGCCTTCTGTACTTCACTCCAAGTGTGCACTCAACCATTTTTGTCGACATGGAAAGAAAGCCGGCCACCATCAACCAAAATGCCGCACCCGGGCCTCCTATAACAATCGCAACAGCTACTCCACCTATATTGCCTATTCCTACGGTGCCAGAGACGGCGGTTGCCACTGCCTGAAAGTGAGAAATTTCACCCTTCGCCTCGGGGTTATGAAAATCCCCACGCACATGACGCACCGCTAACCAAAACCCACGTATATTTAAAAAGCCCATGTACACGGTGAAAAACACTGCAGCTATTGCAAGCCATAGCACGATGAGCGGGAAACCCTGGCCAAACAGATCTATTTTGTAAAAAATGATATTGGACAACGCATTTGCCCAGGGACGGACCAGCGATTCTACCTGGGCATCAAAACTTTCTGCGAGAGCGAACTGACTGGAAAACAGCAGACAAAGCCCTGCAACAAACCTGGAGGGAAGCTTCATATCAGGCAGTTACCACGTGACGCATAACGGCCGAATACCCGATAAATTGCGGCATATCTGCCAGGGCTCCCTTCTGTTTCAGAGTCGTGTGTAATTCTTTTAGCCTGTAACTTGGAACACTGGCCATAAAATGGTGCTCCATGTGATAGTTCACCATATTAGGGGCGAGCGTGGCACGCTCCCACCAACGAGGCTCAACGGTGCGGGTATTTTTACGTGGGTCGAGGTCATATAAATCCGGAACCGCCGCGTGCTCAGCCACCTGTCGCAAACGAATAAACAACATAAACATTGTGAGATAGGCCGCTACCCACAGCAGGTACAACCAAGCGACACCAAAAGCCCACAACACCGCCAGCATGACTACCTGAACAGTGATCTGTCCAAACAAAGGCTTATTGCCCTCGCGCTTCTCATTCGACATAGCAGTTGCAGAACCTCTAAAAACAAAGGCTAACAACTTCACCCCTGTCTGCCCGGTAAGATCGCGAATAATTTTTCGCCTGAAACTCTCCTTTGAAACCGGGTAGGCCTGGTAGTTGGGTAGATCGGGATCCTCGGTAGTACCAGCCGATCTGTGATGCCGCAAGTGCCCTCTAGCATAACTTGGCAAGTCATTCATCACCGGAAATGCGCATAGCCACTGCCCCAGTACATCGTTGAGCTTAGCAGTGCGAAACAGTGAACGGTGCCCACATTCATGCATAAGTACGGACAGGCCTAGCTGTCGACCACCTAGCAGTGGCAAAGCCAGCAGTATCGTAAAGGGGTTGGTATACAATGCCACCACCACAAAAATGCCGATAATTGCCAGCCAGTTATTGATCAACAAGCGCCAACCGTGGAAATCGCTCTTGCTAGTGAAGTGAGCCACTTCACCACTAGTAAGGTAATTTTTTATTTTCATAGTTTCTCGTCCGACGTTATGCCACCGTACCACAAGAGACTATAAGAGACACCTTGAGCATGAATCGAGCACCCAAACTGCAGTCTTTCTAAAATGGAAAAACAATGGGTATCAGGTAAATCACCACAACCGAATAAACAAGTGATAGAGGCAAGCCCACACGGAAATAATCCCCCAGCGTATAGCCCCCGAGGTTTTGTACCATCAAGTTAGTGGTGTAGCCGTAGGGCGTAAGAAAACTGGCGCTGGCACCATAGGCTACTGCCATCACGAAAGGCATATAGCTCACGTCGTAACTACCAGCCATGCCAAACGCTATTGGGAAGATAAGCGCAGCGGCGGCGTTATTCGTCATTATCTCTGTTAAAAACAGGGTTAGCAGATATATCCCAATAAGCGCTGCATACGGTCCAAAACCCGACAGCTGAGCATGAAAGTTCTCGGCAATAATTTCTACAAATCCGGAATTGTTGAGTGCCTGCGCAAGCGTAAGAGCAGAGGCGATAATCAGCCACAGTTCAAATGGGAAACGGTGCCTCAGCTCCGAGGCCTTCACAAAACCAAAAATAAGCATGCAAGCCAACAGGAACGCCAGGCCTTTCACCAGAGGCACCAGACCTAAACTGGCTAGAGCAATGACCGCCAAAGCCAGCGCTGTAATTCCGTAATTCAGAAACGCAGGTGTAGTGGCGGCAGTTACAGACTCGTTAATAACCGCAAAGTTTTTGTCCAGGTTTTTCCTGTCGTTAAAATCGGGACCCACTGCCAATATCATGCTATCCCCCGCATGAATAGTCAGGTTACCCAACTTGCCAGACAGTCTTTTACCGCCGCGGCGCATGCCCACTATGGCCGCGTCAAACAAAGAACGGAAACCACTGCCTTTTACTGTTTTCCCCTCGATGGCGGCGTTGGGCATAACGATGACTTCTATCATGTTAGTGCTTAACAGGCCCTCCTCCACGGCAAATAACTGCAGCCCATCATAGGAATCGAGAGTGCCAATTAAATTGATGTCACCGGAGAAAATCAGCTTGTCACCGGCGGCGATATATTCACCCGGAGCCACGGGTGAAATTAAACGGGAACCGCGAACTATTTCGACCAGAAATAGTTCCTCCATATCTCGCAGGCCATTGGCTAGAATAGTTTTACCTACTAGCCCCGATTCGGGTAGCACCTTTGCCTCAATCAAGTATTGATTAACGTCGATATTCTCCACGCTACCACTGGGCAGCAGGCGGGAAGAGATTAGTATGACTATCAAGCCCAGCCCGGTGACAGTGGCTCCAATAAAAATAAAATCAAAAAAGGCCAACCCGGTTCCAGTGGCATCTTCCAGAAAACTACTGACGATAAGATTGGTAGACGTACCAATGAGCGTCATGGTTCCACCAAGAATCGCCGCATAAGATAAGGGAATAAGTAGCTTGGACGCCCGATGATGCCGATTACTGCGAACCGTATGAGCCAGTGTTGCAACTACGGCTGTGTTATTTAAAAAGGCTGAAAAGAACGCGGTGACAAAGCCCAGGCGAAATAGACTGAAATGGTAATTGGAAGTAATTAACTTGTCCGAAATGCTGTTAAGCCATGTTAGCTTTTCCAGTCCAACAGATACGAGCAACAAAAGGACTAGTGTAATCAAGCCAGGGTTTGTCGCCTTGTCCAACACCTCTGCCGTGTCGACCAGACCGACAAAATAGGCGACCGCCATGGCACCCGTAAACAGGCGAGTGGCAGGCCAGTCGGAAAATATTAAACCCGCCAGCAGAGCCAGGAATAAACCTGAGATTAGAATCTGGTCGATCATTAAGGTGCCCCGGCCCTCTGTTATTGTATGGCGTAATGCCTGCGCAGTGCGCGCCCAAGTCTATCATTGTCCCTTGCCTGGATGCACTGAGAATACTTTTTGAGTTATCCTGCGGGCCGATACCAGATAGGTGATGACCAGGCTCGCTCCTGAATAACCGGCCTGTGTTCCTGCGCACAGCAGCCCTCCAGCCCCTCCCCTATACTATCCGGGTTGCCACAGTCTACGGCATGCGCATTGCAGATACGTTGGCTCCAACGGCAACTCGGGTTCTCGACAACCCTGGAGTAATAGTAGGCTTGCTCCTGCGCGTTAAAAGTGTCATCGGTCCACACTGTACACAAACTGGCGAATCCTGACCCTCGGGTTTCGCAGCTATGAATATCCACCGATGCACCGTTGTTAGCATCACCCGCGACATCAACAACACGCTCATGGTGATCCCCGGCTTGATCTACCCAGCCTTTAATAATTTGAATTCGCTGTAAGGCGCTGCCAGGAAAGCCCTCTACCCCGGCATCCCGATTCGCGAAAACAACAAATTTTGGCGCCTGCGCTGACGCTGGCGGTAAATCCGACCCCATCGGCACGCCCGTAGCATAGGCCTTGGCAAGAAGATCGGGGTCGGCACATAAGTTATCAGAATAGTTCCATCCACCAAAAAGCCGACTCTCTATACGCGGCCCACTGGTGCCGTAGACCTCTTTGCGTCGCATGGCGTCAAACAGCGCATCACGACTATTCTCGGCGGCCCACACAACAGCCAGACCGCCGGGATTGTACTCGAGCTTGTCGGGAAGGCCTGGTGGCACTTCATCCCGGGCAGGAACACCGGCTCCACCATGACCCAAAAACTTGTGCTCTTCTGCAGCACCCGGTGTACCAAGATGAGTGTCGGTGCTGGCGATAATGCCGTACTTGTAGGGGTTTACGCCCAGCGATTGTTCTAGCGCCATACCCTCGCTCAGTACTGAGCGTAAAAACCCTGTCGTGGGTTTGGGGGGGTTGTCATATACAGCTATATTATCCGTTGGCTGTTGCTCAAATGCGCACAGCTCATCACGCGTGACCCCCGCCTCATAAAAACACTCCGATGCTCCCTTGTGCTGCATAATTTCTGCCAGGGGCTCGTAGCGATTTCGAAGCTCTGCATATTCCCTGGTCATGGCCGTCCCATCATCTGCCAGACCACTGAACATGTAACCTGCACTCAAGTTGGAATTGTGGGGAATAACCAGAGAGTCGCAGCTGCCCTCCTTGTCATTGCATTCACTGCCTAAACTCAACCAGAGTTTTTTTGCCTGTGGTGTGTCTATAAAACTGGCAGGTAAATAGGGCACATTTTCGTTGCGAAACACGATATTTCGATGCAAATTTCCACCTGAATCCGGCTGCATTCCTGTCCACTCATAGCCAACAAATGCGGTAAAACGACAGTCGCTACTGCGATCGTAATGTTGCTCCGCAGCCTCCTGCATCTCCTTCCAGGGGGCGAGAGATGCAGCTCGACACAGTGCTCCATCGTCCCCGCACATACCCAAGTGCGATGCCTTCATTGTAGCCATATAGTTAAACAGGTAAAAAGCACCACGGGGAAAATGGCGATACAGCAGACACTGCCATGAACCATAGCCATCCATGTCCGGCGTATTACACATTTTAACTTCGCCGATAAGTTCAGCGTGATCCGATACCATGGCAAAATCCAGTGGCTGGCTTAACTGCAGAGAACGCATTGCATCGCCGTTCTCACCCCAGGGCTGAATCCCTACTTTTTCCCCACGGGCGAATCGATACGCCTGATCGGGAGTCGTCTGCGTCCCCTGGGTGCTGGCATCCAGCGAATAACGTGTATGTACGTGCAAGTCTCCATAAAACGCTTGTCGATGCTCGTCATATCGCGTGCAAGGCTCTCTACTTTCACTGTATTGTCTTGCGGTCTTCTCAGAGAAGCCGTGATTCAGTTCAGCAGCAGCGTCCACAGCCTGTGCCCACGAGAGCGCGAGTAGCACTGGCAGCCACGCCTGCTTGCGTTTAATTCCCATGCCACATGTTCCCTGTGATTATACGACAGTGTGTGACCTTAGGTGGTTCGCGATATGTGGTCAACAAATGTGGACGGCATGTTGAACTGCTCGCGCTCATATTTTTGCATCACTACAAATGATATGTTGTTTGGGGCCCCCTTATTGCAGATAATGCAGACTATTCTGCACCATACACAGGCACTATCCATGGCATCCTTGCAAGACCAACTACTCAAAGCTGGCATCGTCGACAAAGATAAAGCAAAGAAAATAAACAAAGAAAAGCGCAAAAAAGCCCGGCAAATACCCAAGGGAAAAGCCGCCCTGGACGAAGCAAAGGAACAGGCCAAGCGCACACTGGCAGAGAAGTCCGAATCGGACAGACAACGAAGCAAGACATTGCAAATGGCGGCCGACAAAAAAGCAATTCACGCCCAGGTGATACAACTGGTTAAGACCAACACCATTGACCGCAGGGGGGGAGAAGCCACCTATCAGTTCACAGACGATAAAAAAATTAAAAAGATTTATGTCTCTGCGGCACAACAGAATGAGCTGATTAGAGGACAACTTGCTATCGCTAAGCTGGATGAAGAATTCGCGCTGATTCCACGCCAGATCGCCGAAAAAATCCAACAGCGGGAAGATCACATCATCACTGTACTCAATAGCCAGCAACAAACCGAAGTGGATACCGATGACCCCTACGCTGACTACCAAATTCCCGACGACCTAATGTGGTGACTCCTACCGCAACAAACTACCGCGAAGGTTGGCAGACACTGCTGGATGAACTGCAACGCCGAACCGCTGTGGCCCAAGCTATGGGCGGTGAAGAGAGAATCGCCAGACAACACAGTCGTGGTCGTTTGACGGCGCGGGAGCGAGTAGAAATATTCTGCGATGAAAGCAGTTTTTGTGAATATGGTGCATTGGCCGGTGGCAACCACCCCGCGGGCCAAGCCGCACTGGCCGCCGACGCGCTGGTGGGAGGTACGGGAAAGGTTGACGGTAAAACTGTTGTATTGCTATCAGAGGATTTCACTGTCAAGGGGGGCTCCATCGGACACCCCAACGCAGCAAAACGAGCAAGACTGGTTAGACTTGCACTGGAACAAAAGTACCCGCTGGTACTGATGCTCGATGGTGCAGGTGAACGTGCTGACAATCAAAAAGAGCGCTACCCCAACAACCCCAGCGATCTACAATTGCTTGCGGATCTGCAGGGTAAAGTTCCCGTTGTTAGCCTCGTTCTCGGCACATCTGCCGGCCACGGTGCACTCAGCGGCATGTTCGCGGACTTGATTATCATGCTGGAAGGATCGGCAATGGTCACAGCCGGACCGCCCCTAGTGCAGGCTTCCCTGGGCATCAGTACGACACCAGAAGAGCTGGGCGGCGCACGTATGCATACCAGCATAAGCGGTGTAGCCCACAATTTCGGAAAAACCGAGCAAGACTGTTTTGCCATGGCCCGCTACTACCTTTCTCTATTGCCCAAGCAGATTGGTCATGCGCTGCCAACGACCCCTCAGGCGTCCAATGCCATACCGCGAACGGTGGATCAGCTGCTCGACATCATCCCGCCACAAGCCAATCAGTCCTACAATATGCTCAACGTTCTGCAAGAATTAGCCGACTCGCAATCACTGTTCGAATTACAGCCCAACTACGGCAGTAGCATGGTAACCGCACTGGCTAGAATAGGAGGCTTCCCCTGCATGCTTATAGCCAACCAACCTATGGTAATGGCGGGTGCGATCACCAGCGAAGCCGCCGAAAAAGCAGCTCATTTTATGACTGTGGCTGACACCTTCGGTCTACCTCTTATCACACTGCTGGATAATCCAGGTGTTATGCCCGGCCCTGAGTCTGAAAAATCCGGAATATTAAAAGCTGCCGCTCGAATGTTTACCGCTCAACGTCGTTATCGAGGCCAGAAAATTGTGGTCACACTGCGCAAGGCATTCGGGTTTGGCAGTTCGGTGATGGGTATGAACCCTTGGGACAACCAGGCCGTCAGCATGGCTTTGCCAGCTGTCAATTTGGGGGGCGTGCCCGCCATTGGCGGCGCCGAAGCAGCAAAAGCCAGTGATGAAGACGCCTCACAGATCAAGCATATTCAATCCGGTGCCTGGGTTCCTGCCGACGCTATGGCGTTTGATCGTATTGTCGACCCCAGGGAACTGAGAAATGAAATCATCAAGGTTTTACATCGATAAGTAATCACAGCAAAGGAGCCCCACATGAGTGACCTGCCTAATTGCCCAAAATGCAATTCGCAATACAGCTACCCCGACGGCAATATGTATATCTGCCCAGAGTGCGCACATGAATGGTCGCAGGACGCCTCAGCAAGTGAGGACAACGACGACGCTACGGTATACAAGGATGCCAACGGCAATGTGCTGCAAGATGGCGACACCGTGACCGTTATCAAAGACCTCAAGATAAAAGGCACTTCGTCTGTGGTAAAAGTGGGCACCAAGGTCAAAAATATCCGCCTGGTCGACAGTGATCATGATATCGATTGTAAAATCGATGGCATTGGGCCGATGAAATTGAAGTCTGAGTTTGTTAAGAAGGCTTAGTGACTGGCGCCTACATGCCGCATAGTTAAACCGCTTTCGACTATTGCCCCCGCTAGCGATACATTCGCTGGCACTTGGGCAGCGCATCGTTATCATCATCAGTAGATGCCAGTTTAGGCTGGGAAGGCATCTCCCGGATGCGCTATGGAAATGAACATGAACGCCACTAACAGCAATAAAACTCTGGTCGACAATTTCTTCGCCTCCCTGAACTCCGGGAATGTTGATGCTGTCGTAGATACCTACGCTGAAGACGGCTACGTACAAACCATGGGGCACACCCTGATTTCCGGAAAGTCATTCAAACAACAGATAAGAGCTGCCGTCAGTGGCATTTACGACGTTTTCCCCAAAGGCCTGAAATTCAAAGTACTTGGGATGATTAGCGAGGGCGAAAAAGTGGCCGTAGAGGCCGTAAGTGAAGGTGAGCACGTATCTGGCCAGATTTACTCCAACGAATATCATTTTCTTTTCGAATTCTCCAACGGCCAACTTATCAAATTAAAAGAGTATATGGATACCGAGCAGGTTACCGATGTACTTTGTGCAGGCCAGCGCCCCCCCTTCTTTAGCTGAGCCGCCTTCGAAAAAGCCCGCCGTGGTGGTAAGCTGTTAACCCTCTAATGCCAGCCAGCCCGATAATGCCCCTATGCTAGAAAGTGTAAAAGACTACTACGGCCAGACCTTACAAAAATCAGAAGATTTGAAAACTGATGCCTGCTGCACTCTGGACAAACCCGCCGATTATCTTCAACAGATATTTGAAAAAATTCACCCCGAGGTTCACTCCCGTTACTACGGTTGTGGCCTGGTGGCACCCCAATTGTTAGAGGGCTTACGCATACTTGATTTGGGCAGCGGGTCCGGACGCGATGCCTACACCCTATCGGCTCTGGTCGGCGAACAAGGCCGTATTGTCGGTGTGGACATGACAGATGAGCAACTGGCTGTGGCCAATCGTCATATAGACTTCCACCGCGATGCGTTTGGCTATTCGATTCCAAATATCGAGTTTCACAAGGGCTATCTGGAAAAGCTGGATGAACTGGGCTTTGAAGACAATTCCTTCGACGTTATTGTATCCAACTGCGTGATTAATCTTTGCGAAGATAAGGAAGCAGTACTGCGCGAAGCCTATCGCCTTCTGAAACCCGGTGGAGAGTTATATTTTTCAGATGTCTACGCAGATCGCCGTGTGCCTGCGCACTTGGTTGCCGACCCGGTTTTATACGGTGAATGTCTCAGCGGAGCCCTGTATTGGAACGATTTTTTGAGCTTTGCCAAATCGGCCGGATTCAAAGACCCGCGCCTCGTAGAGGATAGAGTACTGGGAATCAACAATGCTGATATCGAAGCCCTGATCGGGCATATCAACTTTTACTCGGCTACCTACCGCTTGTTCAAAGTTCCACAACTGGAGACCGCCTGCGAAGATTATGGCCAAAGTGTGGCCTACAAGGGAACCGTGCCCCAGCATCCCTCGGTTTTTGAGTTGGATGCGCATCATGCCATGCCAAGCGGGCAAGCTTTTTCGGTGTGCGGAAACACCTTCCTCATATTACAAAACTCACGTTTCGCTGAGCATTTCGAGTTTTCAGGCAACACGGAAACGCATTTGGGTATATTCCCCGACTGTGGCACAGCCCTGCCCTTTGCCAGCTCTTCAAAGGGAGTGGAGTCTTCAGCTTGTTGCTAGGCGACGACTGCTGATACCTGTGATAGTAAAGAGACGGAGCACAGATATGGCTATTAAAGAACACTTTGATGTACTCATCGTGGGCGCCGGTATTTCGGGGATTGGCTCAGGGGTTCATCTACAAAAAAAATGCCCGACCAAGAGTTACGCCATCCTTGAGGGCCGCGAGCGCTTAGGGGGCACATGGGATCTGTTCCGCTATCCCGGCATTCGATCAGACTCAGATATGTACACTCTGGGGTATGTGTTCAAGCCCTGGACCCACTCAAAGGCCATCGCCGATGCCCCAACTATTCTCGACTACCTTCATGAGACAGTGTCAGAATATGGTCTCGAAGAAAAAATTCGCTACAAACGCCATGTAAAAACGGCCCAATGGAACAGTGAAGAGTCACTGTGGACCCTCGAAGTAGACAATGGCAGCGAAACTGAGCATTACAGCTGCAACTTTTTGCATATGTGCAGTGGCTACTACGACTATGACAAAGGTTATACGCCTAAATTTCCGGGGCGGGAAAACTTTGCAGGCCAAGTAGTGCATCCGCAACAGTGGACCGACGACATAAACTATGCCGATAAACGTGTTGTTGTAATTGGCAGCGGGGCGACCGCCGTAACACTCATACCCGAAATCGCCAAAACCGCATCGCACGTTACTATGTTGCAACGTTCGCCCACCTTTGTTGTATCACGCCCCGCTGAAGATAAACTCGCCAATCGTTTGCGTGAACTGTTGCCCATTCGATTTGCCTACTTTTTGACTCGCTGGAAAAATGTACTCATGCAACAGTACGTTTATAAGCGCTGTATGCAATTCCCCAAGGCAGCCAAGGCGAGAATCATTGATATGGTGCGTGCCGAATTGAAGTCTGATTTTGACGTCGACAAACATTTCACCCCCTCTTACAACCCCTGGGAACAACGCCTGTGCCTTGTACCCGACAGCGATTTATTCAAGGCGCTAAACAGTGGTTCAGCCTCGGTCGTCACCGATCACATCGAGAATTTTACCGAAGAAGGTATTCAACTCGCTTCCGGCGACAACTTGAGCGCCGATCTGATCGTGACTGCCACAGGACTAAATATGCAGTTTCTGAGTGACGTGGAGTTCGTGGTGGACGGCAAAGTGTTGGAACCCAACAAAGAGCTAATCTATAAAGGAATGATGCTCAGCGATGTCCCCAACATGGCCATGTCCTCGGGCTATACCAATGCCTCCTGGACCCTGAAGTGTGACCTTACCTGTGACTATCTCTGCCGCCTGCTCAATTACATGGACAAGAACAACTACAAAAAGTGCGTGCCGCACAATGATGATTTAACACTGGAACGAGAGGCGTATATGGGGCTTTCTTCAGGCTATATAGAGCGAGCAAAAGACATATTGCCAGGACAGGGCTTGAAAACCCCATGGAAACTACACCAAAACTATATGAAGGACATAGTTATGCTACGACACGGCAAACTGAAAGATGAAGCGATGGTATTTTCTAACTAGCGGTCCGTGTCGCTTTTAGTTCCATATGATCTATATATCACCGAGAACCCAAACTTAAAACCAGGGCAGTGAGGGTACCCAGTATTAGTGCGCGGGGTATCGTCTTATCGGGATTGCTCGCGGGAATCCCTGAGACGTCGCCCATCATCACGCCGCCCCCCGCAATTAAAAAAAGCGGTAACAACTTCAATATCGTTGTTATCAACTGAAAAATACCGGCTGACTTTGTACTGGAAATATTCAATGCCGTAATAATCCATATAAGGGCGAGCGATGTAACAGCCCCTAATGCAGGATTATCCGTTAATTGCGGCAGAAAAAAACCCAGGTAAGCGACAAATGCAATACCGCCTATACTAAAGTATATAGAAATGGAATGTTGAAATCAGAAAGGGTGCTATGCAGGGAGTCTAGAATAAATGTTGATATTCATCGGCGCCAAAACCGCGATACTGCATATAGCGCACTCGCTTGGCCTTTGCTTTGATATCCAGTGGAGGTATTTGACCAAATTTCTTTAGGTGAACCTCTTCGGCGAGTGTCACCCAGTCTATTTCGGCACACTCAAACGCTAGAGCAATCTGCGCATCGTTAAGCCCTCGCTGGCGCATGTCCTGTCGCACATGCATATAGCCAAAACCCAGACTGGCACGATAGAGCACGAAATTTTCGGCGAAACGCTCATCACTTTGCAGGTTTTCGGCGGTAAGACGTTTTAGCTCCGCTGCCACTAAAGCGGCATCGGGAAAACGGCGTTGCAACTTTTGGTGTAACTCCCGGCGCGTATGTTCACGACGTGCCAAAAGGTTCATTGCCGCAAATCGAATGTCTGCAGGATCAATGTGTAATGCTTCCGGGGACTTCTCCGCAGATGAATCTTCCACATCAAAAGGGTCAATATCGTCGCTATGGTTTACGCTTGAGCTAGACACAAAAAAACAGATGCCGGAGTGAGAGAGGGATAAGTGGATTACCCGGCACCTGTGGAGAAAAGAACAACATTGAGTTACTTAGCCGCTAGTTCCTGGGGAGCGTCCTGCTCATCGTCGGATTCGTCAGAGGCAGGTTCGTCGGGACTCAATAACTGCTTGCGGATAAGAGCTTCAATTTCATTGGCAACAGCAGGATTGTCCTCTAGAAATTTGGCTGAATTCGCCTTACCCTGACCGATTTTGTCGCCTTTATAGGAGTACCAGGCACCGGCTTTATCCACCAGCCCGAGCTTCACGCCCCAGTCTATAACTTCACCCATGTGATAGATGCCACGTCCGTACATAATCTGGAATTCGGCCTGTTTGAACGGCGGAGACACCTTGTTTTTGACCACCTTCACCCGGGTTTCGTTACCGATGACTTCGTCGCCATTTTTGACCGCACCCGTACGGCGTATGTCCAGACGGACCGAGGAGTAGAACTTGAGCGCATTACCACCGGTTGTGGTCTCAGGGCTGCCAAACATCACGCCGATTTTCATACGAATCTGGTTAATGAAAATAACCAGACAATTGCTGTGCTTGATAGAGCTGGTGAGCTTGCGCATAGCCTGACTCATTAGACGGGCCTGCAGGCCCACGTGGGAGTCACCCATATTGCCTTCAATTTCGGCCTTGGGGACCAGCGCAGCGACAGAGTCGACTACCAGCACATCGACCGCACCGGAACGCACCAGCATTTCTGTAACTTCCAGCGCCTGCTCACCGGTGTCGGGCTGGGAAAGAATGAGATCATCTACCTTCACCCCCAGCTTCTCTGCGTACATAGGGTCCAGAGCGTGTTCTGCATCGATGAAGGCTGCGGTGCCACCCGCCTTCTGTGCTTCCGCAATAACTTGTAGTGTGAGGGTTGTTTTACCGGATGACTCAGGACCGTAGATTTCGCAGATACGACCCTTGGGCAGGCCGCCTATGCCCAGCGCGATATCCAGACCGAGGGAACCGGTAGAGATAGACGGAATGGCAACATGCTCCTTGTCGCCCATGCGCATGACAGTACCCTTGCCAAACTGCCGTTCGATCTGGCCTAACGCTGCGTCCAATGCTTTTTGCTTATTCGCTTCCATGATGCACCCTCTTCTGAATTATGTGGTCTGAATGAGTAGACATTCATACAGTAAAACTACTGTATATATACTCAGTGCATTGGATTGGAATTGCAAGCCCAAAATTCAATTAAATTGGGCCATTCTCAATCATCTGAAAACACCTGCCTGAATTGGCGACAGGTCATTCCAGACAATTAGAACCCATCAGGTCGCAGCAAAGCATCGTGGCCGCCATCGACAAACAGCACCGCGCCACAAACATAGCGTGACGCGGGGTCCAGCAAAAACAGCATAGTGTCGGCAATCATGTCCGGGGTTGCCATGTCGCCATAGGGGATAGACTTCTGAAACTCCGTCATAGCTGCACCAAAATCTGCGTCCTCAAACACTTTTTCAGTGAGTGGCGTGCCCGTCATCCCCGGGGCGACGACATTCATTCTTACGCCTTCGCCCATCAACGCCGGACATTTGCGCCGTATCCATCGAATCAGCGCATTTTTGGATCCTGCGTAGGCATTGTGACCATCCAAAGCTTCAACCAGAGCGCTGGAATGTTCCTCGTCGCCTGACAACAAAGCCTGAATGTGGTCTTCGTCCAACCCCGGCATGGATGCCGAATTGGAGCCCACCGCCACGATCGCGCCTTTTTTCATCGCAACAAGATCAGCCAGGCCTTCGATCAGCACTGTGGCACCAAAATAATTCACTTTGGTAATCAGCGATAAAGGTTTGGCTACAGGGGGGAGCCCGGCACAGGCGATAAAACCATCAAGGCCGTCCGGCGCCATTTTCCGGATTCCTTCAATAGCAGCTTGCCTGCCCAGGGCTGTAGACAGGTCGGCGTTAATATCGGCGTCGCGCAGGTCAACAACAATAACCGTGTCTCCCCGTTCACGCAGCTTTTCCTTTAGTGAAGCGCCAATACCCGTGGCGCCACCAGTCATTGCGTACAACTTTCCCATGAGAGATTCCTTCCAAGTCTTAGTTTGAGAGTTTAGTTGGCTTCCACCTTCACGGGGAAACTGTCAAAGTAAAATGCGTAACGTTCTCGCAGCTGTTGTTGCTGGACGCCAAACTGTTCAATTATTTTGTAGACTATTTTCCCGTGTGTTAGAACAACAGTGGCATCTTTGAAAACTTTTTTAGCACCCCCAACTGACCTTACCGTAACCTTCACCGAAGCGACATTCCAGCGGCAAACGAATTTCGGTCATTAGGGTATAAATATCCGCACCCTCATTCATACGTTGAAGCGTTGTTGTATGCACGAAATCAAGCGCGTCAATCAGGCGACCAAAACACTGCCGAATTAACTGTTCCCCTCTATAGATTCGAAGTGTCCGGTAATCAGCGTCATCGATACATGTCGCCGGTTTATCAACTCATGCCACGGCGTGGCAGACGGGCCGCAATATTTGACCTGCATCAAGATTTTTCACGGCGTGACACCGCACAATATTCTCCAAGATAAAGTCGACTTCACAGATAAGGACAATCACATGACCGCCTACCAAAAACCACAACCCTATACAATAAAAGCAGACATACGAGAAGAACGGTACGCCCGCGGCTGGTATGTTCTCGGCAACGCAGCCAGCATTAACGACACCCCTAGAATGCTGTCTGTATTCGGCACAAAGCTGGTTGCATACCGTGGCAAGGAAGACGGGTTGGCTCATGTACTGGATGCTTATTGCCCCCATATGGGTGGCGACTTAAGCGGCGGAGAAGTCTGTGCCAATTCCGTCGTTTGCCCCTTCCACAAATGGAGCTGGGGCGCTGACGGCGTATGCGATGACATCCCTTACGCTAACAAAATTCCTGAAAAAGCCGTGATTAAATCCTGGCCTACACTTGAGAAAAATGGCCTCGTGTTTGTCTGGCAGGATCCGGAGGGCGGTGAGCCCATTGCTGAACAAGAACCGCTCAAGCTGCAACACTGGTACGCCGATGACTGGACAGATTGGGAGATGGCGGAAATTCCGATTGCCTCTCTAGGCCGTGAACTAGTCGACAATATGTGTGACATGGCCCACTTTGGCCCCATCCACTACACCACGGTAAAATCGTTTATGAACACCATGAACGGTCATGTGTTCGTACAGAAAATGGTGGGGGGGCACACTATCTTGACCGAGGGAGATGATAGTTTGATCACCAGTGTGGCAACCTATGAGGGCCCCGCATATATGACTACCACCATGACCGGCATGATGGACGGCCTCCCCATGACCGTACATTTACTGGTGAGTCATATCCCCCAGGACATGGGCAATTTCCTGATCAATTTTGGCGTGATGGTCAAAAAGGCCGAGGGCAGCACTGAGGCCGAGAACAAGACCATGGCAGAAGCCTACATGGAGAAAAACATCGAGTCTTTTAACCAGGATGTAGCGATCTGGAACAACAAGTGCATCATAGACAACCCCCTGATGTGCGACGGCGACGGCCCGGTCAATCTGGTGAGAAAATGGTACAGCCAATTTATGACCAATGCCGCCGACATCACCAACGATCAGGTTAAGCCCCGCGAGCATGTCACTATGGAAGGCCCCACGGTAGAGGAAACTATTGCCAGCATGAGTCAATAATCAGCTGATGCTGTGTGTCAGCCACATATAGCGCTGCCATCGTCGGCCACTGCGTAGAACAGGCAATCCGATTGGGCAATGGCAGCGTTATTGGTAATCATAAAAAATTTTAAAGCTCTGGCAGCATACAGTTTTCCCTGTTCGATACGCACCAGTTGACTGACCGCGCAACTCCCGCCAGCGTCCTGCGCGCTGAATAATTCCAACTCAGGCTTTACCGCCCAACCCAAATGAGTGTCCGCCGATACAGTGCCAAAATTATGGTTTTCTATATCGGGCAGCAAGGTAATATCATGTCCCGCACTACCGCTCTCGGCGTAATTCAGACTAACTCCCGAATTCAGCTCAAGGCGAATGGGGTCTACGAGCAACTCCAGGCCCCAATCTGTATCACCCTGATCCAAAACTGTTTCTGCTTTGAAATAACGACATAGCCCATCATAGGCAAGTGCATGGGCATCCTCATCCAGTCGACCACCCACTTCCACCGTCACCGTCGGGTAAGAGTGCTCACTAATGTCCATCAATGCCCCAAGCGACAGGTTGGAGATGATCAGGCGCTGGGTAAAAATTGATACCAGAGCATCATGCTGCCTGTCCATATGAGTACACACGCCAAATGCAGGACCCGAGCCTGAGGTATTGTGCATATCGACAACGGCTTCGGGGTGATGCATGTGCAGTATCTCCAGGATTTCCTCGGCCAATTTTCCCTGGGCGTCGTCAAACGGTGCTTTAAAGCAACGATTTAAATCTCGCACACCGGGCAACATTCGATGACTAAACATCGGTGACGCCAACGCCGCTGCAACCGACCCGATTACACAGACAATATTGACCGCAGGGCGCTGTCCACTTTTTAGCCAGCGAAACAAAGCCAAAATACCGGAGGGTTCGTTGCCGTGTAGCAGGGTCACAAAGGCGCGGGTTCTGCTACTGTTCTCCCCTTCCAGAAACAGGCACGCCGGCCCCTTCATACGCTGCAAAAACTGCTCCACATTATCGCCAATATCGGCTGATTGTGGATTGCGGATAAAATTAAAATGCCTCATAAACTCCACTCGGCAACAGGTGTATTGGATTCGCTATTAGTCATAAACTCCTCAAGCATGTGGTGTAGGGCATCAATCAAAGGCATACGTGCCTTCAACTGTTCAAGGCGAGCCTGCTGCCAAATGGAACCGGTTTGCTGTCGCTGCAGGCGCTTTTCTATTACGGCGAGATAGCGGCCTGATTCCTCTGGCGAAATTCCGATACTGTCAAGGCCCTGTTGTGCGCAAGGCAACAGTTGTTTAATGATGGTACTAACCGTCTGCTCTTTGCAGCACGACTGATCGGCCTGCGGCCAAACCAAGCTTGCGTGCAGGCCATTCTGCGCCGCACGATAAAAATTGTACCGGGCCATCTCAAACGGCAAAGCGGCAAGCAGCTGATTAATCTGGGGGCGAATACCCTCTGCCAAGCCAATTAGAAAAGCCGCATTCGCCACCATATCAATGGGGGTTGGACCCGCCGGCAGAGCCCGCATTTCGATACGCAGATGACCGCCATCGACATTGTCGTAAACCGGCCGATTCCACAACCACACTGTACTCTGGTGCAAGCGTAGCTCTGCCAGCGAGGGTGCTTCTCCCGGCGTTAAAGGCCCCGCAGCTTGTGCGCGAACAGGCAAAAGCGGCGGATAAAGGCGCACAGTTTCGCGGAACAATTCGCCCGCGCCCCTGCGCGCCCAACCGTGACCAAAATTGACCCTGGCAGGCTCTTTCCAGCTGTAGCGATCTATGTGGCGTGTATCGATGGACTGCTTGAATAGCGGAATTCGGGTTTCGTGCCACAGAGAATGTCCAAACAGAGTTGGAGAGTTGGCACCAATAGCCACGGCCAGAGGTGTCATCAACTGTAGCGCATTGAATGTGTCGGCAAACTTGTCGGGCGCCACCCGATAATGCACCTGGAAAGATGTGTTCGCCCCCTCCAGTGTAATGTCTTCCATCTCCAACCTGAGAGGGTCCTGACCATTGATATCGATGTGAAACCGGGTTCCCCTGCGCTGTATGAGCTGCCCCACCAGTGCGTGATAACGTTTTTTATCGGTTATGCAGTGGGAACCGAAATCCGCCGGAGTCAGGGTTGGGAGAATGCCGATGGACACAATACGACCTCCGTGTCGAGCTGCCACTGCTTTCAGCCCTGCCAATTTGGTGCGTATTTCAGTCTCGGTATTTTGAAAGGGCGAGTCATTCAAGCCATAGGGAGTGAGATTGAACTCAAGGTTGTAACGGTTTAATTCCAGGGTTAACTGGGGGTCATTGGCATCAGTCAATATTTCCTGATTGGCGTACAGCGGATTGCCCTGTGCATCAACGATGTACATCTCGAGTTCTGCGCCCAAAGAACCCTGCCCTTCACCAAAACCGGGAGTACCCAGCGCGACATCCAGCTCCGCCAGATTTTGCTCCAGCAGTGCACTGAATGCGGGGAAGTCCGCCGCGATAAATTCAACCTGATTGATATCAATACCCATGACGTCACATTATCACGCAGCTGCGCCCTTTTTATATTGATCCAGGTCGTGGTAATGACGCCGCGTTCTGGCCTAGCCCGGCTGGGACGGTCCTGGCCGAAGCCGCTCGAGTCTACTCAATTTGGCCTCACCGGTCATAGCGCAAACGCCAGCGCTCAACTAGAGTGCTACTCTTATCAGTCTAGACAAATATGAGTACTTTTCATGAACAGTTCCATAAATACATTTGTCATCCAGATTGTCTGTGCCCTTGCCTTGCTTCACTGCTCTGTGTCACTGGCGTTCAATATGCCGGAAACCAACCCCTATCTGGCACAATCCAACAATTCCATGGCCCATGGTGATTCCGCCCAACAGGACGCGATGCCGCAGGCCGGCCCCGCTGGCCCTACCCGAGCCTTGAAACCCGATGAGATTCAATACACCTTCACCGGCCCGGCTTTTTTCGGGATTAACACCTCTGGCGTCTATGAAGATGGCAAACGTGTCATGTGGGGCAATGGTTTGGATCGCATTGTCAAACTCGACTACGACACTCAAGAGGTCATCACCGAGTACTATTTCCCGGGTGCAGAACGCTGGACCGAGGAGCACGCCGAAGACACAATCGCCTACTTCAATGAAGACAACGACAGTATCTTCGCTGCTTACCGCACGTTTCAGGAAATGATGAAACTGCGCAATCTGTCCAAGCTCTACACTGTGCTGGATAAAGATCACGTCTACTACATTGGCAGCAAGTCTGGCCTGATCACTGCCTATGGTGATGCCGACCCATCGGACTCACGCTCCAACATTGTAAAACTGCGTGAGTTCCAGCTACCCGCTGAGGCAACGGGACCCATAATGGGCCTGAATATGACCTACGATGGCTGGCTGATAGCAGCCACAGAACACGGTTTCGTCACCGCCATTAGCCGCGACTTCAAACAACATCACATTGCTCGAATTAACCACAGCGAAGGTGCTGAGGAAAAAGCTACCGGCCCCACCGGCTATGGCTGGATTCGCAACGCCTTCGCCATAGACAAAGACGGCGGCATTTATATCGCCTCCCAGCAACACATGCACAAAGTGGTTTGGACGGGCGAAAAGCTCAGCACCGATGACGCTGACAGTGCCTGGAGCGCGCTATACCTCAATGACTGGGGCCACGGCACCGGCGCCACCCCCTCGCTAATGGGCTTCGGTGATGAAGACCAGTTCGTTGTTATTACCGACGGCCAGGCGCAAATGAATGTGGTGTTATTCTGGCGCAATGGTATTCCCGCAGACTGGGAGCAATTATCTGACGCACCCAGCCGCCGCATCGCAGGCCAATTGCCTGTCACCATGGGCGACCCCAGCCTCACAGAGATACAATCTGAGCAGTCGGTAGTTGTCGCAGGACACGGCGCTCTGGTAGTCAATAACCATGCGCGGAATATTCCCTGGTATATGCCCGAGCGGGCCGCCAAACTTTTGATCACCTACATGGGTAGTAACCCCGAACACCAACCCTATGGCGTGCAAAAATTTGCATGGGACCCCGATGCTCGCGCTTTGAAGAACGCCTGGGTGAACAAGGAAGTAAGCTCGCCAAGCAGTGTCCCCATGGTGGGTGTAGGGTCCAATGCGGCTTACCTGATTGGTGCGCGAGATAATCAGTGGACCCTTGAGGCACTAGACTGGGACACTGGCGAGTCAAGCTTCCACTATATTATCGGCGACCAGCGCTATAACGTATTGTTCTCTGGCACCTTGATCGATATGGATGGCCGCGTTCACTATGGATCACCCTGGGGAAGAGTGCGCCTCACCCCAACTATGCGTTAGAATCCCCGCATGTATGATGGAGAAAAGCTAAACAGCATCAGTCACCTGGTGGGCGCTGTGCTTGCACTGGTCGGCCTTGGTGCACTGCTCACGGTAGGCCTGCAGAGCAACGACCCCTGGGTGCTGGGGAGTTTCACCGTTTTCGGTGTTTCCATGGTGCTGCTCTACACCATGTCCACGCTCTACCACAGTTTTCACCCAGCGGGGCTGAAAAAACTATTTCAGCTGTTTGATCACATAGCCATCTACCTGCTCATTGCAGGCACCTATACCCCCTATATGCTAGTTAGCCTGCGAGATGGCAACGGTTGGACCATTATGGCCGTTATCTGGACACTGGCGGGCATCGGCGTAGTAAGTGAGGTATTGCTTTCTGGACGGGCGGTAAAGGTGGGCCAGATTGTTATTTATCTCGCCATGGGCTGGGCATGCTCTTTGGATTTTTCCAGCCTGAAAGCTGCCCTGCCAGAGGCCGGACTAAACTGGTTGATCGCGGGCGGCGTGGCCTATTCTGTAGGTGTCGTGTTTTACATAATCGACAAGGCCAAAATTATGGCTCATGCTCACGGCATCTGGCACTTTTTTGTGCTGGCCGGAAGCATCTGCCACTTCATTTCTATTATCGCCTTCGTGCGTTAAAGGGCCGTTACCCGCCTCGACAAACTCTATTTCTTCAGGAATTTGTCCAGAAACTTGCTCGCTTTTTTCACGACCTGGCCTTTTACTTCCTCGGTCGCCAGATCCTGGATGATTTTCTCGGCATCCACCCCACACCAGTCCGCCGGGGCGCCACTGAGCTTGCCTTTACATTTAACCGGCCAGGCAATTGCCGTGAGGCGCTGATTTACCTCACACGCCGGATCCAGCTCGCCTAAATCGGGCGACAAGCGCCCCTTAAATGTCACTGAAAAATCCTGTTTCAGGATATCAATATTCCCCTGTCCCGTAAGCTTCACATGAGGCAGTTCTGCCCGCAGTGGCTTCATCAGGAGCTTACCCTGGGACATCTTCAGCTGGACCGAGATATTGTCAAAACGAGTGATGGACTCAAGAGTTTCTGTGATGGATTTTTGATTGGCTAATGCCACCGCTTCACACAACATTTTTTCAACACTCATACTCTTGAGCACAACTTCGCTGGTCAGTAAATCAATGGGGCCGTTCATCGCCTCAATCAACTGGTTTGAGGTGCTGCCCTTACTGTTTAGTTTCCATTGCAAATCTGTGTTGCCTGTCATAATGGGCTGAGACTCCATCGCCTCCAGAGCCTGGGCAATCGACAAGCCTGAGAGCTCGCCCTCACTAATAAACTTAGCTGGGTTGTACTGAGCATTGAATGTGGTATCAGCCTTAAGCTGCCCCCCGTGTAGTGTGCCCGTAAAAGGGTACAGCTTTACAATGCCGTCCACCGCGCGCAGTTTTAACTGCACGTCACTGACTATATGCCCGCTTAGGTTTACTTCATCGATACTCAATTCCGCTCTAGTGTCGATTGCCCTTATGGCAGTTAGCGGTAACACTTCGTCACCACTTGTAGCCGCCTCGGCAACAGGCTCTTTACTGGTCGCCGCAGCCGGGCCTGCCAGCGCAAATAGAGCCGGGTCAAATTTATTAAAGTGCAACGTGGCATCGATTTGTGGCGTTTCAAAGCTGGCATAGCGCAATTGCCCTTTTCCAGTGACATCGCCCCCACCCAGTGCGAGCTGAATCTGTAAGTCGGCGGCTTGCCTGGCGAGATTGACCTCACCACTGGCTTTGGCATTGACAGGCTGGGCCAGCGCGCCCAGCACTTCAACAGCCAGATCATTCAGGGTAAGCAATTGCTTATCGGCTTCTAATTGCACCGTTCCATTGAGTGTAATATCTACGGGGGCGCCCTCCTCCCCCGTGCTTACTTTAAGATTCAGGGACACAGGAATAGGTTCGCCGTCCAGGTTCAGACCCGTGGCCTCAAGCTGCACGATTTCCAGTTGTGTGGTTTCTTTTTTGTCAGCGGATACCAGGTTAAGAGTAGAGTTGCTCACTGATAAACGGGCCACATTCAGAGCCAGTGGCAGGGCAACAACAGCCTCACTACCCGCGGCCTGCCCGGCCGCCTTCAGTGCTTTGCGCCGCTCGTCGTAGAGTGCATCCAACTCCTCATCGCCAAGCGCACTGGTATCCAGAGCGGGTTGCTCTGGCGGCGATATCACAGTCATTTTCAGCCCATCGACGATAAGCTCGCTGATCTCCGCACGCCCCGAAAACAGTGGCATCAACTGCAGGCCGATATCGAGAGAATCGAGCCTGACACGTGTTTCCGCTTCGCCTGGCAGGGTAAGGCCAACCTCACTTAATCCCACCGCAATTTTTGGAAATATAGACAAATTGGCATCGCCATCAACCACCAACACGGCACCGGTTTCCTCTTCAAGTGTCTTACTCGCCATCGCCAGCAAAGCCTCCTTATCCAAAAATAAGGGAATAAGCAACGCTGCAGCAATGATTAGTAAAAGGGGTGTGGCGATCAAGATCAGAATTGTTCTGGACATGGCGAAGCTCTCAATTGGGGACTACAAGAAATGATTCTACACAAATCGCTACGTAAATGAATCCGATTGAGTATGACCAGGCTGTGCATGGAGTACAATGCCATAACTATTTTGATCGGAATTCGGTTATGACACTTATCATTCGTCCCTGCACGGCAGCAGACGTCGAGGAAATCCTCCCCCTCATGTACAGCGCCGGGCCCGACGCCTTCAGGTATGTATTCTCCGTCAAAAGCGAGCTGGAAGCACTGGACTTTCTTCGTACCAGCTTTGTAAAAGGCGATGGGGAGTTTGGGTATATGGACCACGTTGTCGCGGTTGATAATGATGAAATCGTCGCCCTGGTTGGAATGCGAGGCGCACAGGACAATTTCAAATACACTGTGTCTGCCGCTAAAGGGATTTTTAAATTCTATGGCCTGTTGGATGGCCTGCGGGTTGTACGTCGAGGCTTGCGTTTTGAGCACATTGTCTCGCCTCCCCACAAAGGCGTACTGTGCCTGCACAATCTCGGCGTCAAAGAGGGCCTGAGGGGAAAAGGCTACGGGCGGCAACTCATCGCCTGGTTTATGCAGGAGGCGGGCAAACAAAACGTAACTGCCGTGGGCCTGGATGTCGCCGAAACAAACCCCAGAGCCAAGGCGCTCTACATGGGGCTTGGCTTTACGGTTAAGAGTGTGACGCAGGGCAAGCTCAGCAATAAATATGGCCGCGGTGTAACCCATGAATACATGGAGCACTCTCTGCCCTGAGCGCGGGAAGCCAAAGCTACTGATCCATTAACTCAAGAACGTATTCGCTCAAATTGAAATAACTCACGCCTCGGCCATACCTCGACAGCGATATGATTTTCCAGCTCGACCTCACCCCCTTCCCACCGTAAAATCACACTCACAACTTAAGAGGTCTGGAATCAATGAGAATAAGCATATTTGGCAGCGGTTACGTCGGTCTTGTTCAGGCGGCAATATTTGCAGACGTGGGTCACCAGGTTATTTGTGCAGATATAGACGCCAAAAAAATAGACCAATTGAACCGCTGTGAGATCCCGTTTTATGAGCCAAACCTGAAGGCCCTCGTACAAAATGGCATGAATAGTGGCTTACTTACGTTCACAACCGACAACAAAAAAGCAGTACAAGACAGCGAGTTTCTATTTATCTGCGTGGGCACCCCCTCCAATGGCGACGGATCTGCCGACCTCCGCTATGTGATGGAAGTTGCCTCCGGTATCGCGACCCACATGACCAATCGCAAAGTGGTCATCACAAAATCCACTGTGCCTACTGGCACCACAGACAAGGTACTCGCTTATATCAAAGACATTTTGCGATCGAACGGGAAAGACACACTAATAGAAGCAGCATCCAACCCCGAATTCCTCAAGGAGGGCACAGCAGTAGCCGATGGCCAAAGCCCCGACCGCATTATTATTGGCACCGAATCCCCGCAAGTTCTAAGAGATTTACGCCTCATGTATCAGGCGTTTAACCGTAACCGCGACAAAATAATGCCCATGGACACACGAAGCGCAGAACTCACCAAGTATGCATCCAATGCCATGCTGGCTACAAAAATCAGTTTTATGAACGAGATGGCTAATATTGCTGAAATCGTAGGAGCCGATATAGAACATGTACGACAGGGAATGGGCTCAGACCCACGCATAGGCTACCAGTTTATCTACCCAGGCTGCGGCTATGGAGGCTCATGTTTTCCCAAGGATATTACTGCGTTACAGCACCTCGCCGCACACCATGGCCGAAGCGCGCCCATTCTTGATGCTGTGCACAGCACAAACGAGTTGCAAAAAAACAAACTGGGTGAGCGGGTGTTATCCGTTTTGGGGCCCAACCTCAAGGACAAAACAATCGCTGTATGGGGGCTTTCATTTAAACCCAACACGGACGATATGCGCGAGGCACCCAGTCGCCACTTAATGGAGTCTGTATGGGCAGCTGGAGGAAAAATTCAAGCCTATGACCCGGTCGCGAGTCACAGCTGCAAAGAAATTTACGGAGAAGAAAAGCAGCTTACCCTTGTGGACACAAAGGAAGAGGCTTTGGAAAATGCTGACGTATTGGTTATTTGTACCGAGTGGAAAGCTTTTTGGTCCCCCGATTTTGAGCAAATAATATCGTTACTGAATCAGCCCGTAATTATCGACGGTAGAAACCTGTACAACCCAGCCTTAATGGCGGAGTTGGGGGTGGACTACTACGGGATCGGACGGGGTTTATCGCTCTCACGCTAACTCAACAGCCCGTTAGGGTGCATTAGCTCAAAGCGCGGACAATCAAGAAGGCGCGGTGAAACTGGAAGTAGACGTTACAGGTCAATGAAACTATCGTTGTCACTAACAAATTGAGTGAGTGTAGCCGGGTTATAACTGCAGGGCATAGTCACGACACCACTTTGGTTAAAATCGAGTAGCCAATGCCTGTTTATAGCGCATGTATCAAGGTATACGCGCCAGGCCTCGTAGAGTGCGAAAGTGCCAGTGTCATCGCTAAAGCTTTTTAGCTTGATCCTCCAGCGAATGTCACGGAGTTTTCGCTTTAACCCCTGCCTGCTTATGAGAGGGACTTGAGGTCGTCCGACCGGGTCTAGATTTTTGCGCTGCATTAATACCTTCGGCCGGATGCAGAGGGTAAGCACTTCCACATAGTTGGCGTTTGCTATCAGTGTATCGAGATTAGAAAAGCTTTCGCTATTTCCAACGTTAGCACCCAGATCGTAATGCAAAACCAGCTGATCAATAGGGGCCAGTGATCTACTCTTAAGTCGAAAAGCTTCGAGGTATAGCCAGGAAGCGGTATCGGTAATGCCAAGTCGTTCACACAGCCCGGAACAAGCACCCTGTTGTATCATCTCCATAAGATAGCTCTTGCCAGCTCCTGATGGCGCGGCGATTATGAGTAATCGGTTTATGCTTGAAGAGTGAACACTCCGCACTTTCTATTCCTCTTCCTGGAGGTAATTGTTTTCCCACATCAGTAACGATCTTTTTGAGCTAGTATAATCATTGCCGCTACACGGGGCTAATGGCACTGGAATCAAGGATAGGAACTATTCATCATACGCGGGGGCACAGCGAGTGGCCATCCTCTCAGTTCCCGTATAGTATTTCTTGTGCATCACGATCGGCACACACAGGAAGAACAGTATGTACCACCTAAAAGATACCATTCCTAACGGAGTTGATCTGAACCTGATCCCGGAGGTTTCGTTTAATCCGGATGGAACCCTGTTTGCCGTAAGCTACCTAAGCTCTAACGAGGTAATGGTGTTTGATGCCCGCACACGAGCTGTGGTGCGCGTGTTTAAAAACCCTGAGGCCGATTTCGATTACCCCCACGGTGTGCTATTCACCGAGAAGCATCTTATTGTTAGCAACATTCATGGCTTGACACGCCCAAGCACGTTTACTGTTTACGATGTTAACGCCACCTCTGACGAACCTGTCAGCGTTTTCATAACACCGTATAAACATCTGCGAGAGGCTCATAGCCTGGCCATATGCAATAATGTCCTCGTCGCAACCTACTGCCATAATACCGAGGGTTCCGGTGCAGTTGTATCCTATCAATTTGACGATAATTCCGGAGTCATTCAGAACACGCTGGACATCCTTCAAGACTGCTTCGAAAATTTTGCTGACCCCAAGGGGATTGCGTTCAGTAAAGACGGGACGAGCGTCTTTCTTACTTATGTTACGCAAAAAAAAATGAGGGGCCTGCCTAAATTTATTCGCCGAACAAAGACAGTCAGGACGGCATGGAAAGAGCGGAACGTGAAAGACTTCTTCCAGTATCTCCAGGGAAAAACTAACAACTGGACCCGTGAGAGACAAACAGCGCAAAAAAATATCAGAAATGGTATAGCCATATTTGGCATAGATGATACGGGTATGTTCACTGCACAACCGACCCGTGTACTTGAGCGGAAAAAATTCTGCCGTCTGGAAAACATCGACATTGTAGATGATACCGTTGTTATATCCGACACCATCAACGGCTCAGTCTGTCTTTATGACCTTGTAGAAGACCCGCAATTGAAAACACCAAAGCATATTGTTACCGAACACATTTCACTGCCTCACGGTGTCAAATTATCGCCTGATAAATCTATGCTGGTGGTGACGAACTACGGCTTAAAAATAAAAAATCAGGTCATTCATTGGAAGACGCCCTCCAGCGACAACAACAGAGGCGTACTTGTTTACGACCAGAAAACATTTTAGGAAGGAAATCCCGATACATGCTTGCGGTCGCACTAAGGTCAATTATCTCCCTGGGAGTGGCACTCCTGCTGCTGATTATTCTAGTAGCGGTTGGTTCGGCCTGGACTGGGTCGGAGTCCGAACGAAAACAGGAAATTCCCGGGCACACCCTGCAGACCGTTGTCGGACAGGGCGTTGTACGCGACGGCGGACTACTTATCACTGGCTACCAACAACAGGCCGGTGAGTACCACGCGGTCGCCGTGTGGCGCGGCAACCTGCCGGCGCAGGACTTCCCGTTGCTGGAGTACAAGATTAGCGCGCAACAGCCAGGCGTGCAGCTGAATCTGACCTGGCGACGGAAGGAAAATCCCTCTACGGTAGTTTCCACGCTCCTGAACAGCAACGCCCTGGGGTCTTCCTCAATTGTACTCGCTGAACACCCCGGGTGGCGCGGCACCATCATGGAACTGGGTGTTTATGTTATAGCCGGGAGGGCGGATCAGCGCCTCATGATCGATGGGCTTGTTCTGGACAGTGGCGACGCAGTCGGCTACCTCGAAACGCACTGGTCCAGCTGGTCGGAATTCCGCGGCTGGACGCTACTTTCCATCAACCTGCTGCGTGGCACAGCCAACGACGAGCAATTGTCTCCGGTGCCTGTGGCTGCGGCCTGGGCGGCGCTGGCCTGCCTACTGTTGTTGACCTTCGGAATGATCCGCGGACGTCACCTGCCCGGAACTTTCCTGATAGTACTGTTAGTCCCGTGGGTCGCGCTGGACCTACTCTGGCAAGTGCAACTGCAGGCGCAGCTTGCCCAGTCCCGTGAACAATTTGGCGGTAAGACCGCGCACCAGAAACACCTGGCTGACAAAGATGCGACCATTTACCGCTATATTAATCGCCTGAAGAACAATGTATTACCTGCACAACCGGTGCGTCTGGTCATTGCACATGACTCGCGTGGGCATAACTATGAACGACTCAAGGCGCAGTACTACCTGCTGCCCCACAACGTATTCAATTTTGGCACCGGGCCCTCGCGCCATGGATATGGGAAGAGTGATTACATCCTTGTCCTGGGCAAGCCAGACAGTCCTGCCTACCACCGGAACCCTGGCAAGCTAATCTGGCACAGTGGTATAGAAATACGAGTGGAACTGATAGACAGTGACCCAATGGGTGACCTGTATCGACTTACCCGAACCCCCCCGGAAGGGAGGGAAAGCTAATGCAGGACACCCTGTCGATCACCGGCCTGTTAGTTGCCCAGCTACTGCCCTGGGCCTGCGGTGCAGTCTGGGTGCGTTGGTTGTTGGCACGCACCGGTCGCTGCAATCTGGCCATCGTGCTGGGACAGGGGTTTTTTATCGGTATATTCCTGACCACACTGGTTGTACGCTTGTGGGACGCCGTGGGCATGACACTGAATTTTACTGCTCTCGCCTCTGTGGTCGCGGCCCTGACACTTCTGGGAGCCCTATTGCAATTGAAACGTCCCGCCACAGCGTCGGTCGCGGTCAACCCTTCCTCCACACCCTGGCAATTCACTCTGGTGTGTGTCCTGCTCGCGCTGCTCGTATGGCGCTACAGCACTCTGTTTCAGGAATTGCTATTGCGGCCCCTCTATGCGTGGGACGCCTGGATGAACTGGGCGCCGAAGGCAATCGTTTGGTTTCATCAGGGGACACTGGTAGATTACGTCAGCCCACAGGGCTGGTGGACTGCCGACGTAGACAACTACACGCTGGGAAATCGTCAGGCCTGGAGTTATCCAATCACAGTGCCGTTGATACAGCTATGGAATATGCTCGGTGCCGGCACCTGGGACCACGGTGGTGTCTACCTGTCCTGGCTGCTCGCCCCACTGTGCCTGGGAATAGCCCTGTTCGGGCACTTGCGTCTGGCCGGCGTGTCGCTACCACTGGCCACAGTTGCCACATACCTGCTCCTGAGCATGCCCTACCTGAATGTGCACTCGGTGCTGGCGGGATACGCAGATATTTGGGTGGCGGCGGCTTTCGCCCTGGGTGTGTGTGCCCTGCGCGAGTGGGAGCAAACGAGACATTGGGCTTTCGCCGTGCTCTGCTTGGCCCTGGCTGCGTTGTGCACACAGCTGAAGGTACCAGGAATTTTCATGGCGCTGATTCTGTTGGGCGCTGGCCTGCGGGCCTGGCTTGCGTTGCCCCCGCGACTGGAGGCAGGTCTCTCATTAGTCCTGCTGTTAGGCGCAACAGTCCTCATCGCGCTGGGCGTGAGCGCGGACATCCCCTATCTGGGCCACGTTTCTCTGAGTTTTGAGCGCATGGAAATTGGCCGCATGGGATTCTTCGAGCCGGCGCTTCACCCGGTAGGCGGCGTTATCGCTGAGGCTTTCTTCGAATTGATCAACTGGCATCTGCTGGGCTATCTTGTGCCGACGATATTATTGTACGGGCTCTTCCGCGGAAAACTGCTGCAATCCCCGGATGCCGCAACGCTGGCGGTAATACTCGCCTTCATTTTTATCCTGGGTGTGTTCTTCTTCACCGGGTATTACACCCAGGCGCTAAATAATGCGACCCTGAACCGGGCCTTGCTGTACACGGTTCCCGCCATAGTCTTTGTCAGTGCTTTGCACCTGCCGTTACAAAAAACAGACTAGTGACGCTTCCAGTTCATCGCAGCGGCCATTGCAGATAACCTATTTGCAAGTGAACCTTCACTGATGACCGCGAACAGGAAGTAGCATGCGCGAATATGCAGGATACGCCGGGGGAGTTGGCCGAAGCTGCGATTGAGGATTTCCTCGCGTAATTCGATTGCTGTCGGCCGTTTAGCGATTGAGAAATGTGTCAATACTGTATTGAGGAAGCCAGTGCGCCGGAAGTGGCGCAGGAAGCGGCGCCCTGTAGCTGGTACCGTAGCGAACTTGTTGCTGCTGTGAATCCGATACATAAAGCTCGGTTCCTCGTCGTAGAACTTCCTGGCTCCCAGTATCGAGGCAACGCGCACGATCACGCCGTCCGCCGACAATCCTGATTTTTTTGCCTCAGTCGGGCTGATTCGCAAAAGCCTGACCAACAGGGAGGGTAAGGGGCGAGTATCGTCCAGCGCCATCGGTAGGGTTATGATTGTCTTGGCCAACTTATTGGTGAACGAATTGCCGGAGGTTGGCACACCGACGAATTCGAAAAATAGGATGGTGGCCCACTTGGTGACGCCAACTGCACCCGGCGTTAGTTCCATCTTATTGACCATATCGCGAATTTCAGAAAGGTTGGTTGAGGGTTCCCCTCCTACCTCGGGGTTGCTAAAAACGTAATCGATGTCCGGGTTTTCGCGGTAGATCCGCCGCAGGCGATCCAGGTATCCCGGAAGGAAATAGTCGTCACTGTCGAGCAGCGCGATAATGTCATTTCCTGCAGCCTCGATACCGACTCGTACCGCTTTCATCTGCCCTTGATTTTCCTGCTTGATGATCCTGACACCGGGTCTGTCCACGTAGTGTTCCAGGACTTGCGCTGATTCGTCAGTAGAGCCATCGTCGACCACAACCAGTTCGTCTCCATCGCACATTTGTGCCAGCGCATTGTCCAGAGCGTCAACAAGGAACTGGGCGTAATTGTAGTTGTTCACCACAATGGACAAAGAGGGGCCAGAAGCGGTGCTATCCACGAACTTCGCTCGGCCAACCCCAATCCTCGCCCAGGAATTCGAACAGGCGGCGATTATAGGGGCGGAACTGTTGCGTTAAGTACTCGCGGCAGCGCTCCTCCATGGGTTCGGTGTAATGTCCTGTATTGCGCATTTCCCTTGTATCGAACTCGTAGTTGGGCAGTTCCAGGAAGTCACACACCGCGTTACATACTTCCCCGGGTCGGGTAACCAGGTCGTCGAAGTGAAAAACTTTCAATTGTTCGCGAGGGAAGAATTTGAGCCAGTATTCAATCTGTTCTATGTACATACCGCGCTTGGCGTAGGTGTAGCGTTTGTGCATTGAACCAGCCTTCTCCGGCTGTTCCTCGTTGAGTTTTAGATCGGCTGCGGTACGCTTCCCCTCCGCCTGTAGGGCATCCCAGAACGACAGGGGGTCGCCGACAATGTTGCGGCGCATGTGGTGGTAGTGCGAATAGGCCCGATCCACCGGGTTCCGCAGGACAACAACCAGGCGAGCATGGGGTAGATGTTTGTGGGCATTGATCGCGTAGAAGTTGCTGATCATCGCGGGGGTGGCCTCCCCTGTCACCGCCTTGTACCCCAGCTGACTACTCAGCTCGTCCATAGCCTGTTGCGTGGGAAAATTAGAGCGGTACCAAGATTCACCAAAGCGATAGAACTTCGGATTATTGAGGAAATGAATCTCCTTGATACTGGGTTCGCTGATGCCGGGATGCTGTTGCAGGTAGTGAAACAAGGAGGTTGTCCCGCATTTCATGGCTCCGATAACCAGAAAGTCGGGCAGCACATGTTCTTTGCCGAACGCGGAGGTGACGACCCGTTTGTAGGCAGAGCCGCGGCGGCGCAAGCGCTTGCCAAGGTTACGCACGCGACGCTTGCGAATAAAGTTTTCCTGGTTTTCACTCATGACCTGAATCTCTTGAGATTGCCTAAAACCGTGGTGTGAATCCCTGTCTCCCTGTGTGCCAGATACATCAGCCAAATCTGGCTAAACAGGCTGCTAATGACTGAAGCGCAGGCGGCGCCCACGGCCCCGTAGGACGGTACCATCAAGCTCAGGGCTGTCACGTGGGCAATTGCAGAAAGGATCATAACTCTTGGAATACGCTGCTGCTGGCCGGTCATTACCAGTAGATCCTGAGTGGGACCGGTGAAGACACTTATGATACCACTGGCCACCAGAATGATCAGCACGGTGCTGGCTGCGGCAAATTCCCTGCCAAACATTTGCAGTAATGGGCCGGCAAAGAAAACGAGCCCAAGGCCCAGGGCCAGCGTCGGCCAGAGACTGCCATGCGCACTCTGAGTCGCCAGCAATTGCAAGTCACGAACCTTCCCCGTGGCGTGAGCCGCCGCCATTGACTGTTGATTCACCAGACCCACCACCATCTTCGGGATCCTCACAAGACGCGCGAGGCGTTCCGCCGCGAAATAGACGCCCGCAGCAGCGGGCCCGGCAAGGAACCCGACCAGTATCACATTGGCGTAGTCGATCACCAGCGAGGCGCAGCGCGTTACAAAAACAGGCAGAGCCGTCGGTATTAGCCGCGACGCTTGGTACTCCCCAGGAATTGGGCCCGGCTCCTCACCGTTCAGCAAACTCTTTTGACGCCTGTGGTACACAGATGCCTGTAGAAGGAGCACAGTCAACACGCTGCCCCCAGCTATGGCCAGTAAAGTGCTCCCGCCCAAGGTGCCGCCCATTAGCCACCAGTAGAATGCCGCAAGCAATGCTGTAATGAGCGGTCGCACCACTTGCATGGGCAGCATCGCCAGTGCCAGCCACTGTCGCGCTCGGGACACATCGCGAAAGAACATGGTAAAGGTAACTGCCGGCGCGAACAGCAGCGCAATGATTGCAACATCGCGATAGACGGTCATGTCGCCGTTAGGGTGCCAAAATGCCCAGACCAATACAGCGACTACCGGAGGTAAGGCAGCAGAGCGGCGAAGCAAGCGAAATGCCGCGCTGGTAATCTTGCGTGCGCCGGCAATATTGTGCTGCGCGTCCAGGGAGGCAATGAACCTCGCGGTCACTATAGGCAGACCGAAGCAGGCAAGGTTGCCTATCATAAACAACAGCGACTGCCCCCAGGCGTATTTGCCATATTCCACCGGGTCGGCAATGAGTCTGGCCAACAGAATTTGTAGGCCGAACACACAGAGCAGGCCGCCAAAACGCACCGCCGCCGCAAAGGCACCTCGGCGCAGAAACCGTTTGCGGGAATAGCGCAGGCGCTTTGGCATCTCGCGTGGTTCAGACACGGGGTCTGCCCAATGCGCGGTGACGGTACCATTGGCGCAGCGTTGGGGGCAGCAAACCCCATGGCTCCAACAGATACCGGCGCCATAGTCGCACAGGGTCCTTGGCCAGCCGATATAACCAGGCGAATCCCGCGCGACTCATCCAGCCGGGGGGTTGCGCCTGGGCGCCAGCGTAGTAATCGAGAGTGGCGCCCGCCTGGGTGGCGCAGCCGATGTTCAGCAACTCAAGGTTTTCCAGCAGCCAGCACTCCTGCTGCGGCATACCCATCCCGACCAACAGCAGGTCTGGTTGCAGTTCATTGATATCCGCGATCACCGCCGCATCGTCGTTGAAATAGCCGTGACGCAAGACGATCTGCAGGGTAGGAAACTGTTCGGCTATCATCTCCCGGGCGCGATTCGAGACCGTCTCTTTGGAACCCAGGTAGTACACCCGCCATCCCTGTGCCTGGGCGTGAGCCAGCAGTTCCTGGAAATGATCCATCAGTGAGAAACGTTGGATCGAGGTGGTCTGCTCTCCAAACCCCGAGAGTATCAGCCGCACTGGCATACCATCGATGTAGCAGTCGTCACAGCGACTATAGAATTCGGCGATACTCTTATTCCGGTGAAGCATGTACAAGCTGTGCAGGTTGTGATGTGCTGACAATTGTCTACGCTTCCCCCTTTCCAGATCGGTGCCGACTGCGGCAAGCCATTGCTGAAAGCTGCAGGGATTCAGGGACGTTCCGAAGTACTCTCGCCTGGGATCGGGAGTGTTCATTGCAGCCAGGCTTTCAGGTTTCTGCCGGTCAGGCGTGACAATTCTTCAATATCCTCACGATAGTAGTCTTGGAGTTCTGTCCGGGTTTGCTCATCCATTTTCGGAAAGTCGCGCAGGTTGAAGTCGTCCAAGCGCCCCTTGATTTTCAATCCGAGCTGGTGCGGAATAATTGCCCGCAGAGTCCTTTTCAGTTTGTGGTTGCGCAAAATACCCTGCAAAGTCCGTGAACGCGGCTCCCCGGAACGGTTATATCTGCGTTCAAAGGGCGGTTCGATTCCGGCGTCGATCTGCAGAAAAGCACAGACTTCTCGCCAGAAGGCTGCGGGGGCCGCCTGCATATCGTCATAAAACATAACCAGTATTTGTTTTGCGGGAAACTCTGCCTGGTAGCTTTTCAAATCTTCGCTGTACAGGCCCATACGTCGATAGCGTAGCAGATGTTCCGGCTCGCCGCGTTCGGGTTCCAGTGCCATGGCGCCGGCGAAGTCCTCGCAGGGTTCGATCTCGTCTCTGCGTGCGTGAGACCAAGCGGAGTAAGCACGATCCATCGGGTTGCGAAAGATGACAATGATACGCGCGTCCGGATTGTATTCAGCGAGCTTTCGCGCCATCCCGGATGTGGCCAGGTACCAGGTGCTGGCCTCGCCAAGAACGCGCTGCTGCGGTGTCGCGTCGCTAAATAGCGCCAGGTAATCGGCGTGATTTTTCACCACGTATTTACTTCCCTGTCCTTGCCTGCCGTAACCGTCCAGGAATGTGTAACCAGCTTCACCGAAGGCCAGGTAACCGGGTTCCTTCGGGAAGGACATACAAGCCTCCGGGTGTTGACTTAGCCAACCGGCCAGGGCGCTGGTGCCGGATTTTTGTGCCCCTACGATAAACAGGTTCGGCCGGGTCTCAGTAGGCATTGGTATTTGTCCAGCCGCCCACCAGGGTTCTTGCAATAATTTTGATGTCCAGCCACAGGGACCAGTGTTCGATATAGTGCAAGTCGTACTCTACGCGGCGTTGCATTTTTTCCAGAACCTCAGTTTCTCCACGCAGGCCGTGGATCTGGGCCCAACCAGTGATGCCCGGTTTGACACGGTGACGTTGCATATAGGCATCGATGCGGCGTACGTAGTTTTCGTTCAGCGCCAGTGGGTGCGGCCGTGGCCCAACCACAGACATGTCACCCTTGAGAACGTTAATGAACTGCGGCAATTCATCCAGGCTAGTGCGCCGCAGGAAACCACCCACCCCTGTTACACGAGGGTCGTCCCGGTGCGCCTGTTGTGTTTCTTCTGCGAGCGGTTTCTGGCGCATCGTGCGAAATTTCAGTACCTGAATAATTTTGCCATCCCAGCCGTGGCGCTGTTGCCGGAAAAAGACCGGGCCCGAGGAATCGCGTTTGATGGCGACGGCGATGGCACAAAACACGGGCGCCAGTATGACCAGGGCTGTAAGCGCGACCAGTTTGTCTATCGCAGCCTTGATAATTAAATTTGGACCGGTCAGTGGCGAGGCGTTGAGGTTGATTACCATCATGCCTGCGACTTCGGAGGGAATGTGGTTGAGCAGGGCCAGCGTGGATAAGTCGGGAATATAGCGCACGGTAAGGGCGCTGCTCTGGAGCAGATCGATAACAACCTTCTGCCGGCCCAGAACGTTATTGTCCATAGCGATCCAGACCTCGTCCACGCTTCCTGCAGGCTCGCAAATCATCGCTTCCATCATCTCGAGTGAGACCGCAGGCATGTCCTCCAATGGCAACTCGTCTCCCTTAAGTGCCAGCGTTACCATGCCGATGATTTGCCAGTTGGCATCCGTCGCCGTGCGCGCTTTCTCGGCAACTGATCGCGCAAAGGGCCCGTCGCCAACCAGCAGGATACGCACTGCGGGGCGCTGGCCAGGCATTACCCGCGTCGCTACCACAGTGCTCAACCAGCGAAACAGGAACAGCGCAAGTACGGCGTAGAGGAGCCAGTACCCCATCCATAGACGAGAAAAATCCGCCGAGGTCTTGGTCAGTGTACCAACGATCATCAGTCCGACCGTTACGGCGATCAGGCCGGGCAGTGCGTTGCCCGTATCCCGCCAGTGTAACTCGCCGCGCCAGGAGCGATAGGCTCCCGTCACCGGGAAGGTTACCAGTACCAGTCCGGTACCCAGTATCAGCACCGACAGGTAGTCCAGGGGCATAGTCCATTTGTCCCAACGTGTATAGTAGGCAAGCCAGCCGGATAGAGCGACCAGCAAACCGTCGAGCATTGGCACCAGGCTGTTGACGAAGGATTCGCGCGGCTTAACCCGGGACATAGTCAGCTACCCTGTAACAACGATGAAAGACGTCGCAAGCGGCGTACGACCCAGCCCTGGGCTGTCGGCAGCAACCTGCGAGTGACAGAGGGGGACAGGCGCAATGCAGAGTGCCCATGAGTGCGGCTGTCAGCTATGCCCTGTGCGCATGCCACGTTAAACTCAACAAAAACTCCCTCGAGCAGATTGGCAAGCTCTGGCCAGTCGGCAAGCAACGCGAGTTGCAGGATGTCCTCCTGCACTTCTGGGTCAGCGTACAACTCGCTCTTGCCTGTGAGCGATATGCACATGCCGCTGTCCATGAAGTCCTCATAGACATTCGCCAGACACAGAAGTACTGCGTCGCGAGTGTCGCTACCCAAAGCGCTGTAGCCCTGTCGCAGGGCGCGGATTTGCGCAGCACGCCAGATCATGCTGTCGTACACTGATACAAGCTTCTCCGCGTCTTTGCCGACCAACTCGCGCACCAGCTCGCGCTGCCGCCGGCTCTGACGCCGCCCTGCGTGAAAACCAAGATCAGCAGTCATGTATACCGCGTGGAGCAGTGCTGCCACCAGGAGCATCGTCGGCGCACGGCGCGAAGCGAGCACGCTGGCGGTGCCTACCAGATGATTGATGAAGGGCTTGCCTGAAGCGCGGTACTGCCCGGAAAACATCGGTACAGCCAGGTCGTAGACGCGCATGAGTAAGTTGATATCGGCAGGGGGATAATCCAGCTCGAGCAATTGCGCTCGCAGCTGCAGATTAGTCTGTGCGAACAGAAACATAAGCGCTCTAATCGGCGCTTTTGCTGGGCAATAGGCGGTGCTCTCTCAACCAGGCACCCACACTGCGCTTGATCACCACGGGCAGCACCTGCAGGGCCCAGGATTTTTGCGACCTTTCAAATAGACGGCGGTGGCCGTCTGTCCAGTTGGCAAGACGCTCCAAGCCCTTGTCAGCGGGTCCCAGATGCCATTTCTGCCGTATATGTTCTATGGACTTTACGCTCCATTGGCGACTCCAGCGCAGCTCGAAAAATTCGCGGTCGTATTGCTCAAAGCGCCGCGCGTTGTCGTAACGTACGATCGAGGCGGGCTCAAAATACACCTCGCCTCCCGCTAGACGGATATCACGAGCCAAATCCAGGTGCTCCTGATGCGACAGAAGTTTTTCGTCGAGAAAGGCTTTTTGCGAAAACACATCGGTGCGCACCAGCACGCAGTGAAACTCGAAGGCACCTACGGGTTCTCGTACCAATGTTTTGCGGACACGGCGCAGCGGCTGCCTCATATAGCGGTGCCGCTGGCTGACACGGTTGTATTCGCCGCATTTTTCCTCGACCAGGTCGCAACCGGCCATGTGAATGATTTGCGGGAAACGTGCGCCTTCCAGCACAACGGGGCCAACGGCCCACGCGCCAGTTTCCTCTGCACAGTCGATCAGCGCCTGCAGCCAACCCGGCTGGACGAACAGGTCATTGTCTACGAAGACAGCGTATGGAGTTTCTACTCTGGCCAGGGCCTCATTGCGGGCCCGGTTTGGAGGCAGGTATTCGTCAATGCGCAGGTAAGTGAAACCTTGCTCCGCGCATATGCCCTCAAGCTGCGCCGCGACCCCCGGGGGCGAGTTGGCATCGATGTAAAAGAGCTCGAAGGGTGTTGCCGTGTTTGCCACTATGTCGCGTAGTGAACCGACGGCACAACTGAACCTCTCCCGGGGAGTGATGCAGATTGTAACTGCGGAATCTGACTGGTTCATATGCTCTGGATATCGTCGGTGGAAAGGTGCGCATAATAGCAAAGAACCTGGGCGCCTGAACAGCGCAGGTCTAACTACTCACGCCCTTTGGTTTCAAGGAGCCAATTTGTCGACGCTGTCGTCCCTCATCAGCGAGCTCCACGCCCGCTTTAAACCCAGCTTTCTGTTAAGGTTTCTTAGCAGGTAAGAAGGCCTGCCGGCCCCACCGGACTGCAGCCAGTCCAGCCCCCCCAGGGAAGCACGCCAGACGCCGTTCTGAAAGCCCAGGTCCGCCGGCGACTCACGCATCTGTCGGGCGAGCTTATTCAGATAAATGCTATACCACTGTCTGGTCCATTGTTCAGGTGAAGCTTCGGAATCAGGTGAAAACGGCTCCAGGGTAATACGTATGCGATCAACATCAACCCATGTTGCCGCTAGAAAAATCGTAGGCGCCCGCGTGAGCCGGGCAAGCTCACCAAAGCCGGTAAACACTTTGATTTTCTGGTTTAAAAAATCGGTAGTCTGAAAACTATCTCCATGCCGTCCATCCGCCGCGCCAAAAACAACGCCGCCATCGCGTAAATGCAGCATACATCTTATCAGCGATTTTTTGCGGCCCTGACGTGTTGCGACGCCCACAAGAGAGGCGTCAAATTCGGTGACTTTGGAGCTTCCGGAAACTGACAGTAGCGAAAAGCCGCAGTTATCCATGGCTTCTATACTGGCCGGAGTAGGACCATTGTGTGCAGTAACCACAATGGCCCCCTTACCCAATTTCAGCGCAGCTTCCAGCGGTCGCCAATCAATGGGCTCGATAAGATCCATAATCTCATGGCCTCGTCCCAGCGTCATATACCGTTCCAGCACGCGATAGGCGTAGAACCCGTGCCGTGCGCTACAATACCAGTCATCCTCCTTATCGGTTACGACATCTAAAGAGTGTCTGGCAAAAGGCAGTACGCTGTCTTTATCCAGCCAACTCAACGGTTCTCGATGCAATTTCCGCAGAAGTTGGCGGGGTGTTGTTTGGGCAGTGATTGCAAATGGGGGGTTTGTGAAGGGTCGCAGTGTATTCCTGCTGGTCCACTCTCGTGCGCGGTTGCGCACTGCGCCGAGAAGCTGATGAATCGTCTTATCGGGGGAGATATTCAGCGGCCGTGTTACAAATCGTGGCAAGGCCTTCTTTGTGTACCACTCGAGTACCCGGTGCCGAATATTCATACGTTCTGCTCTTTGGACGTGGAGCCCACCTCGTCAGAGTCCAGTTTGGCAACAAGCACTTTACCATTTTCGTCACGTGGCAACCGGGGATAGATCTCTATCCTGGCGGGAACCTTATAGTTAGCAAGATGATCTTTGCAGGTCCTTGTAATCATAGCTACAGTGACTTCCTCAGGGTCCGCTTCTACGACTGCCCGTAACGCAGGCTGCCCGGCCCTGTGATAAGGAAGGACCGCGACATAACTTACAGGTAGATTCTCGCGTATCGCTATTTCGATTTCCGTGCGATCCACCTTGTAGCCTCCGATATTTATCTGATCATCACGCCCAAGCACATACAAATTACCTGATTGGTCAGAGTAACCCCTGTCACCGAGTAGAATAAAATCGTCGATGCACACAAGCGCCTTATCACTTTGCGCGTATTGCGTACAGGCAGCAGGGCTTTGAAGCCCTATTCTACCAATATCACCAGCCTTCAATATACCGCCCACATCATCAAAAATGCGAAACTCCACACCGGGAAATGGCTTGCCAACCCGGTTCGATTCAAATCCCGGGTCCAGATCAATTGTGGCACTCAGGGTTTCAGAAGAACCGTAAAGAACTGAAACCGGAACATGATACCGGGTAGTGAAGGCATTGCTTGCGGAGTCGGACAGTCGGCCAGTTGAACAGATGCAGTATCTCAGGTTTGCAAACGCCTTGTCCTCATTTTCACCGAGTAGGCACCGGCCCAGCAATTCGATTATCGGAGGGCTGGCTAGAAGCATGGTGGGCTGATACAAACAGGCGGCTGCCAGCAATTCTCCGGGGAAAAAGCGCGGCATTGGGATAATCGTCGCGCCAAGTGACAGGCTTGCCAGCAGCCCCAATGCACCAAAGGCGTGATAGAAAGGTGCCACTCCGAGAAACCTCTCAGTCTTATGTAAATCAAGATGAGTGCAAAAATGTGAGTAATCTTCTGTCAATTGCTTATCGGTACGCAGAATATGCTTTGCCTGCCCCGTTGATCCAGATGTGAACTGACGAAGCACCGCGCCTGTAACAGTTTTGCATGTCTGCACATCGGTTGAGCGACACCACAAGTGCCCGCTTGCGTCGGGCAAACTATCCAACTGATGCCAGTGGGTCATTGTCCCCGGGGCCACACCGGCGAGACAATCGATTTCGCCTCTGTCCAGCAACTGCTGTACTTCAGGGCTGCTGAGTTTCGGGTCTAGAGGGCAGGCGACTAAATCGCTTTCAAAAATGGCGAACAACCAAATAATGAACTCGATGGAATTAGGAAAGGAAAGGGCCACCTGGGCGCCAGGTCGAATTCCAAGCTGCTTCAGGATAGCAGCGCGTTCAGCAATACTCTTATGAAGGCTTGCGTAGCTGACACTTTCATTGGGCAGTAAAACGGCTGTTCGCTCGGCCTCTTGATGTGCCCAATGACTTACCAGCTCCCGCGCGCTTATAGTCATGCTCTTTCTACTTAGGCCTGGCCACCTGAATTTTTTTCGAGATAGTCCGTCAAGCTGTCTAGTGTCGCCAGCACGGTATCCAGTTCATCAGCATCAAGGCGAACAGCAAATTCTATTTCGAGCTGCACCACCAGATTCACCATCGAAAGCGAATCAAGCGAACTGAAATCAAGCAGGCTAGCACCCTGATTGACCTTTTCCAGTTCCCCCGGATTGACCAGGAAAGACCCAAGAATTGCCAGACAACGCGCCCGTATATTATTGGTACTCATATTGTCGCACTCAAATTTGTTGACGCTGGCTTTTGCACAAGTTGCTTTCGCACCTCCCGGTAAAGCTCCTTAAAATCACGATGCGCTACCGCTTCTTTAACAATCAGCCCGTCGCCCCAATCCTCTGGATTGAGAGAAAGTTTGTTCACATCAATCCATACTACTTCATCAAATTTTTTCATATGTTCCGGATAGAGATCCTCGACAGCCAACAAGAACAGAGCTTGGAGTAGCGCCTCATAGAACGCCATGTTAGACGCATATGGCTCCGCCAGCTCATCATG
>JADGEN010000230.1 GCA_016744355.1 Halieaceae bacterium
GGTTGGAGTCAAACAAAAAAATCAATTAGTGGTGTCACGTCTTTCACGGGCGATGAGGGCTTTAAGGCCATACTAGAGCAAAGCGATTATGTAATTTGCACGTTACCGTCAACGGGTAAAACAGTTGGTTTACTAAACGCAGAGGCATTTCGAAACTTTAAGCCTGGCTCAATACTGATTAATGTGGGACGTGGCGATTTGATCGTTGACACTGATTTGATAGACGCCCTGAGTGTGAAGCAGCCAACTGGTGCGGTGCTGGATGTCTTTCACGATTTGGAACTTGATAAACACCACCCATTCTGGACTCATCCGCAGGTGACTGTCACCCCACATGTGGCTGGTTGTAATGTGGTCGACAGCTTGGAAGATGTGGCAGAGAACTTCAAGCGCATGAAGGCTGGAGAACCATTGCTGCATGAAATAAATCGTGACGTGGGCTACTAAAGCCAACGACCGATTCGCAGAGAGGGTAAACTGTATGATGACGGTCTTGAACGCACAATACACACAACTACCCTCTGCTCCCGCAAAGGTCTTATCCTGTAATTCCCACTTTTTCCAGTACCGCAAGAAGTAGAACATTAGCACCGGTTTCGGCCTGTTCCGGCGTGATAGCCTCCGCCTCATTGTGGCTGAGTCCATTCTCACAGGGAACGAAAATCATGCTGGTAGGCGCTACGGCCGATATATTGCAAGCATCATGGCCAGCACCAGAAACGATGTCCCTACTGGAATAGCCCAAGGTTTCAACCGCCTGTCGAACCGCGTCGATACATCCGCTGTCAAACACTACACCGGGTGCTTCCCAAACGCACGCCATCTCGACAGACAGTCCCAAACTATCACAGGCCGCGCGGACGCATTCCCGATAACGCTCGAGCATTGCCTGATAGTTGCCAGCGTTGGGATGACGAATATCGACAGTCAGCTCGAGGCATCCGGGCACGGTGTTGGGTGAACCCGGTTCGACCTGTATGAAGCCGAAGGTTACTCGACCCTCGGGGCCATACTCTGCGGCCAGAGCGTATAGTTGCGGCAGGAAGATCGACAGCGCCATCATTGGATCTTTACGCAGCGCCATCGGCGTAGGCCCTGCGTGAGCCTCAACACCAAGGATGACAATTCGATGGCGGCTCATATGCTGCACGCCGGTAACCACACCAATCGCCTTGCCCTCATCTTCCAATACTGGACCCTGCTCAATGTGTAATTCGAAGGCGGCATGAACTGAAATATCAGTTGTAGTTCTACTACCCCGATAGCCAGTACGGCGTAATTCATCCTGCACCGAGAGGCCGTCGCAATCGACCAATGCGTATGCGGCATCCAGGTCCATGGCGCTCGACCATACCGCAGAGCCCATCATGGCAGTGTCGAAGCGACACCCCTCTTCATTTGTCCAGACCACGATTTCTAGCGGGTGGCGGGTGGTCACACCGGCATCGTTGAGGGTCTCTACCAATTCCAGGCCCGCCAGTACGCCGTAGATACCGTCGAACTTCCCACCACTGGGCTGTGTATCCAGGTGGCTCCCCGTAATAACTGGCGGGAGATCGGGCTCGCCACCGGGTCGACGGGCGAAGATATTGCCAATTTCGTCGATGCGAATGTCACAACCGGCTTCCCTGCACCAGCGTATGAATAGGTCTCTGCCAGCCTTGTCCGCGTCGGTCAGCGCCTGACGGTTACAGCCACCTGCCGGCGTGGCACCAAACTGTGCCATTTCCATAATGCGCGACCACAACCTCTCTGGGTTTATACGTATTGTATTTGTGAGTGGTATCATATGTTGACTACAGTTTCGTCCTATAAAGTGCAGGAATTCTTCCATTAGCTCTGACGGAAACTTTAATTGTTGGTACCGTTTGAGTAGCTACCGCTTGAGGTATTTCCTTTACAATCGATTCAGCTGCAGTAGATGGAGCCCAATAGCCTACTGTGCTTGCAGCTAACCCAAGCTGAACTGAATTCTTAACGAATTTACGTCTATTCACTTTGAGTACCATCTGGTTCTCCCTTTGTCATTATTTGCTGATCTATAGATCACGTAGTTGAGTTATTTTTTAATTTAACTAAGACTTCAGCTGCTGCTCTTTCCCCCGCTCTAATTGCACCTTCCATCTGGCCTGGGAACTCTGTTGAAGTTTCACTGCCTGCCCAATGAATTTTGCCTACAGGTTCACGAAGAGCGTGACCATAAGCTGTCCATCCACCAGGTGAGAATACGGTTACACAGCCGCGAGTGAAATCATCAGACTCCCAGTCGTACTCATGATAACTGACAAATTGTTTTTTATGGTGTTCCTCACCAAATGCCGAAGAGAGAGCCGAGAGGATATATTCCTTTCGTTCCTTAGATGGCATGTTGATGATATTCAGCCCATAATCATGTTCAACTATTAGCATGGTTAAGCCACCCCATTGCTCACTTGGTGGAGAAAGGTCAAACGTACTACCGCCATTAAAATCAACATAACCTGACAAGCCCATCTCACGCCAAAAGGGTGTCTTGTACATTACGTCAATTTTAAACGTTCTTCCTGAAACAGCACGCTGTACGATAAGGTTTCTTGCAGCAGGTAATGAAGGCTCATAACGTAGATAAGCAGTCATCGCAGGAGACATTGCAATAATGACCTTTTTAGCAACTAGTGAGAAATCCTTACCCTCTATTCGAACATTTTCATCATTCTGAGTAATTGTCTGAACAATATTATTTAGCCGAACTC
>JADGEN010000231.1 GCA_016744355.1 Halieaceae bacterium
CTACTGGCCAGGAGTGGGACTGGAGCCGGCAATACTTGTTAGAAGTAGGTCAGTATGCGCAACAAGCTGGTATTCGCCTGGGGCTGGAATTTCTCAATCGTTTTGAAGTTTACCTGATCAATACTTCAGCAGATGCGGCCCGTATGTGTCGCGATGTAGGCCTGGATAATGTGGGGGTGCTCTACGATACCCATCACGCCAATATTGAAGACCCGGATCCGGCCATCGCGCTGCCTGCTCTGGAAAATCACCTGATGCATGTTCACCTCAGCGAGAGCCATCGCGGCAGCCTCGGAACAGGTCAGGTCAAATGGCAGAAAACTTTCGAGGCGCTCGCAAACCTCAACTACGATGGCTGGCTGACTATTGAGGCCTTTGGCACCTCCGATGAGGCTATTGTTGGTGCGGCCAATGTCTGGCGCAATGCCTTTGATACGCCGCAGCAGTTGTACTGTGATGGTATTGATTTTATTCGCGACGCTCTGGACTGAGTACCAGGTCAGTATAAAAACTCGTAGTTGTTCTAGAGCATCAGATAGAGGAAGGTCAGTTGTGATATTAGTAAGCCACCGGCAATCATCTTCCACACCAGCAATGGATCTTTTTCAATTAGTGGCCGGTGTCGGTACTCTAAATAGGCATTATTGGGGTGGCGCAGCTCATAGGCGAGCTCAGCAACATCGCGGTGCCTACGTTCCTCCTGCAGTCGCATGCCTTTGCGCAGAGCGCCATCAATCCAAACGGGTACTAGCGGGTTTAACCGATAGCTGGGCGTGTATTTTGTAGCCATGAAATCGCGTGCCGATTTACAGTCTTCCAGCTTGCCCGCAAATGGCAGAGCGCCCGTGAGCATTTCGTAGCTTATAACTGCCAGAGAAAATAAATCTGAACGAAAGTTTGCAGGTTTTCCCAATACATACTCTGGCGCGCAATAGCTGGCCGTGCCCAGTGCTGTTTCGCGCAGAAGGGGCGCAGAAATTTCAGCGATACCGGGCGCGTAGCAGGAACCGAAGTCGATTATTTTCACCCGTCCCTGAGCATCGATCATAATATTGTCGGGTTTGATATCCTGGTGCAGGGTTTCACGACGGTGAAAGGCCCGTAGCCCACCTGCTATTTGGTCAGTCAGGTAAACTACTTCTTCTACAGGGGGTTTTGGGTGCTCACGCATCCACTGGGTCAGAGTGATGCCGTCTACATACTCCGTAAGATAGTACAGGTAGCTTTTATCCCGTGTCGACTCCATTACTTTGACCACATGGGGGCTGTTAATCCGACTGCCAATCCAGCTCTCCATGACAAAACGTTCAATATAAGATGCGTCATCCTCAAAATTTACCGAGGGTGTTTTCATGCAGTACTGCTGCCCACTTTCCTCATCGAGCACCAAATAAACCTGGCTTCTGGTGCTGGCGTGTAGTTCTCGCTTGATCAGGTAGCCATCGAGGTGCATGCCCACTTTTAAAAAAGGAGGAAATGCCAATTCGGTAAGCCTGCTGACCACGTCATCGACGGTCTGCTCTGGCAGGGCGTCAACGCGTAGCATCTGACAGCTTATATTGTCGTCACTGCCTGCTGCCAAAGCAGTATTACTCAGTTTTGTGCAGGCAAGTTCCAGGTCTGTGTCCAGCCCTGACATTGTCTCGCGTAATTCCCTATCCCCTATGAAATCGTGTATACCGTCTGTACTCAATAAATATACGTCGCCAGCTTGTACTGGCAACTTCTGGTAATCCACATCCAGCATAACGTCCAGACCAAGAGCCCGGCTCAGATAGTTTTTCTTTTCGGAAATGACGGTTCTGTGGTCGCGTGTTAGCTGCTCGAATTCGCCGTCTCGCAAGCGATAGATACGACTGTCGCCCGCGTGTAGCAGATGAACATTGCGCGATTTAAATATCGCGGCACTAAAAGTAGTGACATACCCTCTACGGCTATCGGAAAACAGCCGGCCCTGTCCGTACAGCCATCGATTCAATGCGGTGAGCACTTGTTGGGCTGATTTTTTCACACTCCAGGATTCCGGAGTGGAAAAATAATCTGAGAGAAAATTTGAAACAGAGGTCTCGCTGGCCTCCCGACCAGCCTCGGCGGCACTCACGCCATCTGCGATTACCGCTACGGCTCCCTTGGTTGTCAGCAGTGAACCTGTCGGAACTCGAATGCCAATGGCATCCTCATTCACTGGCTTTACTCCTGCAATGCTTATCTGCCCTAGCGACAGTTGCAGCATGCTGTCGAGGTGAAACTCGCTAGCGCTCTGATGGGGTAGGGGTGTCTGGTTGCTACTCATCATGCGAGATCAATCAACTGAACACTGCCATCGGGCATCGACTCAGCCATGTGGCCTTCCGGTTCATCCAGAAATTGTACGACTATAAAGCACAGCGCGGCGGCCGCAGCTATAATCATAAAGAAAGACGCCGTGTCGGTGAAAGATAACACCGTCAGAAAGACCACACCGCCAACGTTGCCATAGGCACCTGCCATACCCGCGATCTGACCGGTCATACGCCTTTTAACCAGTGGCACCATGGCAAAAACCGCTCCCTCTCCAGCCTGCACGAAAAACGAGCAGCACATAGTTGCTGCAACCGCTGCCGGTAGCCACCAAGTTGCGTCGATCTGGCTCAGCACCATATATCCAGCAGCCAGCCCAGCGATAAGGATTGAGAG
>JADGEN010000232.1 GCA_016744355.1 Halieaceae bacterium
GTCCATACTAATGCTTACTGCTTGATGTTACATACACCGGGCACTTGTAGTGCCAACCGGAGTCTGCCGCCCCTAACAATTAGAAGTAAGCGCAAAATGAACGACGCCCTTCCCATGTAACATTCAAAACGGCACGCTGCCTGCATTGATTGATAAGGCGTAGCGTAGTGGACTCAAACAAAGTAGCAGCACTGACTGAGCGTCAGCAATACTGGGCGAAGAATATCCAAGCCTGTGATAGTGCCAGCCAAACCTCAGTTGATTACGCGCGCGAACACGGTCTCAACGTTAAATCGCTTTACTCAGCCAGGAAGACGCTGGCCGAGAAAGATAAGCTGTCCCAACCTCAGTCACCTCGGTTCCAGAAAGCCGAAGTGTCCAGTAGTCATCCATACCGTGATAGCCAGTGGCGCATCCAGTTACCCAACGGCGTCGCCATCGAGTTCGCCGGCCAAGTTGATGCCAAGACGTTATCCATGGTGTTGAGCACGACGGCCGCGCTGTCATGATGCGACCGTCGAGCGATCTGCCAGTGGTGTATCTGTGCCGAGACGTCATCGACTTTAGAAAAGGCATTAATGGTTTGTCGGTATTGGTCGAGGATACTCTCAGTCTGGATCCCTTCTCGGAACAGCTGTTTGTGTTTTGTAACCGGCGCCGCAACCGGATCAAAATCCTGTATTGGGAACGCAGTGGTTTTTGCATGTGGCAAAAGCGTCTGGAGAAAGCACGTTTTTACTGGCCACGGCGGTCTGACAGTGAGGTGGTTACACTCAGTGCTCAGCAGTTGAACTGGTTACTCGATGGCTACGATATCAGTCGCATGAAACCCCATGATAAATTGCATTTTACCTCTGTTTTATAAGGCTGTTTCCGTCCCTTCCCGGTATAATACAGGGCATGAAAACCTCGCCCAATCAGCTCCCCAACGACATCGAATCCCTGAAGGTATTGGTCGCTGAACAGGCCTCTCGCAACACCCATCTTGAACAAGAGAACGCACGCATATCAGCCAAGGTTCTCTCCTTACAAGAACAACTTAATCTAGCGTTGGCCCTGCGTTTTGCAGCCAGCAGCGAGAAGCTTTCCTCGGATCAGATCCGCCTGTTTGATGAAGCCGAAGTTGAGGCATTGACCGATGATGAGGCTGAGCCGGACGAGATCGTTGAGGTTCCGGCTCATACCCGTAAGAAGCGTGGCCGCAAGAAACTGCCCGACACGTTACCTCGCGTGGATGTTGTTTATGAACTGCCTGCAGAAGATCAGCGGTGCCCCCACGATGGTCAGTCGCTTGCAGAGGTCGGCGAAGTCGTCTCGGAGCAGCTGGATATCGTACCCGCCAAGATCCAGGTGATCCGCCACATCCGCAAGCAATACGCCTGTAATTGTGGCCAGTGCATCAAAACAGCGTCATTACCGCCCCAGCCGATCCCCAAAAGCCTGGCTTCACCGGGACTTTTAGCGCATGTCACGGTGTCCAAATACCAGGATGCGCTGCCGCTGTACCGGCAGGAGATTATCCTCCAGCGAATCGGCGTGGATATTCCCCGTGCGACACTGGCGAACTGGATGATCAAGGCCGGTACGTTGATACAACCACTGATCAACCTGATGCGGGACCAGCTGCTGGCCTACGACATTGTGCAGATGGATGAAACCACGGTTCAGGTTCTCAAGGAACAAGATAAATCGGCTCAATCGAAATCCTATCTGTGGTTGCAGCGCGGTGGACCACCGGATCAACCTATCATCCTGTTTGACTATGCGCCGGGTCGAGGCGCCGGGGTGCCCTTGCGGCTACTGGATGGCTTTGAGGGATATTTGCAAACCGATGGCTATGATGGCTACAACCAGGTGGTGGCGAGCAATCAGCTCACCCACGTGGGTTGTATGGCGCATGCCCGGCGCAAGTTTAGCGAGGCGGTGAAATCGCAGGGTAAGAACAAGAAAGCTGGCAAGGCTCAGCATGCATTGACCCTTATCCAGAAGCTGTACCGCGCGGAGAAGCAGGCCAAGCCGTTGTCACCGAAAGAACGCTTTACGTACCGCCAGGACCACGCCAAGCCCATACTCGACAAGCTGCGCCGTTGGGTGGATGACAGCCTACCTCAGGTGCTGCCGGGCAGTACGGCCGGCAAGGCCCTGAACTACCTGAACAACGAGTGGGACAAGTTGATTCGTTATCTGGACGATGGCCGATTGAATATCGACAACAACCTGGCTGAAAACACAATCAGGCCGTTCGTCATTGGACGCAAAAACTGGCTCTTCAGTGCATCGGTGCCAGGCGTAAAGGCGAGCGCCAATCTGTACTCGCTGATCGAGACGGCCAAGGCCAATGGCCTGGAACCGTATGCCTATCTCCGGTATATCTACACTCAGTTGCCCAGCGCTCAGACCGTGGGAGATATTGAAGCCCTATTGCCAGGCAGCGTCACCGCTGAGCACATCAAGATTTAACACGCCACCCTGTCGTTCATTTTGCGCTTACAATTAGAATTGTTATTTCCATTCCCTCGACAGGTTAATTTAAAAGATAGGAATTATAAATCGTTTAAAAATATTTCGATAGACGGCTATAAACTTCCCCCTCTACACCATTAGGTCTCCCCGAGATAAACCATAGAATAGACAGTGCGCAACTATAAAC
>JADGEN010000233.1:0-422 GCA_016744355.1 Halieaceae bacterium
GCGCGTTACAAAGTGATCGAGCAGAGGATTTTTCATTGATATTTTTCAAGGAGCGCTTTATTTTTCTTATCTGCTTCCCACTCTAGCTTGATCACTTTTTCCATAAAAACTTCAGCTATCGGGCTTAGTGTGCGGTTTTTCAAGAATATCAAGCCGTAAACCGGTTTGATCCAAGGGTTTTGGTAATTCAATAGAACAAATTCCCCGGACGCCAGCTGGGACTCAATCTGTAAAGGTACGGCCGCCCCGATTCCATTGCTGTGGCCAACAACGGTCCTAGCAGTGGCGAAATCGTCGATTTCCACAGAGGGCACCAGATTTCCACTGTTATGATCGACCTCTGCCTTTCCCGGCAGGGCATCAGCCAGGCTGGCTGGTACGCGGATCGACACCAAGGGAAACTGGTCCAGGTCCTCCCTACT
>JADGEN010000233.1:432-2643 GCA_016744355.1 Halieaceae bacterium
GGCTAATGGATGGTCCTTTCGGCAATAGAGAACCATCTCATGCGGTCCGATCCGTTTTACCGATAAATGGTCCTCCAGTTCAGCCGCACCGATGGCAGCGAATCCCAAGTCTACGGTTCGATTCGAAACATATGCATTAACCATTTCCCAGCTCCCTACGAGGGCACGGTAACGCAGGTTGGGGAATTCATTGAGCATACTACCCAGTGCACGATTTCCAGATACCTCCGCAGGATAGATTCCCATAGCGACAGAAAAGCTTCCAACCCCCAGTCCGCGCATAAGGTGGATTTCCCGCTCGAGCTCCTCCGTATCGGCAATTATTGTCTGGGCCCCGCGCAGGAATGCCGCCCCGTAAGTTGTCGGAGCCACAGTTGTCGTATCGCGATCAAACAGGGTGACACCCAGATCCAATTCCAGATTCCGGATACTTCGAGAGAAGGCTGATTGCGAGATATTCGCCTCGATCGCTGCCCGAGTAAAATTGCCTTGCTTGTGAAGACACAGCGCGTGAAACAACTGACGATGGCTGATCATTATGTGCTTAAGGTCTCGATATGATGATATAAATGCATTAGACGACACATCTGGAGTGTGGTCAAATCTTGTTATTCCCCAATACATCCACGGAGCATCAATTAATGAAGATCAGGTATACAAGACCATGGACTAGTGTCCTTGCCATCACCGCAACACTGGCCACTCAGTTCGCATTCGCCAGTTCACAGCTGCCTGATGCACAGACAAGGCGCCCCAATGTATTAGTGCTGATCGCCGATGATATGGGCTACAGCGATATCGGCGCTTTCGGCAGTGAAATTCAAACGCCAAATATCGATAGACTCGCCGCCGAAGGTGCCAGCTTCACCAATTTTCACGTTGGCGCAACCTGCTCTCCCACTCGCACCATGTTGATCAGTGGAGTCGATAACCATTTGGCAGGTCTAGGCAATATGCACGAGATCATGGCGGACAACCAGTTTGGTAAGCCCGGTTATGAAGGCTATTTGAATGACAGCGTAGTATCTATTGCCACTGTAATGCGCGACGCCGGTTACAATACTTATATGGCCGGTAAATGGCATCTGGGTGGCAATCCGGAATCCATTCCTCACGCTCGCGGCTTCGAAAACTCTTTTACTCTGGTCGAGAGCGGCGCTGACAACTGGGTGGAGCAACCTTACGCGCCCATGTATGAGCGCGTTCACTACTTTGAGAATGGCAAAGCAGTGTCACTGCCTACCGAGGACTATTTCTCTTCAAACTTTTATACCCAGCGCATCATCGACAACATCGAATCCAATCGTAGTAATGACAAGCCATTTTTTGCCTGGCTAGGGTATCAAGCGGTGCACTACCCGCATCAGGCGCCGAAAGAATTTATCGACAAATATAACGGCGTCTATGACGGAGGCTGGGATGAGACCCGCAACGGTCGCCTCAAGCGTCAAAAAGAAATGGGTATTTTCCCGGAGAGCGTACAGTTGGATCAGAGTTTCGATAAAACCAGCTTCAAAGACTGGCAACTACCGGACTGGAATGCTCTTTCTCCTGAGGAAAAGAAATTCAACGCGCGCCGCATGCAGTCCTACGCCGGCATGGCCGACAACATGGACCACAATATTGGCAAGTTGTTGGACTACCTGAAAGAGTCTGGTGAGCTGGACAACACGCTGATTATCTTCCTCTCCGATAACGGTGCCGACCCCAACCTGCTGTCGGCCCAGGCTCAGTATCGCGACTGGTATAAAGAAAACTATAAGTACAGCTCTATGGAAGACTATAAGGGCGACTACTCCACGATGGGGCAGAAGGGCTCATATGCTGATTATGGCCCTGGTTGGGCCGCAGCATCTATCACGCCTAATAGCTACTTTAAAACCTTCTCTACCGAAGGCGGTTTGCGCGTACCACTAATTGTACGCTATCCCCAAGCAATCCCGGCTGGTAGCAGAAGTAACACCTTCGCATTTGTGAAAGATGTCTACCCGACCATTCTCGAAGTCACCGGCGTAGAGATGCCGGGCGATACTTACAAAGGCAACAAAATCAACGCGCCTGATGGCACTAGTATGTGGTCGGTGTTGACCGGAAAGACGGAAAAAGTACATGCCGACTCCAAGGCCATCGGCTATGAGTTGGCCGGCAGCAGTGCTGTGTTCAAGGGTAAATACAAATTGTCCATGAACCCTCCACCAAAAGGTATCGGGG
>JADGEN010000234.1 GCA_016744355.1 Halieaceae bacterium
GAGTTAAGTTATCCAGCCTAGTTTTTGCCAATAGCATAATTGTTGTGGGCACAGTTTTGCGGTACGCAGGGCCATCCACTAACAGCACCAAGCCTGGCAAAGCCACAACCGCTCCAATAGCAGTGACTCCCGTGGCTGTAACAGCACCACCAAATGTCCCATAACCACCAACACCAAAAACGGCAATTTTGATGCCCGCCATCCAGCCCACTGTTTGAACGAGTATCAACCAGCCCATCTGGCCTACAAGAGATACACCAGCGACACCAAGTAAGCCGCCTGCAGCCACTTTCGAAAGACCTGTGACCAGTCCAGCCTGGATTAAGTTCTCTACTGCCTGTCGCTTTATGAGCGGAGCCGCACCTTCTTTAACAGCGTTAATTCCGTCAACGAAACCGGCACGCTTCCTATCGGATAGCTTACCCCACCACTTACGTGCTCGCTCCTCAAACAGAGCCAGAACATGGTTCTCGATATCTTCCTCCTGGTGAGAATCGCCCAGGCGATACTGGGTCCAGCTAAGAGGAGTGGCCCCGGGGGCGAGCCTGTCGGCTACATCAATGAGTAGCTGTTTATACGGAAGTTTTTGGTTTCTCTTGCGTCTTATCAGGTTCGTCGAGGAAAAGCCCGCTGCAGATCGCAGCTCACGATCACAGAGCTCCACTAGTTCGGTATGCGTTAGTCCATTCACCCGACTCTCACGCAGCCGTAAACCTCCGACTATCAGCGATTTCAAATCGTTGTCGTCCAAGCTATCTAGTCTTGTTGTGAGTAAGTCTGAAGGCAAACGCTAAGGCCTATTACGAGATGGGGCTATATTATAGCCTTAGTGTCAGGAAGCGTATTTCTATGATTGGGCATCCGTCGGTCAAGTCCGGCAGCAGCACTCAAATCATGGAGTTATATATACCTTTTAATTGACACCGCCCAGACCGAACTAGCAAGATATTATTTAGTAACACCACTAATCAACTCTCGATAAAGGGCGCCGACAGCATCTTGAAAGCTCTTAGGTCATGGATGATCTTCATCCTACTCTGTGCGTTCAGTATTGGGGCTGCACTCTGGCTGCGCTCCGGTACTGGAACAGGTCCTCTAGCGGCGTTACAGATGTTCACCGATAGCATTTGGGAAAAAGTGACTCTCGATACAAGCCCAGAGCGCAGCAACAATCCTCCCCAATCACAAACATCTCCAGGTCAGAGCTCCGTTTCTGCTCCCGAGAGAAATGCCATCACGGCCAGCAGCGATCACACAACCAACGATCACCAAGTATGCGGGCGTCCTCAAACCAAACCACGCAGCGACACAGGTACCAGCCTTGTTTACAAATGGGTAGACGAAAAAGGGCAAACCCACATGTCCGACACACCTCCTTCAGGCCACATTGCATCTGTAATCGACATGGCCGGGAACAAGCGTGACTTCACCTACGAGATCAAAGCAGATGGCATCACCCTCCCCATTACTTTCCAGGGACAGATCGCTGCCGGTTCAAAGCGCATCTACGACACATGGCACTTCTTTCTCGGTGAAGATAAGTTAAGACAAGCTAAAATCAAGCTGCGTGTGATCGGCGGACCGGCAAGGTTCGATGCATTCCGCGCAAATTACAGACCTGGAAGTAAACCGGTCGATGGCTTTTACACACCCACCAAAAATGAGGCCTATGTAAAGTACTATCCACAGCGCCCCGACAGAGCGGTAGAGATATCCTTCCACGAAATATCTCACCTGATTACCGCTAGCCATTTAGGAACTACGCCACCCTGGCTTACCGAAGGTCTGGCGGAATATTTTGAAACCATGGAGGTGAGCGGCCAGGGAGGTACAATCTATCCGAACAAGGCTCACCTCAAACGCTTGAAGAACAGTCGCCTACCTGGACTCCACGACTTCCTTCGAATTGATCGCTCACAATGGAGTGGCCCACAGCGAAGCCTCAATTACGCCACTGCGTGGTCACTCATGCATTTTCTAATGCAGGGCGCACCCGGTATGCATGCAATGCAGGAGGTCGTGCAGCAAGCTCATACCAATTTCTGTAAACCATTTTCAGCATCTGCAGCGCTGAATGCAGCCTATCCTGGCGGATTGCAGCAGCTCGAGTCAGACTGGAGGAAGTGGCTGCGTAATAATGGCGCTGGGATTCAACAAACCTAACGTAATTATGGTCTGCTAACCACCACCCCCAAGCCTAGCCAAGGGCTTGAATAACACGGGCATTGCCGAAAGAGACTTATTGTAAGAATATTTCTATCTATATACTTAATAACACCTACTTTACGGAAAAAAATACTCTATAAAGTATATATTGTCATATGTTCCTATATTTACTCTTAACTAAACATATTCCACTTGTTTTATATTTTTAAGTACCTATTATTAATAAAAACGCAGGATAATATATTTTAGAGTATATCTTATGAGTAACTTTGACAGCCTACTCGAAGAAATTCGAACCGAGTACCAAGCGGCCAAAAGGCAAGCGAGTCTTGCCGAGATGGCTCCAAATCTAGCGCCAGCGGAAAATATCGGGGGGCTAATAAGAGAGCAAAGAAAGAAACAAGGCCTCACCCTTGTCGAGCTTTGTGACTTAGCTGAAGTCTCGTATACGAC
>JADGEN010000235.1 GCA_016744355.1 Halieaceae bacterium
ACCCTGAATATAGCCACCTGCTGTTGCCCTACAAGCGCGCAGCAACCGCCGTTTGCAGGAATATCCTGTATCTTACAAATCGTTTTCCAGGTGCTCATAATCGTATTATCCAGTTGCCAGAATGCCTTGTGCGAGAGTTGATTCATCGTCTTCGCTGGGAGGCCTTATCTGTTCGCGCTCTCGTACAAATACGACATTGCTATCAGTTACTTTACTGTTAACGAAGTGTGAGAATGTATTGGATTTCTGTGGTTTATCGACAGTGGTTTTCCATTCGCACTGATAAGTGTCAACGATGTGGGCCATCTCACTGTCCAGTTCTACACAGATACCCAAATGGTCATCCAGCACCACACTTTTAAGGTAATCCAGCCCGCCTTCAAGGTTGTCCAACCAGACTGAAGTGCGCTGCAAACGATCTGCTGTGCGAATATAGAACATCAGAAAACGGTCAATGGTTTGTAGCAGCTCAACGTCATTGAGGTCGGTGGCAAAGAGGTCTGCATGACGGGGTTTCATGCCGCCGTTGCCACAGACATACAGGTTCCAGCCTGTTTCCGTAGCGATAATGCCAAAGTCTTTACTCTGCGCTTCGGCACACTCTCGTGTGCAACCCGAAACAGCGGACTTCAGCTTGTGCGGGGAGCGCAATCCCTTGTAGCGATTTTCAACTGTTATCGCCATGGCCATTGAGTCCTGTACACCATAGCGACACCAGGTGCTGCCAACACAGGACTTTACGGTGCGCAGAGACTTGGCGTAGGCGTGACCGGTTTCAAAACCGGCATCTATAAGCGTCTCCCATATCTCCGGTAGTTGCTCTGCACGGGCGCCAAACAGGTCAATACGCTGTCCCCCGGTTACTTTGGTGTAGAGGTCATATTTTTTCGCAACTTCACCCAGACAGATTAGTTTATCCGGGGTTATTTCGCCGCCGGCGATGCGTGGAACAATGGAGTAGGTGCCATTCTTCTGCATGTTGGCCATGTAACGGTCATTGGTATCCTGCAAGCCTCTATGCTCTTCTTTCAAAATATAATCGTTCCAGCAGCTCGCCAAAATAGAGCCAACAGTTGGTTTGCATATCTCGCAGCCTAGGCCGGTGCCGTGTTGCGCCAACAGGTCTGAGAACGTGCGGATGTCGCCTACACGTACAAGGTGGTAAATTTCCTGGCGTGTGAATGGAAAGTGCTCGCAGATACTGGTATTGACTTCCATGCCACGATTGGCCATCTCGTCATCGACCACAGATTTAAGTAGAGCAGTGCAACCGCCGCAGCCAGTGCTGGCCTTGGTAAAGCTTTTTACATCGCCCAAAGAACAACAGCCTGTATCGAATGAGCCAACAATGTCGCCTTTACTGACATTGTGACAGGAGCAGATGGTCGCGCTGGCGGGTAATGCGGAAGCGCCCAACATGGGGGCTCCCTCCACATTCGGTAGAATGAGGCTCTCTGGATTTTCGGGCAATTCAATGCCATTTAAGTAGTACTGCAATAGACTATCGTAATCGCTGCAGTCGCCGACTAAAACTGCTCCCAGTAAGGTTTTACCATCGCCACTTACCACCAGCCTTTTGTAAATTTCCTCGCGTTCGTCACTAAAGACAAACGCGATCGAGCCCTCTGTTGTGCCGTGACTATCTCCTATAGAACCAACATCCACACCCATAAGCTTGAGCTTGGTGCTCATATCCGCGCCCTGAAACGCGATATTTTCACCGGTAAATTGTGAAACAGCTGCCTCGGCCATACGATAACCCGGCGCTACCAGACCGAAAATTCTTCCGCCAAACAATGCACATTCACCGATAGCATAGATGTCTGAATCACTGGTGCGGCAATTGTAATCAATAACGATTCCACCACGCTCGCCGACGTCCAGTTTGGCCTGTTTTGCCAACTGGTCGAAGGGGCGAATGCCGGCTGAAAACACGATCAGGTCGGTCTCCAGTACACTCTCGTCGGCAAAGTTCATTGCCATACGACAGGACTCACCTTTTACGATTTTCTGTGTGGCCTTGCTGGTGTGAACTTGCACCCCCAGGGCTTCAACTTTGCGTCGCAACATACGGCTGCCACCGTCATCCAGCTGCACCCCCATAAGTCCGGGTGCGAATTCAACGACGTGAGTTTGCAGCCCCAGATTGCTCAGGGCATTTGCAGCCTCTAATCCCAACAGCCCGCCGCCGACCACCACACCGACCTTGCCATTTTTTGCCCTGGCTTTAATTTCGCCAAGATCATCTATGGTGCGATAAGTCAGGCAATTTTTATTCTTACCGCCGGATATTGGTGGTACAAAAGGATAAGAACCGGTTGCCAGTACCAGCTTGTCATAGCTGAACTTACGCCCGCCCTCAGTGACGACTTGTTTGTTAGCGCGATCAATCTGCCCCACCGGGTCGCCAAAGTGCGCGGCTACACCCACCGATTTATAGTAGTCACGGCTGGTCAATGCCAGATCGGCTGGTGCTTTGCCTGAAAACACCTCTGACGAATGCACCCGGTCGTAGGCCGGTCGAGTTTCACCACCAATGACCGTAATATCGGCATCGACACTACTC
>JADGEN010000236.1 GCA_016744355.1 Halieaceae bacterium
ATATTACCTCATGCTGTGCACTGCATTGTGCAGTTTAAGTTGGCACCTTTCGACCACCCCCTTTTCGATAAAGGAATAATTGGATGAACACACTGTTATCCAGACTGGCCTGTAGCCTCATGCTTCTCACCCTGCTGAGCACTCACACCCAGGCAGAGGAAGAATTTGGCTTTACATTCACACCAAATGTCGCATATGGCAAAGGGAAGGTTACCCAAAACGGAGTGGTTGTTGAGCGCAACCTACTTATGGATGTTTATATGCCAGCACCCCAGTCAAACCCACAGAAACGTCCTGCGGTGGTACTGGTACACGGCGGCGCTTTCCACCGAGGCGGCCTACGACAAGCTCCCTTTAGGGAAGACGGCGCTGTTCATTCCGCCATGCAGGATTACGCCAAACTGCTAGCGCCGCTGGGCTATGTCTGTTTTGTTATTGAATACCGTCTCGTTCCAGAAGGCCCCGTGCCGGGACCGACGCCAGACCCCACACTACTGCAACCATTGCAACAAGAGATACCAGCTGCGGCACTGGCAAGAACAAACTTTGCAAGGCGAGCTATGGGGCTCTCCGAACTGACGAAAAATGACGGCCTGATCTTAGGGCAAGGCGTATTGTCGGCAGCCCAGGACCTGGATAAGGCCGTGGCGAAAATCAGGGCATCTGCCAGTGACTATGGCGTAGATCCCGAGCGCATAGCTCTGGGTGGCCATTCGGCCGGGGCAACGACGGTGTTAAACGCAGCCTATGGCATCAAATCACCGGTGCGCGCCGTTTTCTCCCTGTCTCCCGCTGTAGTTGGCTACAAATTTGCCAAGACTATCGATTCACCGGAGCTGCCCGCTCTGCTTATCTTGATGGCGCAATTCGATTTGGATGCCATGTTGCAAAGCGTGCCCTACCTGATGAAGGTGGCCCAAAGCGCAGATTTGAAATATGACATGGCCTGGGTGCCTGGCTTCGGTCACTTTTATCCTACTGGCGCGGTGACACTAGGCGATGACGCGACCAGAATGTCCGTAGGCGAGCGCGTGATTAATTTTCTGGATGAACATTTATAAGTTGCTGAAATGATGAGTCGAATTTCAACAGGGCTGCAACTTGCAGGACAGTAACTATAATACCGCGGTAACAACGCCATAAAATAGCACGAGAAATCCGCCTACTTCTGCCACGATCAGCGACCACATCATCACGGCCATAGAAACAGGCCGCACCGTTGTGTTGCCGAGACGGTGCGGCGTCCTTAACTGATTGTCTGTATCTTGTAACAGCCCGTGAACAAAGTAGGTAAGTATTGCAGTGGCAAAGTAGAACAACACCACGCTCACCGCTACGAGCTCTACCGTGCTGTCAAGCTGGCTTACCTCAACAAACTTTGCGAGCAGAATGGCCGCAAAGGCATACAGTAACGAGGCCCGATGACAGATATCAACATAGGGGTGAGCCTCAGCATTCTCCGACGCGGCAATTTGTTTGTATTTCCAAATACCGGTGAGCAGCCCCACGAGAAAAAATATACCTGCCGAGAGGATTGATACACTTTCTGCAATTTCCATTGTTTTCTACCTGATTAGAGTAAGGGTATCTAGGTGGCCAACTGCGCTACAAAATCGCGTTTGAGGGTGCGGGCAGATATGAGGAAGCACCCGGCGGCAACCACAAACCAACACACTGTGAGAGAGATCGACTGCTTCAGGCCCGTTGAAATCGCCTGATCACACACTGCTCGCTTCAACTCATTAAGTTCTATGTCTTTCGCCCTACACATTACAGAGGTGAGCTCACCGCCGACATTGCCACTGGTAAGTTGCATGTTCATAAAAAAATCGCTCATAAAGCCGACAAAGTACGGCCCGAGACCATTACCTATTAATGAGACCAGTATAAGCAAGATGGCAATTGCCGTAGCCCGCGAACGGTTACTGACCACACCTTGCCCAATATTGTACTGAGCTCCCAGGTAGGCGTAATGGCAGACTGACGCTATACCCCACAGAATAAATACCACCTTAAGGTCCTCGGCATAGAAGGCGCCAACATAAGCAGGGGCGGCGATCAGCAAGCCGATCGCTGGCACCCAGGCCACCGCAGTTTGCGAACGGGGTGTCAGTTTTTCCGTGATGTAACCACCAAGAAACGTACCTATCGCAGACAAAAATGCCAGCGGGGCGCCGAATTTGAGTGCGGCATCCCTGACATCAAGGCCATGTTCACGCGCCAAAAAAGGCGCCTGAAAACTAACCAGACCATAAGCCACAAAGGCAACCAGAGAAGCACCTATTGCCATCCACCAGAAAGTCGGCTTGCCTCTGAGCTCATGAAACGCTTCCGCCCAATGCGCGGGTGTCTTGGGGGCCGTATCGGGTGGATCGGAGTATCCGCGAGGCGGTTCTTTGATTGTTAGCAACACAATAAATGCCACGAGGATACCCGGCAGCCCGACAACCACGAACGCGATCCTCCAGCC
>JADGEN010000237.1 GCA_016744355.1 Halieaceae bacterium
GCCTGCACGCAGGCATGCAAGGTAAAGAAAAAGTACCTGCGGTGACTTTTCGAGCTGTACCGTAACTCTATCACCGGGCTTGGCACCCAGAGCGGTCAGGTAATTGGCCATACGTGCAGATTCACATAGCAAGTCGGCATAGGTGTATACCTCGCCCTCGCCTGTTAGCAATAATGTAGTGCTGAGATCCGCCGGGAACCGGGAACAAAACACTTCAAACAGATTGCCATTTTGTTGGCTACCCATAGTCACACTCCACTGAGTTAGTATTTACCTAATACTGGTCTGAGCCATCCTACGCAATCTCGACTCAACGGTATTGACAATTATGGTCATTAACTTGACACCGGTGACGCTCACTCTGCATTAATTCAAGCTCGGAATAGTTTTTTGACGCCTTCTCTGTAAGCCTGAGGCGTGACGCCCCTCCAGGTGCGAAAAGCGCGGCTAAATGCGCTCATTTCAGAATAGCCAAGCTCGAAGGAAATCTCCGACAACGACATATTGGTGTGCCCCAGGTAGTACTTGGCGCGTTTTTCCCTGGCCAAATTTTTAGCCCCTTGAAAACTGTGGTCTTCTTCCGCGAGCCTTCGCCTCAAAGTACGTGGTGATATGGCCAGCCGTTGGGCAATAATCTCAGCGGTGGGAGATTCGTCCGGGCCACAGCGGATAATCTCGCGCGATACCCGATCGACAAACTCGCTGGCCTCGGCAGATGGCGAAAAATAGGTATCCAGAGCATTGGTCAACACATCGAACAACAGGCCATTGCTGGAAAGAAAACGCTGCTGCAAGTAGCTACGGTCAAAGTAAAGTTTATTGCTTGTCTGGGAGAACTTCACCGGTGCACCAAAGAAGGCCTCCAGGGCCTTGGCATTTCTTTCACTTTTATGGCGCAGCGAGACTTGTGTCAACGGCATATTTTTACGCGTTGCAATATTGAGAGTCCGCACAAGAAAAGTCATCAGGTATTCATTTAGGTGATCGAGCTTGATACTTTCAGGGGCCATTATACGCGTGCTAAATTGCGCTGTTGCACTATCGAAATTGAATGAAGTGGTGATGCCGGTATCGACATATTTGTCATACTGATTCAGGCATTTAAGACCAGCAGCCACATTTGGGGCGGCGAGAACGGCCATAATTAGGAGACTGCCGGCTTCGTAGTGATATTGCTGCCCCATATTCATGCCCATACGGGGATTATCGGTTGCCTCACCAGCCAGTTCGAGCAGCTGGGCTATCTGATGAACGGGTATGGGAACGTCGTAATCTTCACCATCCTTATTGGGGATTCCGCACTTGGAAAACACCGCGTCGGGATCGACCTCACGATCCAGGAGATAGTCACGCACATACGCCACGAAACGGGGCGACAATGTAGGTTCGAAGTCCATAGTAAAAGTATATGCAGCTTTACAAGTGTTTGGCACAATCTACGGGAGTACGCAGGGTTCGGCAAGGGCTAGCGATTAAGAAGCGGCTTTCTCATTACCCAGAGTTGCCTCGCGTAACTCGTCGTAGGATGCCTGTATACACTGCGCATAGAACTTTGGATCGGGTAGCATATCTCTGCAGGCATTGATCGCAATTGAGATGGTGCCGTTACAACTCATAATAGCGTGAAATAAGCCAACACTATCCATAATAGGCCCAAGTCCCGCACAAGCGACCATCTGTGCGCCGCACAAATACAGTGGCTTCTGAGATCCCGCTACATTGGTTATCACCGTGTTGACAGGCGCCGACGTACCGGTGGCGAACATGAGCTGGGTGCCGCCTCGCATAAAGGCAAGTGAGGCGATTTGAGGTGGGATAATTTGTGCTAAATCCAGACTGGTTCGAGCACCGATGGCCTCGGTATAGGCCTTGGAAGACAGCGACTCCTGATGAACCTTGTGTAGGCGCTCCAGCGGGTCTTCAATCTCACTGTGTATGGCCAAGCTCATGGCGGTAACAAGATTGCCCCCCGCGTCACGTTCCGACTCGTCGCGATAGCTCACGGGAATCATCGCCATAGGAGAGAAAATAGGTAGTTCGCCCTTGCTTTCAAGGTATTTACGCATGGCTCCAGCAACAACGGTTACCAATACATCATTGATGGTTACACCTTCTACGCTGCGACGCATTGCCTTAACTTCAGTGAGGTCAAAAAAGCAGGCCTCCACGGCGCGATGAGGTGATATGGCACCATTGAAGCGTGTGCTGTGCCGCGCATTGATCGGCGACAGGCGATTCTCCTTAAACCCTTTACGCAGTCGCCCCGCCATCGGTGCGACAGCTTTAATGGCCTTAATCCAGCGTGAAGGTGACTTCAAACGATTAATATATGCGCGGCGTAACAGGTTCGTGGGCGACGGAATAGGTTCTGGCTGGAAGGGCTTCACCTCGGCATTCTTCTTTACGCTGGGCTGCTCATCGTGCATGGCATGGATNGCCTCCAGA
>JADGEN010000238.1 GCA_016744355.1 Halieaceae bacterium
CTAATATACTCATACAAAAACTAAATGTAAAAACTTTTGTTTCTGGTTTAGATGGAAGGATTGGCAAAGGTGGTGTTAGACTTACAAGTTTAAAAGATGAATTTAAGCAAAAGAACGTTAACCTTCATATAATTGATCCAGAAATTGAACCGCGGTTCGATTTGAATGCCCAGATTGAGCCAGTTATCTATGCCAGGATTTTTCTTGATGTATTAGCGGAGCACGGTGTCCAGGCCGCAGAAATTCTTGACGGCACGGGTCTTTCACCTGTGGACCTAGCTGATCCACAGAACTTGATGACCGTTACGCAACAGATTCGTATCTACGCCAATATTGCGCAGGTATGCCGCTATCCCACAATCGGGTTGCTACAGGGTCAGCAGATTAAGCCACATCACCATGGTGTTTGGGGGTATGCCATGCAGACTGCTGCCTATCTTGGCCATGCGATTCGTATCTTCAATCAGTATTTTGACGTGGCGGGTCCGATAGCGCGGCAAATCATGCAGGTCGATGGTGGGTGCGTGCGATGGATTTCCCTGGATGTTTTGTTAAAGGGTCCTGGTCGTCGAGTTGCAATTGAAGAGATGATAAGCGGAAACTACACGCTTTGTCGGCATTTGAGTGACGGCAAGTTTAAAATTCAGGAACTTCGGCTGGACTATCCGCGTCCTTCTGGTTACGAAGCCTATGAGGATCTCTTTCAGTGCCCTGTTCTTTTTGATCAGGATATTATTGAAATGCGGTTTGAAGCGTCAGAGCTTAACCGAAAACTAAAGTACGCAGATCCCGAGACAGAACGTATATGCGAGGAAAAGTGCCGCCAGTTACTGGAACGTTTAGGTAGCAGTGGCGACATTGTCGACAGGGTTCGAAAAATAATTTACGAAAGCCCCTGTGACCGACGAGATGTCGATGCAGTTGCATCAGCTTTGTGTATGAGCTCTAGAACGTTACGACGCCATTTAACAAACGCAAATACTTCTTTCCGATCGGTACTGAACGAAGTAAGGCAAGCGCTCGCAATCGACTATTTGTGCGGTACAGATCTTTCGGTAGACGAAATTTCTTTCCTATTAGGTTACTCCGAAACATCCAATTTTCGGCATGCTTTCAAGCAGTGGACTGACGAGAGCCCTACAGCTTACCGCAAGAATCGACGTTAGATGACTTTTCTGCAATAGAATCGTTCTAAGTGCCTCAGGCTAATATTGGTGGCTTTATTTTACGTAGTGGTCGAAAAACTGGCCTGTTTTCACACACAGTAGGCCCACTTTGCACATCTTTGCTTAGCCAAATATTTGTTACAGTTAGGCATACTAGAGCAAGTTGGGGAGGCCATACCCATTTCTACCGTCGAGCAAAAAATACATCAACAGAGTCTGTCGAATCCTGACGTTGATAATGCTATGACCATCTTCAGTGTAGTTGTAGCATCTGGAATAGCACTCCTAGCTCTCCTGCTTGGGCCACTTCTGGTAGGTGAATACATTACAGAACTTGGCGTCTCCGAAGCACGTGCCGGGATTATTCTGTCGACAGAGTTGTTCGGTTTCGCCACAGGGGCCGCTATTTTGTTCGCGCTGTTGGGCCGTAACTGGCGAAAAATCGTCACGCTAGCATTGCTACTAATGACAATGGGCAACGCACTGTCTCTGTTTGTAGACAGCGTTTCTGCCATTGTCATGGCCAGGTTTATCACCGGGTTTGGCTCTGGTATTTTGATGACGATGACAATGCAGGTCATCGCCCTGATGCGCGATCCTGATCGGGTCTACGGTCTGTGGACGGTTGTGCAGTTGTTGCTTGGAGCGCTGGGCATGATCGCCTTCCCCGTGTTGATCGCCAGCGGCGGAATCAAAGCGATTTTCCTGCTTTGGGCGTTGCTTGCAGTGTTGCTGCTCACTACAGTTAAATTTTATCCCGCCGGACGTGATCCGGATAGTAAACCGGATGGCCAACAGACTGCGTCCCGGCGGTTCGTTCTCGGTTTGCTCTGTCTATTTGGTCTGTTTGTCTATTACAGCGGTCAGACAGCAGTTTGGGTATATCTTGAGCGTCTGGGTGACTCTTGGGGTATCGATCAGGAGATGGTGGCATACACTCTCTTTGTTAGTTTGATCGCAGGAATTGCTGGGTCAGGAGTGGCGATTCTGCTGGGGAATAAGCTAGGCCGCTCGATTCCCATCACAGTAAGTTTACTTGTTTCTGCCTCAGCAACTTCTCTGCTTATCCGATCGGGGAGCGCAACACTATTTACTGTCGCAGCCTGCTTATTCAATTTCGGGTGGTACTTATTTTTACCTTATATTACTGCGGCAATAGCCGTTTCAGACGATAGTGGCAAGCTTCTAACGGGCCTGGCTGTCACTTTTCCTGCGTCACTCGCTGTAGGCCCTGCGGTTGCTGCGCTACTCATAGACAGTACTGG
>JADGEN010000239.1 GCA_016744355.1 Halieaceae bacterium
TCCCAGGAATGCGCACTTACCCCAATGATATCTATATCTTCCTGCTCACACGCTCTGATAATAGTGTCAACTGTATTGAATTTTCCTCCGTAGATAACCTCCATTCCATCATCGCGCAAAATACGGGAAACCGCGATAGCGCCGTTTTCATGCTGATCCATTCCCAACATGCACACATATACTCGAATAGGGTCAATTGTATTTTGTAAAGTCATAAGTCGAATGGCGCCTCCACGCAGCCAAGTGTATCAAAAGGCATGTTTGCGGCCAGTCGCATTGTCCCTGTGATTTCTCCAACAGTAGCGTCTTCATCAAATGCATTGACTATGTGTTGCATGAGATTTTCCGTTTCATCCTGACACGCAGCTTTCAATGCTCGAAGCGACTCTGCGGTTTTCTGATGATTTCGATCGAGTTTGAATTGGGTTATTTCTTTGATTCTATCGTAATAGGGGTCAATTTTACCCTCGACTATGTCTCTAAGCAGGGTGTCCTGTTCTTCAGGCAAAGTATGTACATTAACTCCAACCACCTTTTTCTCCTGACTCTGCAGCGCTTTGTGATGCTGCTCCATTCCACGATGAAATATATTTCGGAAATAGCCTTCTTCGGACAGAACCTCCGGATCACCTGCGCTCTCTATTTCACGAATCATATTCCATATCCGATTCTCCATCGTATCGGTGAGTGCCTCTACATAGTAGGAACCCCCTAAAGGGTCTTCAACCGCTGACACTCCGGTTTCAATGTCAATAATCTGCTGTGTACGCAAGCCAACCAGATGGGCAGCTTCACTAGGTGTTCGGAAAGCCTCATCGAATGCCGATATTTCAATCGCCTGGCACCCTGAAAGTGCAAGCGCCATCCCCTGCACCGCTCCACGTACAATATTATTTGCCGGCTGCTGTGCCGTCAGAGTAAGTCCTGATGTGTGGCTGGTAAATACTGCCGACATTGAGCGCGGATCCTGTGCACCAAATTCTCCTTTCATCATTTTTGCATAAATTCGCCGACTCGCTCTGATCTTGGCAATCTCCTCAAAGAAATCCATACTGCAGTTAACGAGGATTCCGATGCGAGGCGCAAAAGCATCGACATTGACACCGCGTTCAAGTAGCTTTCTTGTTAAGTGACGTATCTCAACAAAACCCAATGCCATCTCTTCGACAGCATTGAGACCGGATTCGCTGAAGAAATAGGTATCCTCAATATAGGCATGAAATTTCGGCATTTTCTCCGCACAGAACGCAATGCTATCTACCGCCAATCGAACTCGCAGGCTACAAGGCAGCATGTAGGCATAAGAACAGTCTTCTCCGTAAAGTGGTATTTGTATGGCGGAGCCCCTAAGAGAGGCAGGATCAATACCGTAATGCTTAGCGGCCAGATAGAGGCCAGCAATGGTAGATATAGGGGGGACAGAACTGGAGACAGATACCTTATCAATAGGGATACCGTCCAGTAGTTTTAGGTAATCGTGCTTGTTGCAAATTGAGACCCCCTGCGTGCCTACGGTATGTCTTGCGTGAGGGTGATCCGGATCCAAATTGGACTGGGTTGGTGCATCGCCAATGAAGTCCAGTCCTGTTTGCCCTTTGCCTAATAGATATTTCAGCTGCTCATTCGATCGCTCGGGTCCTCCTTCTCCTGATAATTCTCGTTGTATCCAACGACCATTCGCCGTTTGTGGGCGATGTCGACCGCGTGTGTAAGGGAATTCACCCGGTATCTCTATACCCTCACTGCCACTGGCGCCATCGGGGGGGTAGTAGGCTTCAATTGGTATCCCAGATCTGGTCCGGGCTTCATCGCCTGTGAATTGTGACATAGTGTGACAGACCTCTACGTTAATTTCTCTTAGCGCTATGACTCTTTAAACCCTTGCGCAATACGTTGTTCAAACTCGCCAGCCGCAGCACAAATTGCCGCATCGCGCAACTCGGAGGCAAGGACGTTTTCGTAGCTCTGTGTGAGCCCCTGATTGAGTGCCTGTTTGGATAATCCCAGAGCAAGCGTTGAATTGCTGGTAAGCTTCTTGATCAACGTATCCAAGGCTTCATCCAACATATTTTCTGGAACAAGCTGTGTAGCTAGCCCCCAGTCCAGCGCGGTGGCCGCATCAATCAATCGATTACAGAACACCATTTCTTTGGCCCGCCCAAGGCCGATAATAGAAGGCAGCAATTTGGTGCCGGCATTGGTCACCGTAAATCCCCACTTGGTTTCGGGAAAACCGAACTTTGCGCCCTCAGCCACAAGCCGCAAATCGCAGTTCATAGCCCATTCACAACCGGCGCCCAGTGCATAGCCCTGTATAACGGCTATTACCGGTTTCGGTGTGCGCATGATAACTCTCGTTACACGCTGGAGGTTTTCCAGAGTGGACATTGCGGCAGTGGTAGTTGTCACATCTGAGAAAT
>JADGEN010000023.1 GCA_016744355.1 Halieaceae bacterium
GATCTATCTTACGCTTGCGACCCAGGGGCGTTTCCTTTGGTAGTACAGACAAGCAGTTGGACTTAATACTGCAATCGCCACAACCCTCGCACACAGCATCGTTAATAAACAAACGTTTTTTCGGGTCTTCCATCAGGCCCTTCTTCCTGCGTCTACGTTTTTCTGCAGCACAGGTCTGTTCGTACACGATGACCGAAGTGCCTTCATATTCCCGCAGTTCTTTTTGCAGGGCATCCATCTCATCCCGATGATGTAGTGTATAGCCGGAAATTGCCTGAAACTGGCCACGCCAGTGATCGGGGTTATCACTGACCAGAGCAATGCGTCGAACGCGTTCGGCGCTAACCTGTAAGATCATATCTTCGACACTTAAGTGGCCGTCAATCGGCTGTCCGCCCGTCATCGCTACCGCATCGTTGTAGAGTATTTTGTAGGTGATGTTCACTTTGGAGGCGACAGCCGCACGAATAGCCAGCAGGCCAGAGTGAAAATAGGTGCCGTCTCCCAGGTTCTGGAACACGTGTTGGGTATCGGTAAATTCAGCTTGCCCAATCCACGCGGCGCCCTCTCCGCCCATCTGCGAGAAAGTGTGAGTTTCACGGTCCGGCATCCAGGTGGCCATGTAATGGCAACCGATGCCGCCCATCGCGCGGCTACCCTCTGGCACTTTAGTGGATGTGTTGTGTGGACAACCGGAGCAAAAATGCGGTACTCGCTCTATACTATCTCGAGGAATAGCCAGTGAGGCTTCCTTCTGCTCTATCCACTTCACTCGCTCGTCCATCGTTGGTGACTGATAGAAGCGTCCTATACGCTGGGCGATAACCAGCGCTATCATAGCTGGTGTTAGTTCAGAAACATTGGGCAGTAAGTCTCGGCCGTCTTCGTCAAACTCACCAAAAACACGCGGGCGCGATTTTATCGGAGAGTTATACAACTGGCCCATAAGCTGGTCTTCGATAACCGAACGCTTTTCTTCGACTACTAAAATTTCTTCCAGACCTTCGGCAAATTCATGGGTCATAGCCGGCTCCAACGGCCAACTCATGCCAATCTTGTAAACCCGCAGGCCAATTTCGGCAGCAACCGTATCTGTTATCCCCATATCTTCCAGCGCCTGCATCACATCCAGATAGGACTTCCCACTGGTCGCGATACCAAAACGTGGCTGCGGACTATCAACGACGATACGGTTGAGACGATTGGCACGCGCAAAAGCGCGGGCCGCGTAAATTTTATATTTGTTAAGCCGTAGCTCTTGCTCAAGAGGTTTGTCAGGCCAACGACCATGCACACCCCCCTCTGGCATCTCAAAATCTTCAGGCATTACAATCTGGATGCGATTAGGGTCTATATCAGCGGAAATCGCCGAATCCATATTTTCTGTAATGGCTTTCATCCCGACCCAGCAGCCACTGTAGCGAGAAAGCTCCCAGCCATAAATGCCGAGGTCCAGAACTTCCTGCACGTTGGCAGGGCACAACACCGGCACCGATGCGCCGATAAACATATGCTCCGATTGATGGGGCAAGGTTGAAGATTTACAGGCGTGGTCATCTCCAGCAACCGCCAACACGCCACCGAACTTCGACGTACCAAAAGCGTTGGCATGTTTGATCACATCCATAGAGCGATCGACCCCAGGACCTTTGCCATACCACATGCCAAACACACCATCGTATTTAGCCCCTTCGAACAAATTAGTTTGCTGACTCCCCCAAACCGACGTAGCGGCCAGATCTTCGTTTACCCCCGGCTGAAAAAATGCATTGTGCTTTTTAAGCCAAGGCTTTGCCTTCCACATAGCCTGGTCAACCGTACCCAGCGGGGAGCCCCGATAACCGGAAATAAAAGCCGCCGTATTCAAATTTCGCTGCTGATCTCGTTGATGCTGCAGCATGGGTAGGCGCACCAGCGCTTCAATACCGGTCATATAGGCGCGGGTCGTATCCAGGGCATATTTGTCATCGAGAGAGACCGTAGATTTCAACGCGTTATTATCATTGTTCATAAAGAGCCGCCGGATTTTGAAAAACAGGAATTATTACGCAAAAGTATAGGCATTATTATTTTAATTGGCCGGTATATATGGCTATATACGCATAATTATTTCACTTTGAAGAAGCTAAGAGGTTATTTTGACCCCGAAATTGACCAAGCTCGATCTCGACATACTCAAACTGCTACAAAAAGATGCCAGCATGAGCACCGCGGCCATTTCCGAGCAACTCAACATTTCACAATCACCCTGCTGGAGGCGTATCAACCGACTCGAACAGGAAGGCCTGATCACTAAAAGAGTGGCCCTGCTGGACAGGACTGTGATGGGAATGGATGTGGTTGTGTTTGCCACCATAAACCTCACCGGCACAGGCAGACAAAACCTGATGGCATTTGAACAGGACATTGTCCGCCATCCCGAAGTTGTGGAATGCTACACAATGACCGGCATCTGGGACTACATGCTAAAAATAGTGACCCGGGATATCCGCCACTACGAAGATTTTGTACGCAACACACTCACAGAGAGCCCCGCCATTCGCGAACTGCACTCACACATGGCTGTGACAGAAATCAAAAACAGCACCGAACTACCTCTGGACACACAGCTTTAAGGTCACAAAACAACATGCCCGAAATCACACTGCAAAGTAAGCTACCTCAGGTTGGAACGAACATTTTCAGCATCATGTCAGCGCTGGCCACCCGCCATGGAGCAATCAACCTGTCACAGGGCTTTCCCGATTTTGATGCGCCCCGGGCTCTGCTGGAGTCGCTGGGCAAGCAAGTGATGGACGGTCACAACCAGTATGCGCCTTTGGCAGGAATGCCAGCCTTGCGCGAGAAAATCGCAGCACAGATATTGCGTTATCGTGGGGTGAGCTGTAATCCGGAATCAGAAATAACCGTAGTACCGGGCGCTACAGAAGCTATCTATTGCGCAATTACAGCCTGCATTAATCCGGGTGACGAGGTGATTGTTTTCGATCCTTGTTATGACTGCTATGAGCCGGCCGTCACACTGGCAGGAGGAAATACTCTACACATTCCTCTGACACCAGAGTGTTTCTCCATTGACTGGAATCGTGTTGAATCCAACATAAGCCCACGTTGCCGCATGATTATTATCAATTCCCCTCACAACCCCAGTGGCAGCACCCTGGCTCATGCTGACCTACTTGAACTGCAGCGTCTGGCAGAACAACACAATCTACTGGTAGTGAGCGATGAAGTGTACGAGCATCTGGTATTCGACAATGCCCAGCACCACAGTGTGCTGCAGTACCCGGCATTGCGAGAGCGAAGCTTCGCCATTTATTCGTTTGGAAAAACCTTCAGCGTAACGGGCTGGAAAACCGGTTACTGTGTGGCTCCGCCCCACCTCACAGCAGAAATGCGCAAGGTGCATCAGTATGTTGCTTTTGTAGCTGTAACACCTATACAGCTCGCAATCGCTGAGTTTATAGAAAATGAGCCCAGCTATGCTGGCACCCTGGCCTCGTTCTACCAGAGCAAACGAGATTTGTTTTGTACCGCGCTCAAAAGATCTCGCTTCAAGCTCACACCCAGCGCCGGCACTTATTTTCAAGTGCTGGACTACGGTGCCATTAGTTCTGAGCTGGATACAACACTTGCCGAACACTGGACTTGCGAGCATAAGCTGGCCTCTATTCCCATGTCTGTATTCTCCGCAGAGCCCACGGCGCAAACACAGCTGCGATTTTGCTTTGCAAAAAATGACGAGGTACTGTTGAAGGCAGCAGACATTCTATGCAAACTCTAGACATGAAAAATTTATCGGTCACCATAATTCAATGTGAGCTCGCGTGGGAAAGCCCCGAGGACAATCGTCTCCAGATTCAGAAGCATATTGAGGCACTTCCCCAGACAACAGATCTGATCGTGCTACCCGAGATGTTCACGACCGGGTTTTCAATGAATGCAATTAGAAACGCCGAGCACCCCGGTGGCGCCACTGAACAGTGGCTGCAATCCCTCTCGCAAACGTACAATTGCGCCATTGCCGGCAGCATAGCGGTGCAAGTGGATGGCGATGTCTTCAATCGCATGTTGTTTGTCACCCCGGATGCGGTGGAGTTTTATGACAAACGACACTTGTTCCGTATGGCAGGTGAAAACAAATACTATAAGCTCGGACAAAAACGCGTCATTGTAAACTGGCGCGGCTGGCGCATTAATTTGCAGGTGTGTTACGACTTGCGTTTTCCCGTATTCAGTCGCAATTGTGGCGACTATGACTTGCTGCTTTATGTGGCTAATTGGCCTGCTGTTCGCAGTGTCCACTGGCGTCAGTTGCTCATCGCCCGAGCCATCGAAAACCAGTCCTGTGTTGTTGGCGTAAATAGGGTAGGCAGCGATGCCAATGGGCTAGAGTACAGTGGAGACAGTCTGGCAATTGCGGGTACCGGTGACGTTTTGCATGATATGAAGAGCCAGCGCGAGAGCGCCCAGGTAGTATTGAACGCGCAGGAGCTACTGCTTTACCGAGAGAAGTTTCCCTTTCACTTGGATGCCGATTCGTTTCAGGTCAATTAATCCGTGTCGCTGAAAAACACCTTCACCATTTAAGCGCCTTTTTTACAAAGGGAATAGACAGCGCACGCTTTTCTACCAGGGAGGCATTGTCCAGTTGGTCCAGCAAATCGAGCAGATCAACCAGTGTTCGCGGGCCGCGGTCGCTAATATAACTCGCTACCTCAACAGGCAAATCCAAACCTCGCTTTTGAGCCCTGAAGCGCAAAATCGATTGCCTGTCAGCATCATCGAGAGTGTGCAGCTGAAACACGCAACCCCAGGACAGGCGAGAGCGTAAATCTGCCAGGTCCATGCGTAGACTTCGAGGCGAACTTTGCGCACTCACTAGTAGGCGACAATTATTTTCTCTGGCACGATTAAACAGGTGAAAGAGCGCCTCCTCCCACGCCGCATTACCCATAACCGCGTGAATGTCATCCAACGCGACCAGTGACATTGCTTCTACTCCTTGCAAAACCTGCTCTGGCGGATACACAGACAATTCGGATAAAGGAAGATACATAGCAGGCTTGGCGCCAGCGTGATGGCAGGCCGCCTGCAATACATGCGACTTGCCGGTGTCAGGAGGGCCGTATAAATAAATTAAGGGCTCGCCGCCGGGGCTCAGCTGATCGCCCACAGCGCTAAGCGCGGCCTGAGCTCTATCGGCAGCTAAAAAATTCTCCAGGGTGGCATCATCACGCAGTTGTACATTGAGCGTGAGTTGTTGCTGTGCAGGCATCAGTCGCTCTCGCCCCCAGCGTCTTGACCGCCTTTACTGTCGTAGATTTCGCTAGCCTGGTACCGGTTTAAACCGTGCCTGGCGAACACAGCAAAGACTGCGGCTACCGGCAGCGCAACCACTACGCCGACAAAACCTGCCAGCTGCCCACCCGCCATAAGCGCAAAAATAACCGCTACAGGATGCAGGCCAATGCGGTCCCCGACCAGAACCGGGGTCAGTACCATGCTCTCGATAGCCTGCCCCACACCAAACACCACGACCACCCAGAACATCACGCTCCAATCGTGAAACTGTAGATAAGCCGCAATGAGCGAAGCAATGATGCCCACAATGAAACCCAGATAAGGTACAAGGCTTGCCAGTCCCGCGATCAGGCCAAGCAAGAGAGCCATTTTAACACCTACTATCCACAACCCTGTGCCATAAATCACGCCCAGAGCAGCCATAACAATAACTTGTCCGCGCAGAAAGGCACCTACAACTTCGTCAGCCTCTCCCACCATCATCGCGGTGTTTTTCTGCCACGCCACTGGCATTATGCTGAGCATTTTGGCCATTAAAATATCCCAGTCGCGCATAAGGTAAAAGGCGACGACGGGCACCAGCGCCAGGTTTGCCAGGCTCGCCACAATGGTCAAGCCCGAGCCAGTGAGCTGCTTGCCAGTCTGGGCCATCATCTTGCCAACAGATTGCCAGTTATCTGCCAGCTGGCTAGACCAGTCCAATTGGGGTATTAACCCTGCCTCCAGCCCAAAACGCTCCTGCAACCAGGGGCCCACTACCTGAATAGCCCAATTGTAAAACTGGGGTATTTTTCGAATAAACGAATCCAGCTGATCCAATAACAAGGGCACCATAAATAAAGTGCTGGCCACTAATATTGCGGAGAAGATAACGAAAACCAAAACAACACCCAGAGTGCGATTCACACGTTGACGTTCAAAAAAATCGACTAATGGATCACCCAGATAAGCAATGAGGGCACCGAAGACAAACGGGAAAAGAACAGGTTGCAGCAAGTAAAAAACAAAGCCAACAAAAACCGCAACGGCCAGAACAAAGGGCCACCGGGTGATCACCTCAGCGACAGTATCGACGCTATCTTCTGTCATTTTTTCCATTGGTAACTCAATTGAACCGAAGCGTCATTGCTGCGCACCGGTACCAGTTTCTTGTTCAGCTCTATAATTGTCGCCAATTGCCCTGCATCCGCCTGGGCGACGAGATTAAAGTGAAGTGTATCGCCACGAATGGTTTCTACATTGGCAAACTCAATTAACTCCAAGCCCTCCAACCAGGAAACGATATCGGCATAATCGCTGTAGTTGGAAACACCTGTAACCAGCACCTTTATTCCGTCGGAATTTGCTGCGGTAGGTGCAACTGCATAGCGACTGGACATCTCCTCGGCCACCAGTGAAGCACCCGCCAGCAAAAATGCCTCTGAATCTCCCGCACGTATGGATCGGTCAATTCTCGAGCTTCCGTACAAATAGCTCCAGTCACCCGTACCCCCACCGCTAGACAGCGTAGCCAGCCGACCCGCCAAAATATCTCGTGCACCATAACGCGCACTGGCGGCCACAAGCGCTGAAGAATTCAAGCGCCATACATCCTCCACCGTAACCAGGGCGGCATCATTCAGGTCGTATAATGGAAATTGGGCGGGCACACCGCGGCGGGCAAATTCAGCGCTAATCTGTGCAACCATTTCGGGCGAGGTCTCGTTGTTCAAAAACTGTTTACCGCCGGCCCCCTCAACAACCATCCACACCAGCACCGCCGGTCGATTCTCTGTCCAGAGCGGAGCGCCGGAGCGCATAATAAAATTTGAAATCACAGCCTCATCAAACTCAAAGCGCGCCAAAAACCCGCCCGAATCGGCGTCCCGACTTATATAAGCATATTGTTGAACCAGACTTCTCGAGTTGCCCAGTGCCGAAACGAGCACAGGGTTTTGTAGAACATCTGTACTTCCAGAGACTTTCACAAACACCTGCGAAAGGGCCTCACGGGCACCAGCAGACAGGGCCTGCTGTCCTTTGTCGGGAACCAATATGTCAGCGCTATACAAGTCCTCGACCACTACAGCGTGACTGGCAAGACTCACACTCAGCCCTAGTAGCAAGAAAATAATACTCTGTAGCGAATGCTTCAGCACTCCGTATCCCCGTTGTGACTCCCTCAGAAAACGTATTGTAGCAGCACCGGAGCGCAACAACAGGCACAGGCATAAATCGCACAATGGATTTGTTCCCGATTGCTGTATTTGTTCCTCATTCAGGCTAGAATACGCCGCTTCCCACTACTCACCACAAGCCGCTGGATTTGGGTCATATGAGCAACGAAAACAGTCAACCAAGCCTTAGTTACAAAGACGCCGGCGTCAACATCGACGCGGGCAATGCCCTGGTCGAGCGGATAAAAGGCATATCCAAACGTACTCGCCGCCCCGAAGTACTCGGGGGGCTTGGCGGCTTTGGCGCCCTGTGCGAAATTCCCGAGGGCTACAAGCAACCGGTATTGGTATCGGGCACTGACGGAGTAGGTACCAAGCTCCGACTGGCGATGGAAATGGGTGTGCACGATACAATCGGCATAGACCTGGTAGCCATGTGTGTAAACGACCTGATCGTAACCGGCGCAGAGCCTTTGTTTTTCCTCGATTACTACGCCACTGGTGCCCTGGATGTAGACACCGCTGTCGACGTGGTCGAGGGCATTGGCGCTGGCTGTGACCTCGCCGGATGCTCGCTGGTGGGCGGGGAAACTGCTGAAATGCCTGGTATGTACGAGGGCGAAGACTACGATCTGGCAGGTTTCTGTGTAGGAGTCGTCGAGAAAGCCAAAATCATCGACGGCAGTACCGTCGCACCGGGTGACGCGCTTATCGGCATCGCCAGCAGCGGACCGCACTCCAACGGATATTCCCTTATCCGCAAAATTCTGGAAGTCAGCGGCGCCGACCTCGCCCAAAGTATGGGTGATAGCACACTGGGCAGCGCGCTACTCACCCCTACAATCATTTATGTAAAAGCACTGCTAGCACTATTTCCCAAGGTGCAGGTCAAGGCACTATCTCACATTACCGGTGGTGGTTTGCTGGAAAACATTCCCCGCGCCCTGCCAAAGAATTGCAATGCGCAAATTGAAACCAGTAGCTGGCAGATGCCCGAAGTATTCGACTGGTTACAGCAAAACGGAAATGTTGCGCATGAAGAAATGCATCGCACCTTTAACTGTGGCGTTGGTATGGTAATTTGTGTCGCCCAGGACGATGTGGGCGCAGCTGTAGAACAGCTCAAACTTGCGGGCCACGAGGCCTGGAAGATTGGTCAGATTACGCCCTGCGAAGAAAACTCCGAGAATGAGGTAGAGCTGCTGCCGTGACAGACACCGTCGGCAGCACGTCCAATGGCAACATTGCCATTCTCATCTCAGGTACCGGGTCAAACTTGCAGGCATTTATCGATGCTGTTGCCTCTGGCCAGCTGCAGGCGAAAATCAGCCTGGTTATCAGCAACAATCCGGATGCGGCAGGCCTACAGCGCGCCGCAGATGCGGGCATAGAAACGCTGTGCATTAACCACCGCGAATATGAGCACCGCGAAACCTTCGATGCTGCGCTGACCAATGCACTGCAAAAGCATGACATCGACCTTGTGATACTCGCCGGCTTTATGCGCATTCTCACACCGGTTTTTATCGAACCCTATCTGGGCCGACTGCTCAATATTCACCCCTCCCTGCTACCCAAATACCCGGGGTTGCACACTCACCAGCGCGCAATTGACGCCGGTGATGACGAAGCTGGTGTAACGGTGCACTTTGTAACCCCTGAGCTCGATTCGGGCCCGCCTGTGATACAGGCCAGGGTTGCCATTGGCGAAGGCGACACTGCCGTCGCACTGGCAGCCAGGGTCAATGTGGTAGAACACAAAATTTATCCCCTGGCGGCACAATGGTTTCTGCAAAGACGCTTAAGGCTCACAAATGAGGGAGCAAGCCTGGATGGTGAGGCCCTGCCTGAAGGCGGCGTTCAATATCCGCAATAGGCTTTTGGTCTACGCTTTGGGTAGCGTAACGCCTGTCTGGCCCTGATACTTACCGCCGCGGTCTTTATAGCTGGTCTCACACACTTCATCCGACTCAAAAAACAGCATTTGCGCTACACCTTCATTGGCGTAAATTTTAGCCGGGAGCGTGGTGGTATTGGAAAACTCCAAAGTCACATGCCCTTCCCACTCAGGCTCCAGCGGAGTGACATTCACAATAATGCCGCAGCGCGCGTAAGTAGACTTACCCAGACAAATCGTTAGCACATTGCGTGGAATCCGGAAGTACTCCACGGTACTGGCAAGCGCGAATGAATTCGGCGGGATCACGCAGACATCGCTCACAACATCAACAAAACTGCCTTCATCAAATGCCTTGGGATCTACAGTGGCAGAGTTGATATTGGTAAAAACCTTGAATTCCCGCGAACAACGCACATCATAACCATAGCTGGACGTACCGTAGGATATAAGACGTCGGTCGCCGTCGTAACGCACCTGGTCCTTCTGAAAGGGCTCAATCATGTTGTGACCCTCCGCCATGCGGCGGATCCACTTATCTGATTTAATACTCACTGTCGCTGTCCCTCTTAATGTTTTGTTGCGTTTTAATCGTCAGAGATGCTTATTTCCGGAAATTGATGCACGCCGCCAGTACTGTCAGCGCTGGCAAGAGCCGAAACCACACCGGCTGCTATTGCGCTGTAAATCGCTGTCACTTCGGACTCCGGCTCGGCCACCACCGCGGGCTTGCCAGCATCGGTCTGTTCCCGAATCGACAGCAGCAAGGGCAAACTACCCAACAAGGGCACACCGTAGTCCTGTGCAATACGTTCTCCACCACGGTCACCAAAAATATGCTCCGCATGGCCACACTCACTACAGATATGCACTGCCATATTCTCCACAATGCCGAGAATGGGGACATCGACTTTAGTGAACATTTCGATACCCTTCTGGGCATCCAGCAGAGCGATATCCTGTGGCGTAGTCACTATGACTGCACCGGCAACCTTGGCCTTCTGCGACAAAGTCAGCTGAATATCGCCGGTGCCAGGCGGCATGTCTATCACCAGGAAGTCGAGCTCGCCCCACAGAGTTTGCTCCAGCATTTGCGCCAGCGCCCCACCGGCCATAGGGCCGCGCCACACCATGGGTGTTTTATCATTAACCAGATAACCCATAGACATGGTTTTTAGGCCATAGGCCTCCACCGGTAATAAATACTGACCATCTTTCTGCCCCGGCTTCACGTCATCGGCAACACCGAGCATCAATTGCTGGCTGGGACCATAAATATCGGCATCCAACAGACCCACTTTGTTACCCGATTTCTGTAAAGCCAGGGCCAGGTTTACTGCAGTAGTGGACTTACCCACTCCGCCCTTGCCGGATGCGACGGCAATTATATGCTTGATCGAATTCATAGCCCGATAATTCCAGTTGTCGATTAGAGGGTTTTTGCGGGCGCTAGTATAGGCACATAGCGGGCTTTCAACAATGATCATCGCCGCACAGATGAAAATCCCCAGCAAAACAGCTATAGTAGCGCCCTTTTTACTAAGCGGAAAACCACGGTCATGTCCCACCCTGCACCACGTAATATCCTGGTCACCAGCGCCCTGCCCTACGCCAATGGCCCCCTGCACCTGGGACACATGCTGGAGCAAGTACAGACTGATATTTGGGTGCGATTCCAAAAATCTCGCGGCAACAACTGCATCTATGTGTGCGCGGATGATGCTCACGGCACCGCGATCATGCTCACAGCAGAAAAATTGGGCATTACACCGGAGCAGCAAATTGCCGATATGCAAGCCTCGCACGAGGCAGACTCAGCCGGATTCAGCATTGGGTTTGACAATTTTTACTCGACCCACTCCGACGAGAACCGGATTTGGAGTGAAACCATATACAAGCGCCTTGAGGCCAACGGCCATATCGCCAAACGTGAGATCAGCCAGGCTTTCGACCCTGAAAAACAACTGTTTCTGGCAGACCGATTTATCAAAGGCACTTGCCCGCGCTGCAAAACGGAAGATCAGTACGGCGACAACTGCGAGTCCTGCGGCGCCACCTACAGCCCCGCCGAGTTAATCAATCCGGTGTCTGCCATTTCCGGCGCTACGCCGATAGAAAAAGACTCTGATCACTATTTCTTCAAACTGCCAGAATTTCAGGACATGTTAAAGCAGTGGATCGACTCGGGCACTCTACAGCCCCAGGTTGCAAACAAACTGCGCGAATGGACGGAGGCTGGGCTGCAAGAGTGGGACATCAGTCGAGACGCGCCCTATTTTGGCTTCGAAATACCAGGGGCCCCGGGCAAGTTCTTTTATGTGTGGCTGGATGCCCCCATCGGCTATCTCGCCAGCTTCCAGAACTACTGTGAACGCGAGAATCTCAATTTTGGTGATTATTGGGACCTGGGTTCCCAAGCCGAGCTATACCACTTTATCGGCAAAGACATTATCAATTTCCACGGCCTATTTTGGCCGGCTATGCTACACAGTGCGCAGCTGCGCACGCCCACTGCAATATATGTGCATGGTTTTCTTACGGTCAACGGAACCAAGATGTCCAAGAGTCGTGGCACCTTTATCAATGCCAGCACCTACCTTGAGCATCTGGATGCGGAGTATCTACGCTACTACTTCGCAGCCAAGCTCAGCGCATCAGTTGATGACATCGACCTCAATCTGGAAGACTTTGTACAGCGAGTTAATTCTGACGTGGTTGGCAAGGTGGTTAACATCGCCAGTCGATGCGCCGGGTTTCTACGCAAAGGCTTTGACAATACACTGACTGAGGAATGCGCAGAGCCTGAGTTAGTAGGAGAGTTTATCGCCGCAGGTGCGCAGATAGGCGAACTGTATGAGCTGCGCGAATTCAACAAGGCCATCCGCCAGATTATTAGCCTGGCCGACCGCGCCAATCAGTATATTGATGAAAAGAAGCCCTGGGTGTTGGCCAAGCAAGAGGGTAGCGAACAAGAAGTGCACCAGGTTTGCAGCGTGGGCATTAATCTTTTCCGCGTACTGCTCACTTACCTGAAGCCGGTATTACCTGTAATGGCGCAAAAGAGTGAAGCCTTCCTCAATTGCCCTCTGGATTGGACAGACCTACAAGCCCCGCTGTTGAACCACAAGCTGTCAAAATTCAAACCGCTAATGACTCGCATTGAAGGCAAGCAGGTAGAAGCTATGATCGAGGCAAGCACGCAGCAACCACCTGCAGCCACGCTCGATAGCAAAAAGAAAAAGGCGGCAAGTAAAGGCGCACCACCGTCGCCCAGTACAATTGAGTTCGACGATTTTGCCAAAGTAGACCTGCGCATTGTGGAAATCATAGCAGCAGACCATGTAGAAGGCGCCGATAAACTTCTGCGCCTGACCCTGAGCTTGGGTGATAGTGAGTGCCAGGTATTTTCCGGCATTAAAGACGCCTATCGCCCCGAGGACCTGGTGGGCAAGCTCACCGTATTGGTTGCCAACCTCGCCCCACGCAAAATGCGCTTCGGGATGTCAGAGGGTATGGTATTGGCGGCCGGCCCCGGGGGCGAAGACATATTCCTGCTTGAACCCCACGCAGGGGCAAAGCCGGGTATGAAGGTGACATAATCTGGCCTTCTGCATAAAACTGAGGCTAGCGGTCATTAGTTTGCATTTTCAAACTGTGCCGTAGAACAATAAAAGATAGAATGAGCGGATTAGGCGCAGGCTATTCAGGCGTCAAACGATAAGAGATTCATCATGTTGGCAGACTATTCAATATTGTTGATTGGCGCGATCTTGGTCAACAACTTCGTACTCGTACAGTTTTTAGGCCTGTGCCCTTTTATGGGCGTCTCGAATAAGCTGGAAACTGCCATGGGTATGTCGATGGCGACCACTTTCGTACTCACCCTCGCCTCTGCCTGCAGCTACCTCACTTATACCTTCATCCTCCAGCCTTTGGGTCTGGAATATCTGAGGACCATCTCTTTCATTCTGGTCATCGCCGTAGTCGTACAATTTACCGAAATGGTGGTGCGAAAAAGCAGCCCTCTGCTGTACCGCGTTCTGGGTGTGTATCTCCCACTGATTACAACTAACTGCGCAGTACTGGGTGTGGCTCTGCTCAATATCAACAAGAGTCATAATTTTCTCCAATCCCTGTTTTATGGCTTCGGTGCCGCCCTGGGCTTTTCGCTGGTTCTGGTTCTTTTTGCCGCCATGCGTGAGCGCCTCACCGTCGCCGACGTGCCCGCGCCTTTTCAGGGAGCGGCCATCGGCATGGTCACCGCAGGCCTGATGTCGCTCGCCTTCATGGGCTTCGCGGGGCTTGTGTGACAATAGTGTTTGAGTGGATTACACAGTACCCCCTGCTTACAGCGGTCATCGCCCTGCTGCTTATGGGTGCAATTTTCGGTGCTGTTCTGGGCTTCGCTGCGGTTAAGTTCAAGACTGAGGGCAACCCCATAGCAGATCAGATCAACGACCTGCTACCCCAGACCCAATGCGGCCAATGTGGCTTCCCCGGTTGCCGTCCCTACTCTCAGGCTATTGCCGATGGAGAGGCGATTAACAAATGTCCTCCCGGCGGAGAAGCCACCATTCAAGCACTGGCCGACCTGCTGGATATGGAGGTTATTCCTCTGGATGAAGAGCACGGTGAAGAGAAGACCAAGACCGTGGCCTATATTCATGAGGACCAATGTATAGGCTGTACCAAGTGCATTCAGGCCTGCCCTGTGGACGCCATACTGGGCGCAGCAAAACAAATGCACACAGTTATCGTAAGTGAATGTACGGGCTGTGACCTCTGCGTAGAGCCATGTCCGGTCGATTGCATCGACATGCTGCCACTTAAAGAAACCCTGCAAAGCTGGCACTGGGCGCTGCCTGACCCGGTCAGTCGCAGCGTAGAAATCATCGCCACCGATGCCAAAAGTGAACAGGGCCAAGCCGCATGAGAAAGATCTTTGGTTTCCACGGCGGCATCCATCCTCCGGAAAATAAGCATCAGTCGATGGCCGGCGTAATCGAGCTGGCAGGCATTCCCGCACAGCTCACCCTACCCCTGTCACAACACATTGGCGCACCGGCTTCAGTAGTGGTAGCTGTGGGTGAGCGAGTACTGAAGGGGCAGCTTATCGCCCAGGCGAAAGGCTTTGTCAGCGTACCGCTACACGCCCCCACATCCGGTATTGTGAGCGCAATCGAAGATCGTCTTATAGCCCACCCTTCGGGTTTAACCGCGCCTTGTATTGTCATCGACACAGACGGCAAAGATGAGTGGGTTGAGCACGTGGGAACCGCTGATTTTGAATCACTGGAACCGGCTGAACTTATCAATTGCATCCGCGAAGCGGGCATTGCGGGCATGGGCGGCGCAGGCTTTCCCTCTGCAGTAAAGCTTTCGGTAAAGCCCGACACAAAAATCACCACGCTGATTCTAAACGGTACAGAGTGCGAACCCTATATTACTGCCGATGATATCCTTATGCGTGAAAGGGCGGATCAGATCATTCGAGGCGCCAATATTCTGAGCCATATTTTGAAACCGGATGAAGTCCTCATTGGCGTGGAAGACAACAAGCCCGAGGGGATAACTGCCTTGAGAGCTGCAGCCCAAGGCAGCAACATCGAAATTGTGTCGTTTCCCACTAAATACCCCTCTGGCGGAGAAAAGCAGCTGATAGAAATACTCACCGGAAAACAGGTCCCCAGCGGCGGCCTACCCTCCGACCTCGGGATAGTTTGTCAGAATGTAGGCACTGCAGTTGCCATTGCCAATGCCATTGATAAAGGTGAGCCACTCATCTCAAGAATCACTACAGTCACCGGTAAGGGTGTAAGTACACCAGGCAATTTTGAAGTGCTGCTGGGCACACCCATGTCATTTCTATTGGAGAGAGCCGCTTACCAAAGTGAGATTAATAACCGCTTGATTATGGGCGGCCCGATGATGGGCTTTACCACGCCGGATGCCGATGTGCCCATCGTAAAAACCACAAACTGTATTCTCGCTCCAACCGAGGATGAGCTTCCCACGCCGCCCCCGGCCCAGGCCTGCATACGCTGCGGGCTGTGTGCCGAGGCATGCCCCGCCACGCTATTGCCACAACAGCTGTTCTGGTTCTCGCAGGGTAAGGAGTTTGAAAAACTGGAAGCCCATAACCTGTTTGACTGCATTGAGTGTGGAGCCTGCTCCTGGGTTTGCCCAAGCAATATCCCCCTGGTGCAATACTATCGAAACTCCAAGGCGGAAATTATCCAAACGCGGCAGGAAAATGAAAAATCGGAGCAGTCGAGAGTCAGGTTTGAAGCGCGAGAGCAGCGCCTGATTAAGCAAGCCGCAGAACGCGAAGAGAAACGCGCAGCACGTAAAAAAGCAGCAGAGGAACGTGCCAAACAGGCGGCTTCTGGAGAGGGTGAAGACCCTATCCAGGCTGCTATTGAGCGTGCCAAAGCCAAGAAAGCCGCACAGGAAAACGCATAGCTATGGCCTTAATGCGCATCACTTCTCCCCATGCCCACGGCCCCATGAGCACCACCCGGGTCATGCAAAATGTACTGCTGGCACTGATACCCGGCGTAATTGTTCTCACCCATTTTTTCGGCTTTGGCACACTGGTAAATATTATTTGGGGTTGCGCGCTAGCCGTCGCATTCGAGACACTCGCCCTGCTACTGCGAGGGCGTCCACCCCTCTTTTACTTGAAAGATTTGAGCGCAATAGTCACCGCCACACTGTTGTGTATCGCACTGCCACCTTATTCGCCCTGGTGGTTGATCGCTGTGGGCATTGCCAGTGCTATTTTAATTGCCAAGCACTTCTATGGTGGACTCGGTTACAACCCATTTAACCCCGCCATGGTGGGTTATGTTGTGCTGTTGATTTCCTTTCCCCTGCAAATGACAGCCTGGTCACCACCACGCGGGGCGGGAGAAGTACCCGGACTGATAGAAGCCCTGCAAGCTTTATTCGTCCCCGCAAGTTTCGACGGCATTACCATGGCAACGCCCCTTGATATTCTCAGACAGAATAATAGCCTGCTGATAAAGGACCTGTGGCAGCAAACCCCCCAATTTGGTCGCTGGGGCGGGATGGGATGGGAGTGGGCAAACATCGCTTTTCTGGCGGGTGGAGTGTGGCTCTTATACCAACGTATTTTTACCTGGCATGCGCCCGTAGCAATGTTAGTCAGTCTGGGGTTAATGGCATCGCTGTTCTACGACGGTGGCAGTTCCGCCAGCGGTGGTTCTCCGTTATTTCACTGGCTTAGTGGCGCAACCATGTTGGGCGCCTTTTTTATAGTAACCGACCCGGTCACCTCGGCGGTTTCCCTGCGGGGAAGACTCATCTACGGCGCCCTGATCGGTGTACTGGTCTATCTGATACGGGTGTGGGGAAACTATCCAGACGCGGTAGCGTTCGCCGTTCTCATCATGAATTTTGCAGCCCCCTTTATTGATTACTATACCCAGCCCACCAGCTATGGTCACAGCAGCGAAGAGGGTAAATAAAGTGCAAATACTGGGACAATCCATATCGCGAAACAGTCTGCTCCTGGGTATGTTTGCCTTGGGCACAACACTACTTATATCGGCCACCTACCTACTGACCAAAGACCGCATCGCTGTAGAACAACGCAAAGCGGAAGAGAAAGCCCTGTTGGAAATCGTGCCCACCTCACGACACGACAACTCCATGCTGGACGATACGATTTCAGTAGATGCCTCTACCGCGGGCCTAAGTTTGCGCGATGCGAAACAAATTTATCTCGCTAGAAAAAATGGCAAGGCCATCGCCGCGGTCATCCCTGTATTGGCGCCAGATGGCTACAGTGGTGATATCAGTTTAATAGTGGGCGTAAACGTCGATGGCACCATAGCCGGGGTACGCGCGCTGAAACACAAAGAGACTCCAGGGCTAGGCGACTACGTGGACATAAAGAAGTCCGATTGGGTACTGGGGTTTAACGGCACCTCGCTGGATTCTCCGCCGCTAGCCCAATGGGCAGTTAAAAAAGACAAGGGGCACTTTGACCAGTTTACCGGCGCGACTATAACCCCACGGGCTGTAGTGGCAGCGACACTCAGGGCATTGCAATACGCGCAGACGCACCGGGATGCTTTGTTCACAGACAAAATCCCGGAGAAGGAGGACGACACGCAATGAGCCAAACTACCAATTACCGCGAGCTTTCACTCAATGGCATGTGGAAGAATAATCCGGCTATCGTTCAGCTGCTGGGTTTGTGCCCGCTTTTGGCCGTCACCGGCAGTGTGGTGAACGCCATGGGCTTGGCCAGTGCGACAATGCTGGTTCTGATCTGCTCCAACGCGAGTGTCTCTCTGGTTCGCAATATCGTCTCTGACGCGGTGAGACTGCCCGTATTCGTGATGATAATAGCCGCCGCCGTGAGCTGCATTGAACTGTTGATGCAGGCATTCACCTATGAGCTATACCAGATACTGGGAATTTTTCTGCCCCTGATCACAACCAACTGCGTGATTTTGGGCCGTGCCGACGCCTTTGCCAGCAAAAATGCGCTGGCACCGGCTATGTATGACGGATTTATTATGGGAGCCGGTTTTGGCGTCATTCTTGTTCTGCTGGGTGCCCTGCGAGAGATCATCGGTACCGGGGCCCTGTTCGCCAACATGGACCTTCTGTTTGGCCCTGCGGCAGCGAGCTGGAAGATCGTCTTGATAGACGGTTACCAATCCTTTTTGTTGGCCATACTTCCCCCGGGCGCTTTTATTTTTACCGGCTTGTTGATTGCGGGAAAAAATCTCATAGATGCCGGCATCAAGCGACGCCAGGATGCACTAAAAGAAAAACCGGTAAAAGGATCCAAGCGAGTCAGAGTAACCGGACACATTTCTTAGCTGCGCCACCCCAATCTTTACTGCGACTTAACAAGCATAAGCGTGTCCAGAATTTCATTAACTGCCGAATCGTCCATGCCACGGTTGTCTTCATCACAGCTGTAGCTAATAAACAAAAGCTGTGCTCCGTTTGCGATATACCACTCGCGAATAGCCGCGCCCTCCTCGACGAAGGCGCTTGTAATACCTTTGAAATCACCCAGTGAGACCGGCTTCCAATCCTGGGGCTGCTCAGACTCCGACTCGGCGATACCCTGAACTTCAGCAGCATCAAACTGGCCCGATTCCTTGTGCACCGTAGTAAACTCCAGACAGCCCACATCGTCTCGGTCACCCACCAAAACACTCTCGTCCTCCAACTCGGCCCACCACTCCGGGGGCAGGGCCATACTCCACCAGTCTGTCTCAAGAATATTCATAGGGCGTCCTGTTCTTCACCAATTATGAGTGGCTTTGACATGAGTAGCGCGTCTTCACGAGCACCGTGTGATGGATAATAATTTTTGCGCACACCGTCGTGCTCAAAACCGAAACTGTCATACAAGCGCTGAGCTGCTGTATTTGAGGCCCGCACTTCCAGCAGAGCCCGGGTGGCGCCCTCACGAGCAAAAATATCCAGCACTTCCGCCAGAAGAGCCCTCGCCATTCCCTGCCTTTGGCACGCGGGGCTCACGGCGACATTATGGATGGCACCTTCATCGAGAAGCTGTGTGTAAACAATAAAACCACAAACCTCGCCGCCTTGCTCTACGAGTAATACACGCTCGGGATGCGCACTCTCTCCAGCCGCGGCATCTACACCACAGGCCGCTGCCAATTGTGCATCCGACCAGGGGTAAGCTGAAGCTTCGCCTTCAATAACCGCCAAAAATGTGGCATCGCCGGGGACAGCGGAACGCAGCCTCACATTCAACTCAGACCGACTATTTGCTGCAACTCGATCCAGGCCTGTTTTTTAAGCTCAGGTGTTGCAAGCATGGCAGCAGTACTGAGCGTAGTCACGCAGTGCTTAATGCCAAGCTGACCGATATTCAATTTCTTCAATGTGTCAGCGCCTAGAACCACCACCCCTTTGCAATGTCCTTTTTCCACCTTGTTGTAAACAAACCCACCCAGGGCAGCACACGCTGCCTCTTCGGTGAGATCCAGCTGCGCATTGTTGTGAATAGGCCAATCGAATTGACTGACTGCCAGTTCGCCCTCCTCAAGGCCAAGGGCTCTTACCATGGCGCGCATCAGGTTCACCTGATCGCGGGACACCACCCGCTGCGGGAGCTCTTCAAGCCATAGCCACCCGCCTATGGAGACCGCAGCAATGCTGAAAGGGGAAATTGACACCGGGGCTACAGCACTTGTTTCTGCAGTGGGGGTCGCTGGTTTCGCCTGCTTGAGTTTGCTGTTTGAAGTCGCAGGCGAGCGCTCTATAAGATCGCCTATTTTTGGCATTGTCGGCGGCGACTTGAGCTTCTGTACAGCAGGAGCGATGGGAACATCGCTTGTGCGACTCACCAGCAGACGCCGCGTGGGAGCAGCTCCAGGAAGCTGACCGCGAGACACATAGGTATCTACACCGATAGCGTCAAGAAAGGTTCTGCGGGTCAATTCGTGCATGTGCGGATAGTGTCTTCAGTTGTTATGTTGCGTCGATGGTTAGAAGTCTAGCAGCTTTCTGCGTAGCGCTATATCCATTTCCAACCGTGATCGTTAAAGAAACGGAAACCAGCGCGGATAAATAAACGGATGTGACTGCCGCCTTTGGTAGCCGCATAACCCCCATGGTGAGTGATAAGCATAGAAGGTAAAAACTTGAGTTGTCCACATTCGCGCAATCGCAAGGACAGGTCAAAGTCCTCAAAGTAGAGAAAGTATTTCTCGTTAAACCCCTTTACCGATTGTAACGGGCCGGTACGCAGCAGCATAAAACAACCACTGGCTAACAACACCTGCGCTGGCTCTGTGCCTTCACACACGTCGCGCAGTTCATAATTGTAGAGCTTTGAGCGAAACCAGCGACGTATAAATTCCGGCGCAAAAGCGCGAAGCAACAAAACCAAAACCGATGGGTACGACTTACACAGAAACTCCTGCTTTCCATCGGGTCCCAAAACCCGTGGGCTAACCAGCACGAGCTGCTCATTGCCCTCTAGCGCAGCTAAACCGCTGCACAGTGCCGATTCTGCAAGTTCCGCATCCGGATTAAGAATAAGGTGATGGTCGCTGGTAAGCTGGGATATAACAGAATTATGCCCCGCACCAAATCCGGTGTTCTGATCGGCCTGGGAGAACTGTATTGAGAAAAAGCTGTCAGGCTGCACCGCTTCCACAAGGGCACGCACCGAAGCTGCATACTCTTCACTCTCACTGTTATCAACCAGGATCAAGTCGACACTTACAAGGTGGTTCTCTTGCAACGCTCTGAGCGCAGCCTGATACAGGCTAGTAATAGTTGCGCGCAACAGCTCTATCTGACTGTGATAAAGAACAATTGAAACTGACAGCTTAGTGGTGGACGGTAGTTGCGAAATCATAAAACGAATCTTATCAGATGCCGACAACTTCTGGTTCAGCTGTTAGTATTTATCCGATGAGTAAATTTAATCGTTTTGGCCCAGGTATTCTGGTTACCGCTGCTTTTATAGGGCCGGGCACTATCACTACCGCTAGTTCTGCCGGTGCCAATTTTGGCTTCGCTCTACTGTGGGCGCTGGTGTTCTCAATTTTTGCCACCATTATCCTGCAGGAAATGTCTGCCCGACTGGGACTGGTAACACGAGAAGGCCTTGCCGAGGCGATGCGTAGCACCTTTGAAAGCCAACTCTTCGGCGGCTTCAGCGTATTGCTGGTAGTCGCTGCCGTCGGTTTTGGCAATGCCGCTTACGAGGCAGGCAATATTGCGGGAGCGAGTCTCGCCATTGCCAGCGTCACCAGCATTAGTTCAAGCACTGCAGCGATAGGTATAGGGGTGTTGTCTGCACTATTACTAGGCAGCGGGCACTACAAAATACTTGAACGCGCTCTAATAGGTCTGGTGCTGTTAATGAGCACGGTGTTCATTTTGGCTGCCATTATGGTCGCTCCTGCCATTGGGGATTTACTCTCCGCACTGTTCCACCCCACTATGCCCAGCGGCTCCTCACTTACCGTTATTGCCCTGATCGGCACCACAGTTGTGCCCTATAACCTGTTTTTACATGCCAACGCGGTAAGAGAGAAGTGGGATAGCAGTATTCCACTCGATCAGGCGCTGACCCAATCGCGTTGGGACACGGGAATTTCTATTGGACTCGGTGGCCTGATCACTCTCGCCATCCTGGCCACCGCCGCCACGGCGTTTTTCCAAACAGGACTTGAATTCGGCGGTTCTTCAATGGCCGTGCAACTTGAACCGCTTTTGGGAAGCAGTGCAAAGTACATTTTCGCTCTGGGTTTGTTCGCTGGCGGCTTGACCAGCGCCATTACCGCACCTCTGGCTGCCGCTTACGCCGTATGTGGAGCCATGGGTTGGCCTCAAGGCCTCAGACGCCCGCAGTTCAAGATTGTCTGGGCAACGGTCTTACTATGCGGCACTGTGTTTGCGGCTATAGGAACCAAACCCATCACCGCCATCGTCTTCGCCCAGGTAGCAAATGGCTTCTTGCTGCCCGTAGTGGCTATTTTCCTATTAGTGGTAATGAATCGGCGCCAATTACTGGGTGAAAACTGCAATGGAACTCTGGCCAACATCCTCGGTGTCATCGTAATACTGATCACTACATTGCTGGGCGCAGTAAAATTATTGAGAGTATTCGATGTTTTATAATGGACATAATTATAACTATTGGGAATAATTATTAAAAAGTAACATCCCATGTAAAAATATGGATCAGAAAGTTACGTTTTTTACTTTGTGAAGAAAGTTACAAAAACCCTGTATCACTATGTTATTTATAGAGTTTTTGTTTCTATTAACTCAATCTTCATGCTAATGTGTGGAAATCTACGATTCTGGTGGTTGACTCTCAGGATAAACCCATCAGAATCACTAGAGACCATTTAAGAACATAAGACCTGCGCATAGCGGGCAAAAGGGGAAGAAGATGCTCACTCGGTTCGCCAGGATTACCAGCCGACTTTCAATCGCGTTAATTTTTTCGTTTGGTATCGCCGCCTGTGGTGGCGGTGGTGGTAGTGACGGTGGGGGCTTTTTACCGGATGACGGCAGTGGTATTGCCTCATTCGTGTTGAATTTGACATTAATTGATGGCAATGGCAACCCAACTAACTCTATCAGCTCCACAACGCCGGCGACCCTCCAAGTCGAGGTCAGCAGTAAAAATAGCTCCATAGACTCAGTACTTGTTACCGCGATTACCACTATTGGAGTACTAGTTCCTGAAGCTGGCACCGCCCTAACCAACGCTGACGGTATCGCACAACTTCGCATCGAAGCGGGTGACGAGCTAGGCGCGGGAGAAATCACTGTCTCCGTAGAAGGCGGAGACGGTCTTATAGAAGAGAAAATAGCTTTTCAGATCGGGGTTGCTGATTTGCGTCTGGGCTATTTCGAGGGCGGAGTGTTCATGCCCGGTGAACTCGGAATCACCCCCTCATCACTATCCTCCGGAGGCACCGCCCAAATCACTGTAGCGGCAGTTGACGGCAACGACCAACGGGTATCAACAGTAGAGCTGATAGAACTGAGTAGCGAATGCCTGGTCAACGGTCAAGCCGGTACAAGCCCCGTGAACCCGGTTCCTACGGTCAATGGACAGGCGAATATCATTTATACCGCTGCTGGATGTCGAGGAGACGACGTTCTTACGGCGACGCTGGACGGTGGCATTGCTTCAGCCACTGGGACTGTATCAATCGCTGGAGCAAGCGCTAACTCTATTGCATTCAATGCAGCCGAACCCGAGCAAATCGCGTTGAAAGGAACAGGTGGAGGAACAGGTCGACAAGAACGTTCACAGGTATCCTTCCGGGTCATCGATTCGAGTGCGGCACCCATTCCAGGGGTGGTGGTGCGCTTTGCCCTGTCTACAGAAATTGGTGGGCTTAGTCTGGAAAACCCCACCGGTGTGAGCAATGCAGAAGGCATCGCAAATGCTATCGTCACCAGTGGCAACGTCGCAACCTCGGTGCGCGTAATCGCCTCCATTGATACCGATGATGGTGCTGGCAATACGGTGGAAGTATCCACTCTGTCCGATGTATTAATCGTCAGCAGCGGCCTGCCCGATCAGGATTCAATCAGTCTGGCGGCAAGTCAATTTGTGGTCCCTGCAGGAATGAACATCAACGGCGTGGAGATTGAGCTCACTGTCACCATGGGTGACCATTTTAATAACCCGGTTCCCGATGGCACCAGCGCTGTGTTTACCACCGAATACGGTATTGTCGAGGACTCCTGCACCACCACAGATGGCGAATGTACTGTAACGTGGAGAAGTTCGGCGCCACGATTTCCGACACTGGATCCAGGGGGAGACGGTGGCCTGATCACGACAATCCACGACCCTGACTACAGCTGCCCCAGCCATAATGGCAGTTTCAGTAAAGGCACAACCGGCCCCTGCCCTGATCCACTGGGCGGCGCTTACGGCGGACGCTCCACTGTACTTGTCACCGCAGTGGGCGAGGAATTTTTTGTAGATCGCAACGGCAACGGCGTGTTTGACCAAGCAGAGGCCGAAGCAGAACCACCAGTGTTCGAAAACTTGCCCGAAGCGTTTGTCGACCATAATGAGGACTGGGTATGGACACCCGGCCAGGGTGCTGGCCCCGGACCTGGCTGCCGCCCCCCCACATCTGTCGAGACATGCGAAGCGGCAGGCTTTGAAGAGACCTTTTCCGATTTCAACAATGACAATGAGTACAACCTGAATGTCGACCCCAACACTGGGAAAGGCATCTACAATGGTATTCTCTGCCCCGTGGAAGGCGACGGTGTCTGGTGTAGCCGCGAATTAGTGAATGTACGAAGCTCCCTGGTACTAACATTGTCCGACGAGGTTAATTTCGACATCATCATGGTTCGTCAAAACAGTGCTATCAATACCGTAGAAGACACCGCTCTGGAGGGAGAGGGCCGCGTATATATCGCCTACGTCTCTGATATCTTTAACAATCCCCCGGCTGCTGAGTCTACCGTGAGCGTTTCGGGCGATGGTGGCTCATGTAATATCGTCGGCGGAGATAAGTCCGTCGAGGTGCCAGATATTCAATCACCCGGCGCATTTGGTGTTCCATTTAGTGTCGAGGGCGATGGTGGACAAGGGACTCTCACGGTAGAAGTTACTTTTAAGGAGAGTGGTTTCTACTCCGAAACGTTTGCGTGCAGATCGTTCGCCCCGATTGACGATTGCTCCGTTAGTCCTAAACCACCGGGTTGTCCCCCCTAGATTAGGCTAGACACTCTCCCCTGAGCTATACCAGCGGGAATTTTAAAGGGCTCGTCACTGTGTGGCGAGCCCTTTTTTTGATCCCCGCAGAGTGCCCAGAAACTACTCAACTTCTGTTACCATTGCCTTCAATTTTTCATTTGTAGAGTAGCCATGGAGCTCCCAAACTCAGCAATTCTCGCGGAGGCGGCACAAACAGTGTATAAAAATATGCTGCCTTCCCCGCAAATACAGTGGCCCTTACTCAGCCAACGTTGCGGCTGCCAGGTGTGGGTAAAGCATGAAAACCACAACCCCACCGGTGCGTTCAAAGTTCGCGGCGGGCTTGTTTACCTGGCAAGTCTACGCTCCAGAGTGCCTGCTGTTACCGGCGTGGTCACAGCAACTCGCGGCAATCACGGACAAAGTATTGCGTTTGCAGCCTCCCGTCAGGGATTACAGAGTGTCGTGGTGGTGCCCGAGGGAAATAACCCGGAGAAGAATCTTGCCATGCAGGCCCTGGGCGCGGAATTAATCATACACGGCAAGGATTTTGATGAAGCCGCGCCTTACACCCGGGTACTTGCAAAAGAACGGGGGCTACACAGGATGCCCTCTTTTCACCTTGACCTGGTAGCCGGGGTGGCCAGTTATGCATTGGAGTTTTTCCGTGCCCAGCCAGATTTAAAACGTGTTTACGTCCCCATAGGTCTTGGCTCTGGTATCTGTGGAATGATCTGTGCCAGAAATGCACTGGGCCTCAGTACCGAGATCGTTGGCGTCGTTTCGGACCGGGCAGATTGTTATGCGCAGTCTTTAGCCGGTGGACGCTGTATAGAAACACCCACGGCAAACACACTGGCCGATGGCATGGCCGTGCGAGTACCCAACGCAGACGCACTGAATATCATTGCTGATAACGTTGCACGAATTGTGACGGTAACTGATGAACAAGTGCTATCGGCGATAAGTATTTACTTCAGTGACACACACAATATTGCCGAGGGGGCGGGCGCAGCGCCTCTGGCTGCCTTACTCAAAGAAAAAAAACTAAATCGTGGTGCAAAGGTAGGGGTTGTCCTCAGTGGTGGGAATATAGATCGGGCTCTTTACATGCGAGCCCTGGGCGATTCAGTGTCCAAATAGGACAGCCTACCTGGGCGCGATCAACATGGTCCAGGTACTAGAACGCAAACTCGTCTTCAGATAAAGCCATCATGGTATCGGCACCCCCCAGCGCCGCTTGGGCATGAGCAGAGGTCCGAGGCAATATACGGGCATAGTAAAAGCGTGCGGTAGTGAGTTTTGATTTGTAAAATTCAGCGCCCTCATCTTGCTCCACCATTTTCTGCTGTGCAATAAGAGCCATTTTTGCCCACAAATACGCCAGCGTTACGTAACCGCTAAACATTGCGTAATCCACCGATGCCGCGCCTACCTCCTCCGCGTTGTTCATTGCGCTGGTGCCAATCTGGGTAGTCAGGTCTCCCCACTGCTTATTCAGCGCCGCCAATGGCACTGTAAACTCAGCCATTGCTTCATTATCTGCATTAGCTGTGCAAAATTTATGTACCAGCTTAGTGAAATTCGCTAGCAACTTGCCGCCACTGCCCATCACCTTACGACCCAATAGATCGAGTGACTGGATGCCAGTGGTGCCCTCATACAACATGGCAATGCGCGCGTCCCGCACCAACTGCTCCATACCGTTCTCACGAATATAGCCGTGCCCTCCAAACACCTGCAAACCGAGGTTGGTCACTTCAAAGCCAGTTTCCGTACAAAAAGCTTTAGCGATGGGGGTCAGGAATGACAGTAGGTCATCAGCTATTTTTGCCTCTTCTTCAGCCCCGTATTTCGTTTGGTCAACCATAAATGCCAACCAGTAGATAAATGCACGTGAACCCTCATTCAGTGCTTTTTGCGTCATGAGCATGCGCCGAACATCCGGGTGAACAATAATGGGATCCGCCGGGCCATCGGGGTTTTTCTTACCGCTTAAGGAGCGCATTTGCAGGCGTTCGCGCGCGTAAGTCAAAGCGCCCTGAAACGAGGCCTCACCAATGGATACACCTTGCTGTGCAGTGCCCATTCTGGCGGTATTCATTATGTTGAACATAATCTCCAAACCACCATTTTCCTCGCCCAGCAAATAACCCGTGGCGCCATCGAAGTTCAACACACAGGTGGGGGACCCTTTCAACCCCATTTTATTCTCTATGGACCCGCAGCTGACATTATTACGCTGTCCTAGCGAACCGTCTTTTTCCAATAGTATTTTTGGCACTACAAATAATGAGATTCCTTTGGTACCGGGCGGCGCACCTTCTACCCGTGCGAGTACGGTGTGAATAATATTTTCAGTAATATCCTGCTCACCACCGGAGATGAAGATCTTGCTCCCAGTGATGTTGTAGCTGCCATCTGCGTTAGCAGTAGCACAGGTGCGAACCAATCCAACATCAGAACCACAGTGGGCCTCAGTCAGACACATGGTACCGGCCCAGGTTCCGCTGAGCAGTTTTGGCAACCAGGTTTTTTTCTGCTCATCCGCGCCAGCAGCGAGAAGTAAACTGATGGGAGCATGAGCCAAACCACCAATCATGCTCCAGGCATAATTGGAACTGCCGATTAACTCATTCACGAGTGCGCTACAAGAACCGGGCAAGCCCTGGCCACCGTCTTCACACGGCACGCTTAAACCCTGCCAGCCACCGGCTGCATACTGTTCGAAGGCCTCTTTAAAGCCCAGCGGGGTAGTCACAGAGCCCTTATCAAAGTGGCAGCCCTGCTCGTCGCCACTGCGATTAAGTGGGGCTACTACGTTCTCAGCAAATTTACTGGCGCTGTCTACAATCGCGTCAAACAATTCAGGGCTCAATTCCTCACAACCATTGAGACTTCGATAATGTCTGTCGCAGTCTAGCAGTTCGTTGAAAACAAATTTAATTTCACGTAGCGGCGCCTTGTAATCTGGCATTTATATGCTCCTGAATGCTGGCCACTACGGCCAGACGAAACGATTTTACAGAAAGGGTTTATGGAAAGATCAAAGACCTCTCACATCAGGTTCGGCCTTAAAGTCTAACAGAGGGTATTTGAGTCCCACACAAAATCGGCCGGGTAGGAGGTATCGACATGTATTCGGTTTAATAAGCGAAACCGATACCCATAGGCTGTGCGAATCTTACCGCTTAAGTGCCTCTACGCACCCGCGCAAACCAGGATGCTGAGCAAGCACGATAGCCAATGGGATACTGGCACATAAATCGGACGCTCTGCCTTTATCGTTAAATCGACGTCGAAAAACGCTCGCGTCAAATCCTTCAAGTAGCCTGGGTACAATACCGCCGGAAATATAGACGCCACCATTCGCGCCCATCATCAGGGCAATATCGCCTGCAACTGCGGCCAAAATTGCAAAAAAATCGTCTACGGCTTTCACGCTACAGGAATCACCGTTTTGAGCTTTTGCCGTAACCTCCGCAGGCCTAAGTTCCCTGTCATGTCCAAGTAGTTTACTGTTCGCCCAGTACAAATTGGACAAGCCGATTCCCGACAAAACATGTTCAATAGTAACGCGACCGTATCGCTGTCGCAGAATTTCATGCACGGCTTGCTGATGATCATCGAGAGGAGAAAAACCAGTGTTACCACCCTCAGAGGGTACGATGTAACCGCCCGGTATTAGCGCAGACACACCCAGACCGGTACCCGGCCCCAACACAGCTTTTACCAAACCTTCACTTGGTCTAGGATCGCCTATCCACATAAGCTCGCTATCGACCAAACCCTCTATACAAAGTGCTTGAGCGTCAAAATCATTGATAACCGTAATCGGAATTCCCAGTGCCTCGTGCAATTCAGCGCGGCTAAAAGCCCAGTGGTTATTGCCAAAGTCAATCCAGTCCTGTGACACGGGCGCTGCTACCGCTAAGCAAATAGTATCGATGAGGGTAAGCTGGGCGTGCTCGATGTAATGACGAATAGTATCGATGAACTGAGGAAAATCGGCACTGGGTAGTATTTCGATGCACAATAACTCATCGCTATCGGTAGACACATAAGCAAACCGGGCATTGGTTCCGCCTATGTCGGCTACAATTTTTACGGGACTATTCAAAACCGAAACTGCAAAGCCAGGTCATTGGCACTTGCCTGAGATGATAAGGCACAGGCGAGGGTAAATAATACTGCTGTAAAGATATGATAGACCCTTAGTTTATTTGTTGATAACGAAAATTGTACCGCTCCCTACGAGGTAAAACACCCCCCGGGAACAAGTAAGCGCAATATAACATCTGCAACTGACGCTAAATTGTGCCCTTCTCTCTGGCCATATCCAGTGCCAAATCTTCAATCATGTCTTCCTGCCCTCCAACGGTTCTACGCCGCCCCAGCTCGACCAAAATGTCACGGCTGGACAAACCATACTTCTCAGCACTGCGCTTGGCGAACAACAGAAAGCTGGAGTAAACACCAGCCCAGCCCAGAGTGAGAGAGTCTCGATCTACACGCACCATGTGATCCATCATGGGCACGATCAAGTCCTCTGCAATATCCATCGCTTTGAATAAATCTACGCCAGTCTCAACGCCCATGCGGTCACACACGGCGATAAACACTTCCAGGGGCGTGTTACCCGCACCAGCGCCAAGACCAGCCAGCGAGCCATCGATACGAGTTGCACCGGCCTCCACTGCCGCCAAGGAATTGGCAATGCCCATCGCCATATTATGATGTCCGTGAAAACCCAGCTCTGTTTCAGGCTTTAATTCAGCTCTGGCCAGCGCGACGCGCTCCGTCACATGATCTGGAAGCATATAACCTGCCGAATCTGTGATGTATACGCAGTTTGCCCCGAAGTCTTCCATCAGCTTAAGCTGCTGCACCAGTTCTTCAGGGCCTATCATGTGGGCCATCATCAAAAAGCCAACGGTATCAAGGCCAGGATACTGGGTCGCCATAGTGAGGTGCTGTTCAGACACGTCAGCCTCGGTGCAGTGAGTGGCAACCCGAATGGTTGAGATGCCGCAATCAACTGCCATCTTCAGATGGTCTACGGTGCCGATACCTGGCAGTAATAAGGCGGACACTTTGGTGTTTTTCATCTCTTTGCACACAGCCGTGAGATACTCTTCATCGCTTGCTGCGGGAAAACCATAGTTGACCGAAGCGCCACCCAAGCCGTCACCGTGAGTGACTTCAATAAGTGGAATTCCCGCCTCATCCATGGCCTTTGCAATGGTCACCATTTCCTCTACTGAGATTTGATGACGTTTAGGGTGCATGCCGTCGCGCAGGCACATGTCGTGTAGGGTGATTTTCTTTCCGCTTAAATCCATGTTTCTTCTCTCTCTAATTTGGGGCAGTTTCAGGCAGCGTTTGGGACGAAACTGCCTGACAAAATCTCTTCAGCATACATTTCGGCCGTACGCAGACCGGCGGCAGTCATGATGTCCAGGTTTCCCGCATACTTGGGTAAAAAATCACCCAGACCCTCTACTTCCAGATAGATCGAAACTCGCTTGCCGTCGAATACAGGACCATTTTTCAGGGTGTATCCAGGCACGTATTTCTGAACTTCGGCTAACATTTCGTGCACAGATTTTGTAATGGCCTCCTGATTGGGTTCGTCTACTGTAAGACAGTGAACCGTGTCGCGCATTATTAATGGGGGTTCAGCCGGGTTAATTACAATAATTGCTTTGCCACTTTGAGCACCGCCTACCTTTTCAATACCGCTGGCCGTTGTGCGGGTAAACTCATCAATATTTTTCCGCGTGCCAGGGCCGGCCGACTTACTGCTCACAGTGGCGACAATTTCGCCATAGGAAACGCCCTGCACCCTGCTCACTGCCGCGACCATTGGTATCGTTGCCTGCCCACCACACGTCACCATGTTGACGTTCATTGCTCTGGAGTTTACTGCTTCGGTAAGATTTACGGGTGGAACACAGAAAGGACCAATTGCCGCTGGAGTGAGATCAATCATCACTGCTCCCTGCTCATTCACTTTCCGACTATTTTCGGCATGCACATAAGCGGATGTAGCATCGAAACAAATTTTCACGCCGTCGTCCTTCATGGTGGGAAGCATTCCATCAACGCCCTCAGACGTGGTTTTTAACCCCAGCTCCTGCGCTCGCGCCAAACCCGGAGAGTCTGCGTCCACACCAACCATCCAAACCGGCTCGACAAACTCACTACGCATGGCTTTCATTAACAGATCAGTGCCAATATTCCCCGGCCCGATAATTGCTACTTTTACTTTGTTAGTCATTCAGGATCCCTGCGCACTGCTGGTTTGTTGTGTGTATCAAGAAGCATAAGGGCGTCATTTTACACCGCTTTGAATTACAGCCAGTTCAATTTATTAGGCATCCTGCTCCCTTTAGATCAGGCGAGCCAAAATCATCACTAGCCTGCCGAGCAGATCTACGGGCTACTCTTAAGCATCATATTCGAGACGCTTACCCAGGCCGACGACATTATCATCACCGTAGCCCAGGGCTACGTAAAAACCAATGATGTCAGAATTGCTGGAACGCACTTGCAAGTTAATCTTGGGGCAGCCTTTTGCTTCTAACAGTGTTTCAATTGCAGACATTAGTATTCGGCCATAACCATTGCGCTGCTCCGACGGGTCAACGGCAAGATAGTTGATCCAGCCACGATGCCCATCGTACCCACCCATCACGGTAGCCACGATGCCCTGTGGCATGAAACCTACCAAAAACAAGTCGCGATCAACCTGTAGCTTTCTCTGTATATCTTTCACCGGATTATTTTGCGGAACAACCAGGCCACAGCGCGTCCACAGTGCGATGACGTCATCCTGGTCCTGCTCCTGATATTCGCGTAATTTCACAGTTAAATCATCTGCGGGTGTGTGGGTCGCAGAATTTTCTGCTCCAGACTTTTCTGTGCATTTTCGTAACCCAGCGCAATCATTTCGCCGGCCAGGTCAAACTCTAGAGTACCGCAGACATTACGCGGAATTTCGATAAAGTAATCTGCCGGATAAGCTGCTAGCTTCTGGCGCGCAATGGTGGACTGCATTGCATCAAAAGCCTGGTTCGCCAAATCATAGGCGCCCCACTCTCTGCTGATATCTTTTGTACTCGACTCCCTAAAACTTTCAATAAAGCTGACGATTTTTCGCGAGAATGCAGAATCATTTTCGTCAGTCTGCTCCACTACTTTGACGATCTTTTCCTCAACGACCACCTTGCCACCAAGGTTAACTGCTATGGTTAAATCAGTTTCGTCACTAAAAGTTGGGGCTATGGGAACCGGATTTAGAACGCCACCATCGATTAGATCGACACCCTTATACCTGAAGGGTGTGAAGAAAAGGGGTAAAGATATAGAAGCCCTTATCGCGTCGAACAGTTTACCTGAGTTCATCCAGACTTCTTTCTCATTCACAATATCCGCCGCCACTGCGGTATATTGCAGGGGTAAATCCTCAATCATTACATCACCCACCAGCCCGATTAAAGCGTCGATTATTTTGTCGCCTTTTACCAGGCCGCTTGACTTCCAGGCGATATCGAGCAGTGCAAATATTTCCATTTTGGTTATCGCAAGTACCCACTGTTCAAATTCATCAAGCTTGCCTGCGGCATAGATACCACCAACCAAAGCTCCCATAGAACAACCGGAAATAGACTTTATCTGAAAGCCATTTTTTTCAAGCCACTTAATCACGCCAATATGGGCCAGCCCCCTGGCGCCACCACTACCCAGCACAAGAGACACGGTCTTTCCTTTTCCTACTTCCATGTTGCCGTTATTTCTCTCTATGGATGCCATCTACTTCGTCGCTTTAGTCATATCATTGATTCGCCATCAAAAAATCGCCTGGGCACATCGACAACTTCCTGCTCCCGTACCATTCGAAAATTTAGTGCCACTACTGGCGAGGCTTTGCCTTCCAATGTTTTATAGTGAGTAACACAGCCACAAGCCGCGCAATGCACAAACTCTATTTCTCTATCGCCCCATACATAAGCGCGAGAACCACCCTCCCCGGTTGTTATACTCACATCTTGTGGCGAGTAATAACCCCAAAGAGACTGATAACGTCGACAGATCGAACAGTTGCAAGTAGTTAACTGCGTAGGCGCATCGGCTTCGATTTCAATATTTTCACAGTGGCAAGTTAACTTCATTCAAAAGTCCTCCCATTAAATTCCAGGTCTGCCAGCAGGCAGACATACGTGTTACCGAATATCCTACGCCCAGCCCAGTTGCTCCAAACTAAAACCGTCATTCCAGATTTTCGTCATGTGTTTGATGCGTCCCTGATCAAACTCCATATAATAGGCGTAATCAGCAGCCACGGTTTTTCCCGTTGGTGGAACCGGGCCTCCTGAGCCAGTTTGGGTGCCGTGGAAAACGGCGACGGCGGTTACTGCGCTGCGACCCTCATCAGCGGCAAAGAACTTCAGTTCGTAATGTGCATCGGGCACCGGTGTAAAGAAATCCTGCATCCACTGGCAGTAGTCCTCTAGCGTAGTAATTTCTGCCAGTGCGCCGGCCTGTGCCGAGAAAGACGCTTCTGGATGGCAATAGATCTTGCACAGGTCCCAGCCCTTGCCAGTCTCACACGCGTCAAAGAATAGCTTTGCTGCTTCCAACATTTCACTCATAACCAGCTCCTTAATTAGATTGATACTTCTTTAATATCTCAGACACCACCAAAGGCGATGCGCTCACCACTACCCGGGGGCACGCAGGTATAGGTAAGCTCCTGACCAGTAATCAGTGCTGCGTCCTGTAAATCAGCCGAACTAAAGCTTTCTCCCTGAACATTAGCGTATACACCATCACTGGCCATCAGCAGGCTAACAGGGTTCTGATCGATAACGCCATTAACGACTAAATCACACTCTGGTCTGGGCCGGGTAATTTGCGCACGCTGCTCTAACAGGTTCACCCGTTCGAGAATTACGGCGCTGCTATTGGCGAGCGTTATCTGCTGCCCCACTATCGGAGCCAGATTGCTGTCCATGGCCATAACAAAGCGTATGACATTGGCTCGATTCTCTACAACGGGGTCTGGAAAATTAAATACACCGTCCGCAAAAAAATGCTGCAGCGTATCAATCGCACCATCGTGTAAATAACCGAAGCCCTTCACCTGATCTCCCATGTGGATGCCATCACTATTAGGGTTACTACTGCCAAACATGCCAACTTTTGTATAAGCATTGCGCAGATGAGGGATTTTGAAGTCTTCGGCAATACGCGGCCCCTCGAACGACATCATGCCACTGGTTCCGAACTGATTTTTGTCGGGATCAAGCGCATGACAGTGGTTACATGAACCGATACCGGTAATATTATCGATATTAAAATAGAGATCGCGCCCCGCCTTTTGCGCTTCGCTCAAGCTGTTGTCCAGCCTTCGAATAGGATTGGGTGGCGGAGCAATTGCCAGTGAAAAGTCCGTGAAGGCCTGTAGCTGCTCTTCGCTTAACTCCTCGCCGCGACCAACAAGCCCCACGAAGGCACCGTTAAATTCCTTGAAAGCAGCGGCCTCAATACTTTCTTCTTCTCCGTTAACCATAGCGCGGTTTTCGCCGGTACGGTCTCCACGCCAATGCTGCGGGCCACTATCGTTTATACCCCTGAAAGTTTGGGTTGTCATAGGGCCTTTCATGGGGTGAAATTCCAATGTGACAATCGGGCTATTGGCAACAAACGGGTTGGGGTTTGGCGCCATACCGACATCAGGGTTCCCAAGGTCCCACGCCAGACCGTCGTTATCAGCAAAGAGATGACAGCTGGAGCAGGCGTTAACTCCGTTGGCTGATGTGAGTGCGGCATCATACAAAAATGGGCGGCCTGCGACGATGTAATCGGGCTCGGGATTGAACAAGGCCTCGCTTGTCACCACTGTGTGACTATCGGCATTGACCAACACCACACTGTTATCAAACCGTGCGTACACCGCAATACGAGCGCCATCGGGCGAGAGGGCCATCCCACTGGGGCCTCCGCCGGGTATAAGCAAGTGTTCGCTGGTATCGGCCGTATAGTCTGCCTGAGTCAGTGTGTCAGTGCGGATAAAGGCCAGCTTATTGGAGCCAAATGCGGCGGCGTAGAGTGTCTCCCCATCGTTACTGACAGCGATGGATGTGATCTGGCTCAGACTCTTCGCCGCCTCGCCCGAAGGAACAAGCTCTCCCTCCTGGCGCGAAAAATCTACATGATCGTTCATGCGAACATTGCGCACAGTGGTGTTGGTTAGAACACCAATCCGTGTTTCGACGATATGCCCGCGCACGGTGCTGGCGTCGTGCCCCGGGCCTTCAAAGCGCACATGATTCAGCGCTTGCGTATTACTGACATACAGCTCGGGTCGTACTGGATTTACCGCCATATTGAACAAAGACGTACCCACACCTGAAACTTGCCGGGTGAGTACAGGTACTTCATTTATGGCATCAATTTCAAATACATCGTAGTCAGGCAAATCGAATTTCACCGCACTGCTCCAGTCGGTGCCTGCTTCATCCACCCAAAGTCCATTTTCCTTTCTTACAATAAGCCCGGTATTAGGCGCGACCACTCCATCAACATTTCTATCTGGAGCAGCCTTCTTACCTCGAACAACTAATTCATCGACGGTTGTGGTTTGGTTGCCCGACATAAAGGAGGCTGCATAGACCCGTGAGCCATCCATTGAGACAGCAAGAGCACGCAAAGAATCCGTGAACAGGTTCACGATAGTCAATGGACCGCCATTAAGGTCACTTTTATCCAGCGCACTGGCGTCATATACCCAAACGTCAGCTCGACCAAGACCAGGCGTGGATAAATCGTCAATGCTGAATAAGGGATGGTTTTGTCCGCGATAGGCAGCGGTGATAAACGCGCGCTGTCCCTGGTCACCGGCAAAAACAATGTCTCGCGGCTCGTCACCCACTAACAGAGTCTGAACTACCCGTGGAGTGCTCCCGACATCGACAATGCTTACCGAATCGGACAGATGGTTAACCACCCATACTTCGTTACTGTTTCTCACTGCAACAGCCACAGGTTCGAGCCCAACAGCAACCGAGGTCTGCAGAGACAAGGCGTCTTCACTGAACGTAAAAATGTCCAGACGGTTTGCCGGTGTGTTGGTAACAAATAGGCGCTTACCATCGCTAGACCAGGCCAGGGGCCTGACCTGGCCACTTTCAAATGCGACAAAATCTGTCGCAGTGGGCACCGGAGCTGGAGGCACAACTGGAGGTGGGTTGGGAGTCGGGGTTGGGGCGGGCACAGGAGGAGTGGTAACAACGGAGGCTGGAGAACCAGAACCCGACCCTCCACCACATGCAACCAATAGAAGTAACACCAGGAAACCTAAGCCGGCCAAGATTCCTCTCATCAATAAACCTCCAATTTTCTACATTGCCTTAAACGTTATATCTTCCACTATGCTTCATCAAGACTTCTACAATTTTCCAGCTCCAACGATCCCTTGGTTTGTCGTTGGCAAAGAGCACTTATTCTACTCTCAAAAGACTTTGCTAATGCTATATCTCCCTGTTCAAGCTGCCATTGGTACATCTTTCATCAGGGCCGCGGCGGAGATGATACTCATTTTCGGCTCATATCACTGAGTGTGCGGATTGCCCTGAATTCGGAGCTTGTATTCCAGCGCGGCCAACGACGTGAGTCGCCCAAGTCTCTGATAATAGTGTGGAACAACTCCACATCCTCAACAGCGCCGCGTAGGTCCCAATCCGGACTCCAGGCATCGCAGGTCTGGTGGTAGCAATTTCCAATGTACTGAGCAATCCATGCATCACCCGCTGCGCGACCACCCTCAATGAGATCAGAGCCACCCGCAATACCCATGATTAAAAGTACCGGCACTCCTTTTCGCGCCAAGGAAAAATGATCTGCGCGGAAAAACAGCCCATTCTCGGGCAGATTTTCAGGGGTCACAACTCGGCCCTGCATGGCAGCAGCGCGCTTCAGGTCCTGCTCAAGATCACTTTGACCTTCACCGACTAGAATCACATCTTTGGCAGGTCCGGCAGTTTGCAGGATATCCAGAGTAAAGTTCGCCACCGTTTTCTCTAACGGATAAACAGGATCCGCAACATAGGCTCCCGATCCAAGAAGACCACTCTCCTCCGCCGTCCAAACGGCGAATACAATACTTCGCTCCAGCGCCGGCTCGGCTTTGAGAACCCGAGCCAACTCCAGCACGCCGGCAGTACCCAGTGCGTCATCATTGGCGCCTGGTCTGACAGTACGGCCCTGCTCATCGGGAGCCCCCTGACCAAATGCATCCCAGTGCGAAGAAACCATGAGCGTCTCATCGGGATATTTTGAACCGGGTAATACAGCCAACACATTCTGGCTTTGAACAATACCCGTAGTCACGTCCGATTCAACACTGAATGTAGCGCCCTTAATTTCGAACGCATGAAAATCGGGGCTACGTGCCAGTACACGCTGTTCATTCAGATTAAGGCCGGCACTGGCAAACACTCGCGCCGCCGCATCGCTGTGCAGCCAGCCCTGCAGGGCAAGCGGTTTGGCCGCCCCCTCAGGGCGGGCAATTGAAAAATTCTCACCCGGCGCAGAAGAAGCCACCGTCCAACCATACCCCGCTGCCTCGTCCTCATGAATTACCAAGGCTGCAAGGGCACCCCGACGCTCTGCTTCTTCATATTTATAAGCCCAACGGCCGTAGTAAGTCATACGTCTGTTGCCGAAGCGTCCCGCTACAGGCTCATTCGGCTGCGCTGCAAAATCAGGATCATTAACCAGGAAGACAGCGACCTTACCGGTCAGGTCTATATCGCCGTAGTCATCCCATTGGCGCTCTGGAGCGCTAGCGCCAAAGCCGACAAATACAAGGGGTGCATTCTTGATAGATATAGTCTGAGCTGCACGGCTAGTGTCAATTGCGATGTCGGTAGACTGCTGCAACGCGATACGGGTAGTCCCGACATCGATAGCGATACTTGCATCTGGCTGAATCTGGGTATGCAATAACGATACTGCCTGAGTCCAACTATCACTCTTCCCTCCCGGTAACAGGCCCAGTGACTTAAACTGTTCAATAAGCCAGGCCACGGTCTTTTCCTCCCCGACCCCGCCGGGGGCTCTACCCTCAAATTCGTCTGAGGCAAGAACTTTGACAATACTCGACAATTGGTCGCTATCGATTTTTTCGGCACGCAGAGCGGGCGCGATAAGTAGTGTGAAAGCAATAAGCAGGGTAACTGGCAGAAGAATGCGAATGGACATATTTAGATACTCAAGCAGCCTGGTTTTATCTTCAGATAGAAGAACTGGAATATGTGTTGAACGCAGCCGACCATCTGGATGCGCTTACTTAGAAAAGAACATTGCAGCATTGAAAGTTAGAGCCAGCAACGGCACGTTAGATAAAACAAACAGCAAAAACCTAAGTTCAATTATATTGCTTAGCGACTGCACCAGGCTATGGACAATACGTAAGGCAACATACGTCCATGCAAGATATAGATTGAGCCCGCTGCCCTCGCCAATTAATGCAATTGAGATGGCCAACGCATAGAATAATGTTGGTTGCTCCATTAGATGGTTATAGTTGTCCGCCTTCCAGCGCACTTTTGCCGGGAGAGTAGACATCTGCTCTCCACTAGGTGCATTTGGATCCGGCTTTATTTTTGCAGCACTAATGGCAGGGAGACGCGTTGCATACATCCATACCCACATGACCATAGACCAACAGATCAGCGCTACAACAGGCCCCAGAATTTCAACACTTATATTAGCAATCATGCTTTCTCCTTACAGTTAATATAGCTCATAGTTTAAGCATCTAAAGCTTCAAGGACACCGCATCTACACTCGCAGCTCAGGGCAGCTCGACCTACAATCGCTATTCACCGACATCCGACCAAACCGCCAATTCGTTGCCGCTTGGCTCGGTAAAATGGAATCGACGTCCACCCGGAAAATCAAATATCGACCTGACAATAGTTCCGCCCGCCTCCTTGACTCTGGACTGAACTGACTCTAGGGAATCTGAGTAAAGAACAACCAGGGCACTACCTGACTCAGTCGAAGACGAGAGTTCGGACTTAAAGAAGCCACCGTCTACACCCTGATCTGAAAACGCCGCATAGTCGGGACCGTAATTTTCGAATGTCCAATCGAAAACACTGGTAAAAAAGGCCTTCGTAGCTTCGATATTACTGGCAGGAAACTCTACATAGTTAATCTTGTCGTTGCTACCCATAGCTCGCTCCATAAAGCATATTTAAATATAAAAGTTGTCTACGCTAGTTCTCTGGCAGCGTTTCGAACTGTTTACGCCTAGATTCAAACCACTTCTCCATATCATCCGGGTTTTGCATAAGCTCACCCATTTTCTGCATTGCTTCCAAATGGGCTGCATCTTGCTTTTGATGCATCTCCATCCCATGACTTCTACTAAGCGCCCCAATCTCCTCAAAGGTATTCGCTCTAAATTCAAGGCTACATGCGCCACCTAGCTGTTTACATGTCATAGTTTTCATTTTCTTACCTTTAGAGCTTCATTCGCTACTCTTTTCGCTACGCCTTTACCTTGGCTGAGATCACCCGGTAACCAACATCGATGGACGACGAGCTCAAGATAGCGTGGTTACGCTCTTCCCAGGCGCCACTAACGAGGTCGTGCTCCAGCTTTCTCAAACCCTGTGACAAGTTTTCTACTCTGGAAAATGCGGAAATCGATTGTCGCACCCTACTACTGAGATAGGCTTCTGGCCGTCTCCAGAATGCGGCCAGAAAACCGTCCTGGCATTCGCTGGGTATGTGTAACGCGCGTACTTCAAGGTCATCAAAGTGTTCATTCAATTCATCTATCACTGGAAAAATATGTTTGTCCATTTCATAGATTGTTGGAAAATAATCTCGAGTAAGCCAAAACGGGTCGGACCTCGGATCCCAGGTAATAGCAACGAACTTATCGGTTGCCACTCTATTAATTTCGTTGAATGCGAGTTCTCTATTTTCCCAGTGATGCATGGAAAGTACTGTCATTGCATGCGAAAAACTACCACTTCCAAATGGTAGACTCTCCGCAAATGCCTTTTCTACCGGGTGTGAACCAATTTTCCTCTGAGAAATCATTTCCGACGATGGCTCGACTGCTACCAACTCGATGTCATTAGGTTCGTAAGACCCTGTTCCGGCTCCAATATTTACGATACGGGTTGCGCCTTGCAGTTGGATATATAACTGCTGCGCAACAATGGGATCAGTACAACGTCCTATTGAATAATCTACTCCGATATCGTCATAGAGTTCATTCATCATTCACTGCCGTTACCAAGCGCATGTCTATTTTGTCTGCTTGTTCGTTGCCACTTACCATACTCTTTTTACATGAGCATTGCTTGTATCGCTCTTTATATGCCACTTCCCTCAATGTCCCAGAGTTTCGGAGACACGCTGCTGCAGGATTGGGAGCAACTCAATCTCAAACCACGGGTTCTTACGAAGCCAAATATTGTTCCTCGGGCTTGGGTGAGGAAGCGGAACCGCGTTGGGCCAATAGGTTCGCCAGCCTTTGACCAGATCCGTCACTGAAGCGCTCGCTTTGCCAAAGTGGTAGTTTTGGGCATATTTTCCGAGGACAATGGTAAGTTGCAATTGATCAAGATGACCAAGAAGTTGCTCTCGCCATGCAGGTGCGCATTCCGACCGTGGGGGGAGATCACCTGACTTTCCAGTTCCAGGAAAACAGAAGCCCATTGGTAGAATTGCAAACTGTTTTGGGTCATAGAAGACCTCTCGTGAGACGCCCAGCCATTCGCGTAAACGTTTTCCACTTGCATCATCGAACGGCACACCCGAATCATGAACCTTATTGCCAGGTGCCTGACCGGCGATCAAAATTTTTGCCTCCGCGTGAAGCTGCACGACAGGCCGGACGCCATGCGGAAGGTCCGACTCACAGATAGTGCAGGCCCGCACCTCACTCAGCAAGGATGATAGCGATGTTACCGGATCTTTATGCACCAACAGCCCTCTCTACCTTTTAAACAAAGTATTCAAAGCAAAATGATAACGCGCAGACACGTTAAGCCAAACCTCCCGCGCTGCTACAAGTTGCGCTTAAACTCTTGTGAAAATTACAAACCCTGATCTAAATAGCTAGTCATAAAAACACTATTAGTGTCTTTTTTATAATCGCCAAATGGAGCGCATACTTTAAAACCAAAAGATGAATACAGGTTGCGGGCAGGCGCAAAAAATTCCATTGAACCAGTTTCAAGACTAAGGCGATGATACCCACTGGCCCGGGCCTCTTGAATGATATGATTAAGTATATTCGAAGCCACCCCTTTCCTAAGATAGCCTATAGCAGTTTTCATTGACTTAATCTCGGCATGCTCACTCGATAGCCGCTTCAACGCTCCCAGGCCGGCTAACTGTGTATCATCCCAAATACTCCAACAAGTAACTCCATCTTCGAGCAGACCAGAGATATCCAGTGCGTGCCTGCTTTCAGCTGGCGCAGTATGTTCCATAGAACCTAAATGCTCTTCCAACAAATTGATAACTTGCTCGTTCTCCAAACTATCAACTCGTATTTCCATTCTACTCTTTACCATACCCATGATCCCGCCCGGGTAAAAATTTATGCAATAAACCAATCATGTAACATCCGACCTGGCATGAAAGTAAATATTCCGGCGACGACAATACCTCCGACATATAAGCCGATCATGTGTGCCCGATGCCTTTTTACATTTCCGGCTCGCGCCGCCAGGAATGCTGCGGGAACAGAGTATAGAATCAAGAAGCTAAGTAAGTGTATAAAGCCAAAATGGCCTAGAATAGTAGGCCCGACTTCCGCAGACATAAGCAGCGTAGTCAGCGCTGTAAACAGCATTAGCAACATATAGACCTTACCTAGAAACTTGTGACCAGGGGTGCCCTTATGGTTTAAAAGCAAGTACGTTCCTATCAGAAAGGCGGGAAACACAGTACCCAAATGTAAGTAAGCTAACTGGAGATAATTCAAAATAAATTCACCTAAGTTCCGAACACTGACACTCGACAGATGTTTCATTGATACCAATATACTCAGACCACGCACTGGCAATACCAAGAAGCGCCATACCGTAAACTATGTGCAGCGCTTTTCCCGAGGTAAATTCGATAAAAACCGATAAATCTTCTAAAAGCGAAGTAAGATTTATCCCGCTCGGTAGCTCAACGACAATTCGCCTAAACGGGTACAGGCTCATTGCAATTCCAGCATAATTCAAAGGAAGCATCATTTACTTCTTTGCACCTGCTGCACCGCCACTCTTCATCATCTTCTTTGCTAAGTGAGTTTTCTATAAGACTACATGATTTTTCATAATCATCGTCATTCAGTACCCAAACTTCAACCCAGGCATCGAACGCGGACACCTCACCAATAACACTGGAAGCAAATTCATTTTTCAGTATTACTTCGACACCCTGCAATTCTAGAAGATTTCTCGCATTAGCAACCAGGAAACGGTTTTCGTTTGTATATACCATTCTCATACAGGCTTACTCAGACCACCGTAGTAATGGGCTAGCAGTTGCCAACACATAATACGAAACAAGGGGCTTGCCATTCAGAAGATCAACCAATTCGTATTCAGTCATTTTTGCCCTATAACGCCCGCATAAAGCTCGCGAGGTACGAGTGTTGATCTTGATGCGCATGCTAAGCATTTTACTTGTGCGCAATTGGCTTATCAGTGAAGAGGTAGTCCTTTAACTCTTTGTCAAGGCTTGGGTCTTGCCTTCTGATCCATTCAAGCACCATCGCTGCGTGTTCTTTTTCTTCATCTCTATTATGAGCAAGTATTGCCTTCAATTCATCGTTCTTACACGCATCAACTCTCTGGTTGTACCAGTCTACTGCTTCAAGCTCTTCCATTAGAGATGTAATAGCCCTATGCATATCTCTGGTTTCATCTGAAAGTTCGCCTATTGGTTCGTGATAGCCTTCATTTGACATTTTTATCTCCTCAAAAATTGATGTAATGATTGTGATACATAACGCTAAAACTCACCCGTGACAATGGAGCGCTGCGAAATTTCCGTCCGAGTGCAGACATTGTTAGATACCGTTATCAAAAGTGGGGTATCCAAATTCATTTAGTTCGTCAGTCAACATTTCACTGAACATTTTCCTTTGCCTTTTTGATAATCCCTGTCTCCACTGCTCTTTCTTTCCAGTTTGCATGAATTTTGCCTTGTTCAACTGATTGCTCTGTAGAAATTCTTGTTTTTTATTTTCAAACGATTGTCGTTCAATTGCGCCTTTGATCTGGCTCTCATCCCTACTTATCCCCAAAAAAGCAATAATCCTTTTGCATTCGCTTTCTGGGTCGCAAAGAATATCTTCATATTTCACAAAGAAAGACTGGTTCTCTATATAGGACTTGTAGTGAGATACCCATGGAACTCGAAGCCAATGGTTAATGTCTTTCGAGCCATCCACTACAGCCTGCAGCATTCGCTTAACTCGGTAGCGTGAAGAGGAGAGTATCAGTTCATTAATTCCAGAATATATTTCAGCCCCTCCAGGGAACTTCCTAAAACACTTACCTAGAAAGGGCCATCGTTCGATGTGGAAATACTCTGACCCCGATATGCAAATATCCCTTGGGTCTCTGACGACATAAATAACCTTTCCAGGATTGATCTTGAGTTCACACAATTCATAGAACTGGTGATGAGATTTAAAGCACTGGAAATTCGAATGCCGGTGCGATCCCTCTTGTGCGATCTCATTGTGATCAGAATTCAAGAATCCAACTACAGGACATCCAACTAATTCAGCCACTAATCGCGTCACCCAGGTAGTTCCACTTTTCGGATATCCCACGACAATGACGTCAATCATCTCATCTGCGACCTTCATGAATGCATCTAATACTTCAGATTGGGGCGCCGCCGGTTCGGCGTCCCGTGCCGAAGGCGCCTTGCAGCCCTGACTTGCTACATTGCCAAAAAAAGTCACGGCCTATCAGCATTGATAGCCTCTTGTCGTTCCCGCTCATACTCGTTGTAAGGAGTATCAACTTCCCGCATACAATCTTCATATGCGCCCTGAGGTAATTTTGCACATTCATTCCGCTGACCTTGCTGTATTGCCTCATACGTAGCCTGATTACTGCAACCACAGGACAGTAAGATAGAAATGGTTAGTCCGATAATTCTCATAGATAGTATTTACCCCGATCTGGCTATGTAACGCCAAAAGCAGCAGGCGGCGAAACCGCCCGACTGGTTTATTTTGTTAACTGTTAGCTGGCTGGTGAAACTCGATAACATTATTATCTGGATCTCTGATAAAAAAGAAAATTGCACCTTTGTATTCAACTTCTTCGGTGATCGTAAAACCTAATTCGGAGATATTCTGTGCTGCTGACCTCGCATCAGTTATCTCCAGAGCGATGTGTGTATAGCCAGGATATTTCACCGACCCCTCCATTAGTACATTGCTTGAAGGAGCATCATCAGATGCATTTAGAATAAGGTTAAAGTTCACTCCAGATGGGTGCTCTACGATAGCAACGGGCTCTGGCCCCACCGGTCCAATAATGAACTCGAAACCTAGTTTTTCGTAGAACGCTCGCGAGATATCCAAGTCTCTAACTCTCAAACCAACATGATTAATACCTGTTATTTCTTCCATAGTTTATGACCTTACAATTTAGGACAGTTAACGCCAAAAGCTGCGGCGGTGAAACCGTCCGCTTGCGCGTCTTGTTATGTGCGCGTTTTCCATCGCGCTGGGTGTCGACTTCCATGCATGATAGAGAAAACCACTACTTCAGACTCGGTGATTCTGTAGAATACAGCAAAGGGAAATCGAGAAATTCGTGTCCCAAGCCGGCTTGCTGCGATTCATACCAGGAAGCAGCTTCGGCAAGGTCTAACTCCGCCTCGTCCCTGAGTCGGACTTTAGAGGTCGTAGCCGCTTACGGATATCTGAAATAACCTCCGATGCTGGGCGCCCGGGCTCACCATCAAGTTCAAATTTATCTAGACGCCGGTCTAGCTCTGATATCTGTTCAGAGGTAAGAGGTAAGGTATTCTGATCCTTCGCGATACTATCCCAGATATCCTCGACTAGACGGATACGAACTTCGACTGGTAGTTCTTTAAGATTTTGACTCATTCCCAAATCATACGCCTCTCGTAGAAACTGTCCAGCGCACATAATGCCTTGCTAAGGGGCAATTTTGCGGCGAAGCCGCGCTGAAAATTGTCCCGTTTGAGCAACTTGTTAGCTGTATTTAGTCCAGCTCAGACAACTCTTTTTCAAGATGCATTATTTTAGTCTCTTCTTCTGCAATCTTTGCTTGATACTTACGTATTTTCTCCGTTTTTCCATCTTTTTCAGCTTCCTGGAGGTCGGTCTTATATTCTGCGATATCCTCCCTGGACTCTTCTATTTCTTCGGCCAGATCATCCTTGAGCACTTTGTTAGTGCAGTTTTCGTTATTCTCTTTTAATGCTGTAGTCAATCC
>JADGEN010000240.1 GCA_016744355.1 Halieaceae bacterium
CCTCGGTGTGAGTACTGTGCCGCAGGCTCACAAGATCTTCTCGAACGTCCTGAATGGTTTTACTGCTGTAAACCAGTGCTCGGGATTCATGCGTCTGGCGTCTCAACAGAAGAACCTGTTCCGGGCTCAGTGGTTGCTCCTGAAGGTCAAAGGAGAAAGTCAGAAGATCTGATTCCTCCTGTTTGATTTTAGTGTAGCGATGCCCGGGGCCAGCATAATCTTCGAAGCGCTCGAGTAAGTCCCTTTGTAAAGAGCCTGGTAACTGCAGTTGCTCCGGTCGCAAACGAAAAGCATGCAGCGTAAGCACGGCAGAACTGAGACGCAAATCAAACAGAACTCTATCCATAGCCATCAGGGCTGCGTCTGGCACCGCTGTAGGTTGCCCGAGCAGAGGGCTTTCGAACTTGGCCGTTGATAGAAATTTTCCGCCAATCCATCTCGAAAACGGCTTAAGTAAGGGAAGGAACACCAAAAGTCCCAATAGGTTGAACACACTGTGAAAAGCCACCAGGCTATACAACGGATCCTGCAAAGAGAAGCATTTTTGTAGTTGCGGGAGAAAGGGTAGCAGCACAAAAAAAGCAACCAGATCAACCACTAAATTGAACAGGAAGTGGGCAAGCGCAAGCTGTCTCTTGATGTAATTTCCACCAATGCTACCCAGTGCGGTCGTGCTGGTAGTGCCCAGGTCAGCGCCTATCACCAAAGCCGCGGCGGCGGTTAAATCAAGCAGTCCGGCGTTCAGTGCCGCCAATGTAATCATCATGGCAGCGGAGCTTGATTGGATAATGGCGGCGATGGCCGCACCCACCAAAAAGTAGAGCCATGCACCATGCCCTTTGAGTATGCCCAGGTCCCAATGCTGAGGGAGATCCGCCACGGCATCCTTCATAGTGTCCAGCCCAAATATAATCAGACCTATACCAAATACAGCTATGCCGGCACTCTGCAGGCCACTCAAACGCGTGGAGATTAGTTGCATTAACGCCCCCGCAGCCATAAGTGGCAGTGCGAGAACCTGGAGCGACAACTTGAAGCCAATGGTCGCAACCATCCACCCGGTTACCGTCGTACCAACATTGGCACCTAACAACATGCCAATGGCACTATAAAGGGGCAAAACATTAGCGCTGGCAAAGGCCAATACCAACAGACTGACCATGGAACTGCTTTGTAGCGCCGCTGTCACAGTCATACCGACTGCAGCGCTTCCCGCTGCGGATGAAGTGGATCGGGACAGCCATCGCTTGAAAGTGTCATAACCCAGCGAACGAATACCGCTCTCCAACTGGCGCATGCCCAACAAAAACAGGGCGAGCCCCATTGTGACCATAGCTAGAGTTGTCAGGTTACTTAATGTAAAAGACATGATACTTACTGGGTGAACACCCTGACGGGTGGGCGACTAAAGATAAAGTAGTCACTGCAAAATCAATGTAACGTCCGCCGTCCCCCATATAGAGTCGACGATTGTCAGTCATAGTATTTCAGTTCTCGCTGCTAAACATCATTGAGATATTGGGCGTCGCGCACCATACGCATTTTTTCATTTTTTTCTAAGCTTGCCAGATTTGCAAATAGATCGCGGACTGAATCGACTTCAGCTTCGGCTTCAAGTTCCTGATAGAGCCGAATCAATTCATCGTGAAACTTAATAGCTTGATTAACGATATCATCGGTTTCTTTGCCGGCTAGCGTGACGTGCAACTCTTCAAGGGAAGCCGGTAACTCCAGAGACGGACACTCTTGAAACCACGCATTTAAAAGTCTGTCAGCAGCATCAACTTCAAACTTCTCAATCGTATTGACCAACGCCCGCTGATGTTCCGCCAAATAATTCAGTAACAGCGAAACCTTCTCTTTAGTGGCGTCATCGCTGAGCCTGCCATACTCTTCTGACAAACGCTCATGGAAAGATACAACCCAATCTAAAACTTCTTTTACCTGACGAAAACGCATTGCTCGATCCTCAATTTCAATTTATCAAATCAGTTCATGACTTAAATCAAACTACCAATATCAAATCCTACTACTTAAAAACACTAACATTTACAGTATAAACCAGTGCGACTTATGAGTTAAGTTATCTTATTGAACCAGCAAGAGAGATTATGAAATGTCTACACTAGCGTGGATAATCAGTAGCGGACTCTTGATGAGTGCCATCGCGTTAGTTGGTAGTGTCACCCTACTTCTGAAAGCACAGGCGCTAGAGCGAATCATATTACCGCTCGTATCATTCGCCGCTGGCTCACTGATAGGCGGTGCTTTTTTTCACATGATACCCGCCGGTATTGCACAGTCTGGCAGCACTACCGCATTTTATGTATGGATTGTAGTTGGATTTTGCACCTTCTTCGCACTGGAACAACTGCTTCATTGGCACCATTGCCACCGCGCCGACG
>JADGEN010000241.1 GCA_016744355.1 Halieaceae bacterium
ATATTCCAACGCATTCAAAATGACGACGATTCACACGAATCGAAGTAAATTACCCTCTATCCCATGGTTTTACTTTGCTTTAGCAATGGTTTTTTTATTATTCCGCACTCCTGTAAAGGGCGTATAGGTTAATCCCTATCGACGCTTCGAATCCTTTGAAGGGGGTGCGGCATCCAGGCTGGGAAAAATAAATACTAGACTGGCTACCGTCTGTGGGTTTAACTAGCAGGCTACTGGTTCTCAGTACTTTAATCCAAGCAAACAAGGGGTTCACTATGAAAAAAATCCGGCTGCAACTATCCGTTTTTACGCAATCTATTGTAAGCGGCAGTGCACTCTTGCTTGGCGCCGGCGTAGCGCAGGCGGGGCCTGGCGGTAGCATCACGTTTTCGCCCCTGTCGGCTGAGGCCGTGCCGGTACTGGGCAGCAGCATGTTGCTACTGCTGGCCCTGCTGCTGGCATTTATTGCGTTCGTATCGTTCAGGAAGCGGCAAAACGGCGTCGTTCCTGTTATTGCAGGCGCGCTTGCGCTGGCTTCGCTGGCCAGTGCCGGTGGTGGCGTCAACCTTTTGCACAAGGCCTATGCGGGAAACGTGGGCGGAATGGTGATCTCCAGCCCAGCTGGTGAGACCAAGGTTATTAACGGCGGTACTTTCAACAGCTACTTTAACGATTCCGGAGTCCCCTTGAAAATTGGGCCCGTGACCCTTCCGCCCGGTGACTGCCCATCCGAGGCCCTGGGATTCAGCGGCGCATGTGTAGATGGCTCTAATCTCGCCGACGGTGAGCAGTGTGAGGTTGACTGCAGAGTTCTTGCCAGTGATTCCAGGCTCAAAGCAGATATTGTCCAGATTGGCACCACTGAATCCGGCCTGCCCTGGTACCAGTTCCGCTATATTAACGGTGCAACGGTATACGAAGGCGTAATGGCCCAGGACGTCCTCACCCACACCCCGGCCGCCGTGCACTTTATGTCCAACGGTTACATGGCCGTAGACTACGCCATGTTGGGCCTTTCCATGCGGGCTGCGAACTGACTCAGGCGTTGTCGAGCCAGATAACACTCACGCCGTCACACGACAACCCGGTACTCGCCTACCTTATTGACCAGCATAGCCTCGTGCTGCTGGTCTTTACCTTTGGTGGGATGTTGCTGCTAATGGTGCTGGAACAACTCTGGCCCAGGCGGCAGAGTGTAGATGTACCCGTGGCGCACTGGCTCACTAACTGGTTTCTCGCCAGCCTTAATTTCTTCGTATTGTTCTGGTTGACCCTGCAGCTTGGCGGTTGGACGCTGCTCAGGTCACTATTCCCTGACCCCGGCCTCTATGAACGCCTGCATCCGGTGGTGGCGGTAGTGATGATGGTGGTACTGGTCGAATTCGCCCACTACTGGATTCACCGGGTTTTTCACCGGATGGGCTACCTATGGCGCATGCATGCCGTGCACCACACCGATACTACCTTTGATGTGACCACCTCCCACAGGCACCACACAGCGGAGGTGGTGATAAATACAATAATCCTACTGCCGGTTTTTCTGTATTTTGGTGCGCCTACGCTGGTACTGGTTTTTTACCAACTGACCCGAGTGCTGCTGGTACTGTTCAACCACAGTAATATCTACCTGCCAGCCACAGCTGATCGAGTACTGCGCAAAATCATTGTCACGCCAGACTTTCACCGCCTACATCACAGCCCCGACCCACAGTTCACCAACAGCAACTACGGCACGATTGTTCCCTGGTTTGACCATTTATTCGGTACGGCGCGCAAGGTGCCCTTCGAGGATACAGCGGCAATGCCCGTGGGCCTTGAATACCTGAGGAAGAGTCGAGATTCGCGTCTGCATCGCCTCCTGCTGCTGCCGTTGATGTGGCGTCGTTGGGGGGTTACCGGGCCTCAAGAAGACTAGTAGTAACCAGAGGTCGCAGACATAGCCTTGCTCTCTTCAAAGGGCAGCCCCTCACCAATAAACTGCAAAAGCACTTGATTGGAGACCAACATGTTGATTTTGACTCGCAAAGTTGGTGAGTCCCTGATGGTTGGCGAAGAAATAACCGTAACGGTACTCGGCGTAAAGAGAAATCAGGTGCGCATAGGCATCGATGCACCCAAAGATGTCGCCGTGCACCGGGAGGAGATATTCCAAGGCATTCAAAATGACGAGGATTCACACGAATCGAAGTAAAATTTCTCTCTATCCCGTTGTTTTACTTTGCTTTAGCAATGATTATGGTATTATTCCGCGCCTCTGATTGAGCCAAAGCCGATTCTCGGTTCTACTCACTCAGAATCCTGAAAAATCAAAGTTTCGGAGAGCTGGCCGAGTGGCTGAAGGCGCGCCCCTGCTAAGGGCGTATAGGTTAATCC
>JADGEN010000242.1:0-2120 GCA_016744355.1 Halieaceae bacterium
TTTGGGTTGGGTATCTGTCTGCTCCGCTATCCAGTCATTGAAGCTCGGCCAGTCGGCCTGGGGCAGGGTGTTGGTGTCAGCCCCGGTGGCCAGGAACACCTCGATATGCTCCAGATCATCGCGCACCGAGTCGATAGCCTCGCAATGCTCACTGTCACAAACCAGTACCCGGGCATTACAGTCGTTGATGATGTACCGCCATTCTGCTGGCGCGAGCCGGTAGTTGAGTGGTACAGGGACCACACCTATCTTGGAGGTGGCGTAGAAGATGAGCATCAGGTCAATGGAATTCTTGGATAGCCAGGCAAACCTGTCACCGGGTTGCAACCCGGCCGCGGTGCAGGCGTGTGCAATCTGGTTGCAGCGCCGATTGGCCTCGTCGTAGCTGAAACTGGTGTCTTCCATTTCCACGCAGAGGTGATCGGGGGCCTCTCGGGCGAAATACTCCATATATTCGTGCAGCAGCATGCTGGCAGTCCTCCTAATAGTTATCCGTGAGATGTTTGAGTAACGTGTATCCCCGCGCTGGCCAGTGTGGCCACCTGTTCGATTTGAGTTGCACTTTCGTTGATTCATACTTCGCGTAAAGCCAGATAGGGATTAGAAACGAAGTGCTTGGCCGAAGACTGCGTCAAACGACCTTGATAGATTCTAGAGAAAGTGCCGAGTTGTTTCGCGCCGCATCGCGCAAATCTTCATACAGTTTGCGCAAAATTTGAGTGGGGCTACAAGTTCACATGGATGTGAAGTAGAGCCATATTGGGCGCATTGGCAGCTATCGCTGGCTACGATATTTGGAGGGAGACTGTCCGGTCCAGCGGCGGAATGCTCGCGCAAAACTGCTGGTATCAGAAAACCCCAGTTGGTATCCAATCTGCGTCAGAGACAGGTTTTTTCGATCCAGGTATTGTTTTGCCAACTTCCAGCGAAGTTCCTCTAGTAACTCCTGATAACTGGTGTCGCATTCTCTCAGTTTGGCATTCAGGCTTCGCTCACTAACATTGAGTGCCTTGGCTACGGTTTCTCGACTGCAGTCGCCCGTTGGTAGCAATTTCACGATGTTTCGCTTTACCCCTTTAACCACATCGCTGCGATCTAATCCCAAAATATAGGCTTCAGAAATGTCATCGAATTGTTTGGCGAGCTCACCGCTGGCCGCAAGTGCAGGAGCAAAAATATCCTCCTTATAAAAATATATTGCATTTTGTTTTGCAGCGAAATGCACAGGAGCCCGGAAATAACGATGGTATGCCTCCTCACGGTCAGTGGGCACCGGCCGGCTTAGCTCAATCCGTTTTGGCGCGAATCGCGGCCCGGAAATTTCCCGGCAAACCTTGACCATGTAAGCTACCCAGGTGTCCACGTTCTCAGAACACAAGTCCCGCTCTGTTACTTTCAAGACAAGCCGATAGATATCCCGACTCTCGTCCACCTCGTAGTTGGCATCAAAATTTTGCCTGGCCTCTTTGTTCAGCGATCCGAAGAATCGCTCGAGGCGCTGACAAAACTCATGCAGACTATTGCTCGCATACAGTGAATAACCCGCTGCTTTAAACAGAGTTGGCGGTATGCATTGCGCAACGCTTAATCCAAAACTGGGATCTCTGGTTGCCTCAACCGCCAGTGCGTACAGCGTATTTGAGTTACTAATCTCGATAAGAGTAGATTGCTCGGTTGCTGAAACAAACGGAACTCCCGCCCTGGCGAATAGCTCTTGACTGTCCACGCCCTGCATTTCCAGCGCCTCGGCAATGCCAACTGTAAATCTTAATAGAGTTTTAGGCCCCCCAATATCGTCAAAATCGTTTTCAGTACCCATTGGAAATTATTCCTTTATTCATTTTCTCACAGGCGGTCTTAGTGAACGTTCTAATTGGCGAATGCGACATCCAATTCACACTATTGAAAACACTCAAGGTGAGTATAAGACAAATTGCATTGATAGGGGCCGTGATACAAGCAGTGCTCGTTGACGACCAAGGCAAGATTTTTAGGTAAATTTCAAAAGTTGTACAGCTAGACAAATTGCGCTGTTCGTGTGAATGGGGAGCCCCCCCGGTGGAAACTCCAGTTAATCCTGATGATACCGAGGCCGGTGTGTGAATTACAATTACTAGTAG
>JADGEN010000242.1:2130-2369 GCA_016744355.1 Halieaceae bacterium
ATCTGGTGCCTTGATCCCGCCTCGGTTAAGCGCTGACAAACTCTCCAATCATCGGTGATATCACATCTATTCGTGTCAGCACAAACAGGTGGCCGCAATCGATCAACTCCAATCGACTATTCCTGATCAAGTGCGCCATCAACTGCGCGTTGACTTTAGGAATCATCGGGTCATCTTCTCCATGAAGAATCAAAGTAGGCAGTGTCAGCCGCCGAAGACCAGGTAATCTGGTCCAGCCC
>JADGEN010000243.1 GCA_016744355.1 Halieaceae bacterium
TTATCGAGATCAATACGGAATTCCCTACGTTTTTGCGCACAGTTATGCGGACCTGATTAGGGGGCAGGGGTTTGTGGCATCACAGGACCGGATTTTGCAGGCCGAACTCTATCGCCGATTGGTGTCCGGGCGTATGGCTGAAGTGTTGGGGCCTGCTGCTCTGAATTCCGATATCAGGGCCAGAGTTTCCGGCTACTACCGGGCGGCGCAACGCCATGTGCCACTTCTCTCGGATGAGTCCCGCAGTTTTTTGCAGTGGTATGTCGATGGGGTGAATGCATTTATCAGCACCGGAGAGGATGACTATCCGCTCGAATTAAAACTGATGGGATTGTTGCCACTGCAACCCTGGACAGTGACGGATGCGCTGTCGATTTATTATTTTGGTGGTTCTATACACGGTACGAATATTCGCGGCGAGCTTTTGTCGCAGGCGATACGTGACGAGCTGGGCGAAGATGTACTGGCAATGTTACGGCCTGTGAACATTAACCCAGACCGAAGCGTGCCGCCGTTGAAGAATGGCTGGCATTCCGGTGTTGATGTGGCCATGAATTATTCCGGTTTGGCCCCCTATGTGGATGGTGTTGCACCATTGTTTGGTTCGAATAACTGGGCCATCGCACCGGGTAAATCCACTAGCGGGAAAGCAATTCTCACCAGCGACCCTCATCTGGATTCTCGCCAACTGCCGGGGTTTATGCACCCGATTGGATTATTCGCCCCGGGGATTAATGCTGTAGGTATCAGCATGGCTGGAATGCCGGGGTTGATTATTGGGCGTACCGATCATGTGGCTTTCGGGGCGACCAACGCCTATGGCGACAGCCAGGACACCTATATTGAGCAGATCGATTCCGCGAATGAGGGGCACTATTTAGAAGGTGAGAAGTCGTTGCCTTTCGCTATGCGCACCGAGATTATTCGCGTTAAGGATGATCAGGGGGTGCGCGATCATGCGCTGAGAATTCGCAGTACCTCGCGAGGCCCTGTGATCTCCGATCATCAAGTGTTTGGTATACGCAGTGACGCGGTGGTGAGCGCCCGCTGGGCGACGGCCGAGCAACAGAATCCGAATATCGGAGTAGACCGCTTTTTGACATCCCAAAGTGCCGATGAATTGGAGCGAGCGATTTTTGATATTGATCTGGTGTTTTTTAATTATGTGTTTGCCGATAAGGATGGAAATATTGGTCAGCGAGCCTCCGGGCTAATACCCACTCGCGTGGCAGGTGGTGCGGCGACGTTGCCAGCGTCGCCGTTGGATAACTGGAGTGGCTTTATCCCCAAGCCTGAGATGCCCGGTGCGCGCAATCCTCAGCGGCAGTGGTTGGGTACGGCGAACCACGATACGCGTGGTGATGCGTACCCTTATTACTACGCTTCGCAATTCGCCCCGCACTATCGTTACAGCAGAATGATCGACGTACTGGGCGGCGCGGATAAAGTCTCGCCCATGGAAAGCTGGGAACTTACCCTGGATACCTACAATACCCTGGCTGAGAAACTCGCCCCCCGATTTGCACAGTGGCTGGCAGAAGATGCAGAAACAGCCGAACTTGCACAACTGTTGGAGCGGTGGAATTACCGCGACGACTCCGACTCCATCGGCGCTACAGTGTTTCACGTGGTCTATGAGCTTATGGCCGGCATGGTGTTTGTGGATGACATGTCGCCAGAGTTGCACGGTCAGTTTATGGCCTCGCGTTATTTCTGGCAGCAGCGACTGGATAATGCGCTGCTAACTGGTTCACCAGATTGGTTTGATAATACGGATACCTCGAAACGGGAATTCGCTGCTGACATTGTGCGCGAGGCAGGGCGTAAGGCGCGGGCTCTGCTAATTGAGAAATTTGGCGCGAACACCCAGACCTGGCGTTGGGGCGATGCGAACCGCATGGTGTTTGTCAGTCCACTGCGTAAGAAGGGTTTGGGTCGAGATTTATTAGGAGGCGGTGAGTATGAGGGTCGAGGCTCTCATGAGACGCTCAACCGCAGCGGCTATAAGACTCAGAGCTTCCCCTATCAGACCGCTTATATAGCCTCGGCACGAATGGTATTTGATTTTGCGGACGATGAAAAAGTAATGGCTGTGGTTCCAGCGGGCAATGTGGCTAGGCAGGGACACCCCTGGATGACGTCTCAGCTACAAGCCTATGTAGAAGGCCGCTGGATTCCGTGGTGGCGGAATACAGAAAAAATAGTTGAGCACGCGCAGCATACCTTGCAGTTAGTACCGTCCCCTTCGATTGGAAAGCCATAATCAGGAATCACTTATGCAAATAGTAAAAACTTGTGTGTTGTCTAGTTTGGTGATGGTTGCTTCCTGTAGTAGTGCGCCGGAGTTATCTG
>JADGEN010000244.1 GCA_016744355.1 Halieaceae bacterium
TCACATCGGTCTTCAACGCCGGTGAGGCAGAAATGTACGGTGCGGAATTTGAGTTCACCTGGCTGGCTACCGATTACTTTACACTCAGTGCCAACCTCGGGCTTCTGGAAACTGAGATCACTGGCCTGGAGGCCGGGCCCACTGTTGATTTTGGTGATATCCGCGAGGGGAACGAGTTCGCACACGCTCCCGGCGTATCTGCTTCTCTGATTCCTGAGTTCCACTTCGACCTCATGGGCGGTACAGTGATGTGGCGTACTGAAATCAACTACGTCGATGAGCGTTACGACGATGCTGAAAATGGTGGGTTTGCCGCTGCCGCAGATGCTGGGAGCTTGACCGGTTCCAACATTGTCGAAAATGGTTTTGTGTTTGACCCAAGTCTGGTTGTTCTGCCGGGCGATAAGATTGACGATGAAGTTTACGATGCGTACACGGTCGTTAACACCTCTTTTGTCTACACCACCGGTGAGGGAAACCTGGACATTACACTGTGGGCAAGAAACCTGCTTGATGAGGAATATGAAGACTCACGCCGCTACGTGTCCGGCGTCATATACACCCAGAACAGGTACGCTCTTCCAAGAACTTATGGTATTAAAGCCCAGTACAGGTTCTAGGATTCACAACAAATAGTCCCTTGATAGCCCGGTTTCTCCGGGCTTTTTTTTGGGCGCGCCATACATAGCGAATTATGGGGAAGTAACAGTGATCGACAAAACCTTATCAGTAATCTGCCAACTCATACGGTTGTTGCTGGTCACATTCATCACCTCTAACGCATGGGTATCATCAGCTCTGGCAAGCGATCACGAGCGGACTGTCATCGTCGATACCTCACGACAAGATAATGGTCATGGACAGCATGGCCCACAAGATACAGTGCAGTTATCAACACAGCAGATCCGCGAAGCATTCGCAGACGTCCGCGATGACGCCAAGGTGCAGGATACCGCGGGAACCGTGGCAGTAAACTATTGGTATGCCAATGGCGCCTTCACCAATCAGTGGTCTAACAGCAGCGGATCGGGTGAAGTTACTGGACAGTGGCGCGCGGAGAATAATCAGCGCTGTATTCTGTTCGAATCGGGTCTCCCCACGCGGATTGGGGAGGAGGTTTGTGCACCTGTTTACCGGCGCGGCGCTAGCTACCTTTCCTTAAACCCTGATGGCAGCATCCATGGTATTCATACGCTATCGCCTATAGGTTCGCGCTAGCCATAAGAGTATATAGCTCATCTTTAGTACTGACGATAACGACGCTGCACATGGCGGTGCCGCATTAATATAGTAGCTTCACGTTCAGCCCGGCCAACGTAAGCTGTATCGGCTGGCAAATGATTGGCGATGTTATCGAAGGCTACTTTACGCACGCCCAACGTTGGCCATTGCTCTCGAGGAGGCTGTTCTTCATAGGTGTAGCGTATTGTTAGATAGCCGTGCTCAAGTCCAGTGGTATCCAGCCAATTGGCCACTCCGGGGTCGCGATGACAAACAATCCAGCGATAAATGCCGTCTTCACCAACGGCCATCTGGTTTGCATTCAAACTCGACTGGTAGCTCTCATAGTCCAGAGACTCGCCCCACAAATTGGACAGGTGAAAACCCATAAAACTGGGGGTCACAGCCACTTCGGATTCAATAACCAGGGCCTCGTCTTCAGCAAGCATGTAGACCCCGCCGGCATAGATGTTGGTGCTTTGCCCTCCACCGGTTGCAATACCCATGGCATTTGGGGCGTTCATATCGTTGGTGGGCATGAAAGGCTTATTATCTTCCGGGTGTATACCGCCTGGAACTTTGCCGTAGGTCTCCAGTGTTACCGCATAAAATTCGTTCCAGAATTTCATTTGATGACGGGTAAGACGACCCACCTCCCCCATCATCTTCACAGCCCCGGCAGAGTCGATGGGGGGACGCGGTTCCTTCTGACAGTCTACGCGCAAAATTTCCAGATCCAGTAAATCCTCATTCTCCCAATCGTGAAAAAGCTCCCTGCAGCTTAAGAACTTACCAACAAACTCTTTGCCCCTGCTCTCGCGTCTGCTCAGCATAAAATTGCCGTCGTAGCTATGCGGCTTTTCAGGGGCGATTAGAATTTCGAAACTGCCGTCGGGTTCAACCTGCAGAACGTGGCAATCCAGAGTACTGGTGTTTACACGACTCCCCGGCCTAAGTTCTTTAAGGCTACCGGAGTCTCCGGCGTAGCCGCTGGCTAGCTCGAAGATTACGTATTTGGGCGCACGACGCTCACCGATAGCTTGCTCTCCCCGCCAATGCCGGCTGTCTCCCGCTTTACCGCG
>JADGEN010000245.1 GCA_016744355.1 Halieaceae bacterium
CTGGCGCGCAAGGCGCATCGCGCTGTCAATCGCTTCCGAGCCACTGCCATAGAAGCAGACTTTTCTGACCTTTTCTGGCAGCCAGTACTCAACTAATCTTTCCACCAACGCAAGGCGATCCGGGGTCGCAAATGTCGGGAGTGTGTAGGTTAGCTCGCCCAGCGCTCTGGCGGCAGCATCAACAACTTCTTGCCGCCCCCAGCCAATATTTCCAACGGCAGCGCCTGCCGACGCATCCAGTATTTTTTGCCCCGAGCGCGTATATAAGTAAGCTCCCTCTGCTCCGACGATTTCCATTTCATCAAACGTTTTATTGCCAACGGGAACAAAAGGCCACAAAGCAGATTGGGATGCTGGGTTCATTTAAGGAATCTCACTAATCACTAATCACTAAATGGCTTGGAGCTCGTCGAGACGGCTGGCCGGTAGTGATATTTTTAATTGCGTTGCAGTTTTTTTTGATTTCAGTCAAAAACTCTGCATATACGTCAGGATTGGTTTCTGGAAATCCGTCTTTTGGGTCCCTGGCATGAAGATGGATCATAGAGGCACCAGCTTCGGCGGCTTTAATCGATTCCTCCGCGATTGCTTCAGGTGTTATTGGCAGATAAGGCGACATACAGGGGAGATGAGCGGCTCCGGTGATAGCGCAGGTTGGAATCACTTTTTGTTGCGATTTCATGTCATCTATTACCTCAAGATGGGCTTCTACAATTCCCCAACAATGCTACATGTTATCTATATTGGCAAGCAATTTATCTGTATTAGAAAATATTTGACATATGAGACAAGAGAGTAGATAGTCGGTTTAACTGGAAATAGTTCCTCCTCTTCACTCCACGAATGGAAAACGAAGAGGGGCGGGAAGTAACAAGTGATGGGATTGCGTTCTTGCATATTTGCTTTTTTAATTGCGCCATGGTGGCAACTTACCGTTCGCCAGAGTTCACCTGCTCTCACAATACAATCCCGCTTCACCTGAATTTATTCAAATGTAATCGACAATAATAGTGAACGAAGGAGAGAGAACGTATGCGTAATTCTAGTCGAAATGTAATTCGTATTGCCGCAATGGCCTCGCTGGCTTGCAGCATCGCGCCCACCGTAGCTTTTGCACAGAATAGCGGTCACTCCGTACTGGAAGAGGTACTGGTTACCGCTCAGCGTCGGACGGCAAATATTCAAGATGTTTCAGTTGCAATGGCTGTGCTTACCGGGGAAGAGATAGCAAAGCTGTCAATTTCCAGCCTTGAGGAAATTATTGATTATATTCCCGGCGTGCAGTTGTGGGACGATCGAGGCGCCGGTCAGCCTGTCTGGGTGATCCGTGGTGTTGCATTGCCAGATTCCAATTCCAATAATTCACCGACTGCGGCACTCTACAGTGATGGCCTATACCTGACATCAAATGTTATGGGTGGCATCGGTATGTTTGATATTGATCGTATCGAAGTGCTGAAAGGGCCTCAGGGGGGATTGTACGGTAGAAATACAACAGGCGGTGCGGTCAAGGTAGAGTCAGTTCGCCCCTCCTTTGATGACGTGAGTGGCTTCGTTAAGGGGAGCTATGGTAGTTGGGATCGCTATATAGTTGAGGCAGCAGTGGGAGGACCTCTATCAGAACGCCTTGCCGGTAGATTGTCGGTGATGACAGATCAGGGTGGTGGATGGCAGGACAGCCTGGCAACACCGGGCGATGACGAGTGGGGTGATCGTGATTTCCAGGCTCTGCGAGGCCAACTGTCTTTTAGGCCAATGGATGAGCTTGATATCCACATTAAAGTCAATAGCGGAAAAGATACTTCCGAGGTTACGCTGGCTACAGCTAAGGGATCGCAGGACCCGGATCTATTGGTGCCACCGTGTGAGCAAGTATTGGCAGGTAAGGTTTCGAGCGAGTGCCTGACTTGGACGACTGCGTCAATTATAGCAGCTCCCCTCATACTTCCACCTGGCGCGGTACCACCCGTACTTGATCAGTCTCTTGGGTTCACCGTTGCCGACTTGTCGGATGATGGCAAGACGGTGGGTAGCAGCTTAATCAATGAGCTTGACAGTGATTGGACGACATTTACCGCCAATGTGGACTGGGATCTTGGTTTTGCTTCCTTCAAATCAATAACGGGTTATGTTGAGTTTGACAGCAAGCAGAATATCGACCATGACGCAATGCCGCTACGTTTTGGACATGAACTGGGAAGTGCGGAGATTGATTACTGGTCGCAAGAACTTCGACTGGTTTCCAACAACGATGGCCCTTATGCGTGGATAGTTGGAGCGATATATTCCAA
>JADGEN010000246.1 GCA_016744355.1 Halieaceae bacterium
GCGAGACAGGCTTGGGCGCCTGCTCACCGCCCTGTCTTACAATCCCTTTCTTATCGGTGTTGGCATTGATGAAGACACGGCATTTTTGATTGATGGTGATGATTGCGGTGAAGTGATTGGCAGCGGTGTGGTTACTATTGTCGACGCCAGCGACTTGAGCCATTCTTCTCGCGCCCACGCGGGCAGTGGGGATGCTTTGAGCCTACTGGATATTCGGATGCATGTGCTGGCTGAAGGTTGCCGATATGATATGCAGTCACGTAAGGCGACAATGCCATAAGCCAGATTAAGTACTCCAGGTCATAACTTAGCCAAAAAAATAAAAGGTAACAGAGCGCTATGAAAATACTATCTACCAATGTGTACGTGGGCCCTAACACCTGGGCAAGCTTTCCTGTTATCAAACATATACTTGACCTGGGTGTTCTTGAGCAGTGGCCCTCGGCCAAGTTAGGCGCGGACTTTATTGACCCTCTGGTGGAGGCACTGCCGGGGCTGCAGGAACATGGCTGTTCCTACCGCGAACCCGGTGGTTTTTTGCGCCGTCTGCGTGAAGATGAAGGAACCTGGATGGGCCACATCATGGAGCACTGCGCACTTGAAATTCAGTGTGTTGCGGGGTCCGACGTGAGCTTTGGCCGCACTCGATCAACCGGCGAGCCCGGCCAATACAATATGGTTTATGCCTATCGCCAGCGTGACGTGGGTCTTGAAGCCGGTGAACTGGCTCTCAAGTTACTGCTGCATCTGTTACCCAAAACACTGCAGGAGCAGATCGATACGCGTTTTGAGGAAGACTTTGATTTCCAGGAAGAGCTAAAAGATTTTGTGCTGCGGGCGCAACGAAGAGAGTTTGGTCCTTCTACCGCTTCACTGGTTAAAGCAGCAGAGGACAGAGATATCCCCTGGTTGCGATTAAACCAGTATTCACTCGTACAATTTGGCCATGGTGTTCACCAGCAACGTATACAGGCAACGATTACCAGCGAAACACGGCATATAGCCGTCGAAATTGCCTGTGATAAGGAAGATACACACCAATTGCTAAATGACCTGGGTCTGCCTGTGCCACTGCAACGCATGATATACAGCTCAAGACGGGCTGTGACGGCTGCGGAGCGCATTGGCTATCCGGTGGTGGTCAAGCCCCTGAATGCCAATCACGGCCGCGGCGTTTCGATCAACCTCACCACACCAGAGCAGGTAGAAACTGCCTTTGAAATGGCATTGGAGCAGGGCACCGGGCGCGCGGTGCTGGTGGAGAGCTATATAGAGGGCTTTGATCACCGTATGCTGTTAGTCGACAACGAATTAGTGGCGGTGGCAAAGCGTGTGCCGGGGCATGTTGTCGGTGATGGCAGCAAGACGATTAAAGAGCTGGTAGATACAGTCAACGAAGATCCAAGGCGCGGCATTGGCCACGAGAAAGTTCTGACCCAGCTAGAACTGGATAAGCAGGCCAGTCGCCTGTTGAACGAGGCGGGGAAAGATGAAAATTCGGTGCTTGATGAAGGCGAGATATTCTATTTGCGATCAACTGCCAATCTGTCTACCGGTGGCACAGCTATCGATATGACCGATGTGGTTCACCCGGATAATCGCGAAATGGCGGTTCGCGCAGTGCGTGCGGTGGGGCTGGATGTGGCGGGTGTGGATTTTCTTACGCCGGATATCACGCGCTCATACAAGGATATTGGCGGTGCCATCGTTGAGGTGAATGCCGCTCCTGGTTTTCGAATGCACGTGGCGCCCAGTGAAGGAGAACCGCGTGATGTGGCCGGCAAGGTTATGGATATGCTGTTTGGCCCCAGCGAGACAGGCCGTATTCCGCTGGCGGCGATCACAGGAACCAACGGCAAGACAACGACTTCGCGTATGCTGGCGCATATCCTGAAAGACTGTGGCCATACCGTGGGGCTAACCTCTACGGACGGCATACAAATCGATGGAAAAATTTCGGTTAAGGGTGACATGACTGGTCCAGCTTCTGCTCAAATTGTGTTGCGTGATCCTTCTGTGGACTTCGCAGTGATGGAAACGGCGCGCGGCGGTATTTTACGCGCCGGCCTGGGCTACCATGAAAGCAATGTGGCGGCATGTATTAACGTGGATGCAGACCATCTAGGCCTCAAGGGCATAGACACACTGGAACAACTTGCCGAAGTAAAACGGGTGGTAGTAGAAACTGCCAAAGATGTCGCCGTGTTGAATGCGGACGATATCAACTGTTTGAAAATGGCCGACTATTGCGATGCCAAGCGCATCTGCTACGTGACTCTCA
>JADGEN010000247.1:0-270 GCA_016744355.1 Halieaceae bacterium
CTGTATTTCCCGCAAAAATATTAGCGACGGTGCATTGAAAGTTATGTCGCGTTTACGCAGTAGCGGCCATCAGGGCTATCTCGTTGGTGGCGCTGTTCGCGACCTGCTATTAGGCAAGCACCCCAAGGACTTCGATATAGCAACCGATGCGACGCCTGAGGCGGTACACGCACTGTTTCGCAACTCTCGCATCATAGGCAGACGCTTTCGCATAGTGCATGTGCGCTTTGGCCGAGAGATTATAGAAGTCACCACATTTCGGGGGCACCA
>JADGEN010000247.1:280-2248 GCA_016744355.1 Halieaceae bacterium
CGGCCTGCTATTACGCGACAATGTTTACGGCACTCTTGAAGAAGACGCTGTGCGTCGGGACCTGACCGTCAACGCTCTTTATTACGACTCGGGTAAATTTGAAGTTTTTGACCAGGTTGGTGGCCTGGAAGACCTGCAGGCCCACAATATTCGCATTATTGGCGACCCCGCAGTCCGCTTCAGCGAAGACCCAGTCAGAATGCTGCGAGTTTTGCGTTTTGCGGCAAAATTAGAATTCGATATTGAGCCCGCAACGGCTGCGGCGATTCCACAGTGCGCCACCCTTTTACACGATATACCCGCTGCACGCTTGTTCGATGAGTTCCTCAAGCTGTTTCTCGCAGGTTATGCTGAGAGCACCCTGGACAAGCTTATGGAATACGGCCTGCTACAGAGCCTGTTTCCCGACACCTGCAAACACCTGGACGACAAACCTGAGAACCGGGTGCTGCTGCGAGCCGCTATGGGGAATACCGACAAGCGAATCAGCGAGGGCAAGCATGTGACGCCTGCTTTTATTCTCGCAGCCATACTGTGGCCTGTTGTGTCATCACTTTACGGCAAGTTGCAGGAGCGCGGAGATCCACCCATGGTCGCCATGCACAAAAGTGGACAACAAGCTGTCTCACAAGCCGTTAAAAGAATTTCAATTCCCAAGCGATTCAGTCAACCCATGCGCGAAATCTGGGAGTTCCAATTACGTCTGCAACGCAAGCAGGGCCGTAAAGCCGCAGAACTGGTCGACCATAGGCGCTTCCGTGCAGCCTACGACTTTTTGTTACTTCGCGAGCAATCTGGCGAGGAAACCCGTGGACTTGGCGACTGGTGGACTCATTTTCAAACTCTGCCTTTCGAAGAGCGTCTTAATCAGGCGCAACCAAAGGGCAGAGGCAGAGCGCCCAAGTCATAAGCCAAATGACACCAGTGTATCTCGCCCTGGGCAGTAATCTCGACGATCCGGCCATGCAACTCCACGCTGCGTTGGTAGAACTTGCCGCCCTGCCCCACTGCCGTATCGTCGCTGCCTCCAGCGCTTATCGCAGCGCAGCGATTGGCCCCGGGAATCAAGCCGACTACCTCAACGCCGTACTTATGCTGAACACCTCTTTAAGTGCTGTGGAGCTACTGAGTGCAACGCAGGCCATCGAAATCAAACGCGGCCGGGTCAGGAGCGAACGCTGGGCTGCACGCACTCTGGACATAGATATCCTCCTGTTCGGAGACGAGATTATTAACACCACAACGCTGCAAGTACCTCACCCACGTATGGCTGAGCGGAATTTTGTTCTGTATCCTCTGGCTGAAATCGCCAATCATAAAATGGTGCTTCCCAGCATGGGGGTTCTTGGGTCATTATTAGCAAAATGCCCCCGGGGCGACCTGGTGAAAACAAACGTGTCATTGCGTAACCTCGCAGATTCCAAGTAAGGAGCCACAGCTTTAATGTCAGACAACTCTGCTATTAACGTAGATTTGAAAGGGCGAACACCGCCACCTTTTATCGCGATAGAAGGTCCCATTGGTGTGGGTAAAACAACCCTGGCTAAAAAACTGGCCACCAGTTTCAACTACCAGACCTTGCTGGAAGATGCCGGGGACAACCCCTTTTTGGAGAATTTCTACAAAAATGGCAAACAATCCGCGCTAGCCACTCAATTATTCTTCCTCTTTCAACGCAGCCAAAAAATCCAGGACATGCGTCAAGCAGATATTTTTGAGCCTGTTCGAGTCTCTGACTTCCTGATTGAAAAAGACCCCTTATTCGCCAGAATCACGCTGGACAGCAACGAATATCAGCTCTATAACAAGGTTTACCAGCAAATGACCATCGATGCACCGCGCCCCGATCTGGTCATTTATCTACAGGCCTCCACCGATGTGCTCATATCACGCATCGAAAATCGCGGAATATCCTACGAACAAGGCATGGGAAGCGACTACCTCGAACGCTTAAACGAAGTGTACAGT
>JADGEN010000248.1 GCA_016744355.1 Halieaceae bacterium
TCAGTATTTTGGATTTTTACCGTACCCTCGCAACGGCATCTGGTGGTGGAAAACTCGTCCCCACTGATCGCCCTATCGATGGCGAGGATTTGACGGACTTTCTGTTAGGAAACGTAGAAAACTCACCCCGAGAGCACGCGCTGTTTTTCCATGGTGATGACATGCTGGCATTGAAGTGGCGAAACTTTAAGGTGCATTTTGTCGTTCACACTCCTGCTCAAGGCGCCGTCCGTCAGGCTGGCCAGGGTGTTACCACTGCTTACAAGCAGAAATTAGTACTCCCCTGGGTGTTCGATATAGAGGCTGACCCCAAAGAACTGTGGAATATTAACGCCAGTAGTACCTGGATTGGCGGGGCGTCGTTCAAATATATTGGCAGTTACATGAAAAGCCTAAAGGATCACCCTAATATCAAGGCTGGGGAGCGGCGCGAATAAGTGTAGTTCTTGTTGGTTGTTTAGTTATTCAGTAAATATGGCCCCGATCAATTTGATTGATCGGGGCCATATTTTTATGCATTGCTAATGCGCTTTGGCTATTACGGTGTATACCAAATTGGAGAACTGTAAGCGCGTTCCTGCAAACTGGTTGCTACGCCTTCAGGAATTTGAATGCCGAATCTTGCCGCATCATAGGTTGTCCACCTAGGGGTGGGTATCTCCAGGACGCGCACATAGTATACGGCTCGTTGAGAGGCATCGAAGGTAGGATCCTGCCAGACTGTCACCAGTTGAGAAGCACCGATACTGTTGTCATAACTGGCCTGTTTAACATTAAGTGTGTTGCCTACAGGGGCAAGTTGGCCAGCAGTGTTTTCTTTACGGTTTGTCTTATCACTCCAGTCAACGTTAAAGACTTTCTCCTGTGTATTGCCAGTGCCGTCTATCCAGCCCTTGATAACCTGGATTCGGTCCAGGTTGGCACCGTCAGGGTCTTTGGAGGCAGCAATCAAAAACTGTGGGGCCTTATCCTTAGGTGCAGCTGATAGATCACCACCCATAGGAACGCCCTTGCTGTATCCGATTCGGGCAAGGTTGGGTGAAAACGCATCCTTCGCATCAAATTCCCAGCCTGCAAAGAAACGCAAGCCAATACGGCTTCCGGTGGTGGCATAGACTTCTTTTCTGTTTAGCGCGTCGAAAATGCCCTCGCGGGTATTCTCTGTGGCCCATACAGCGGCGTATCCCGAGGCCACTTGTTCCCAGCCCAGCATTACTTCATCTCTTGCCCGGCCGATGACATTGGTCATACGCTTGGGATTGGGCTCGAGGCCTAGGCTGTGCTTACCATAAAAATTATCTTCTTCGGGCGTTGAAAGCGCGGTGTGTGAGTCGGTTGATCCAATCATGCCAAATTTAAACGGATTCACACCTAACTCGGTCTCTAACGTAAGACCCTTTTGTAATGCCTCTCTTGCATATTCATAAGGGATCATCGAATCTTCTTTTGGCACGCCCCCCAAGCTCGCTTTATCCCAGGTTTCAAAATCGGCAAACTCGTCATTGGGGGACAGCAGCGGGTGCGCTTCACCATCTCCTTTCATCTGGGTCACCTCATAGAGTGGCTCCCACTTGTTGCGATTTTTTGCGTATTGCGTGTCAAATGGTTTGCCATCAAGCATTTGTGGTTTAAACATCAGGCCATTTGATAGATTACCGTTGTGCGGGATTGCCAATACTCGGCCTTGTTGTTCCTTTTCATAGGCTGCCATGTACTTCCATAGATCTGCAGGCTCGCCGCTGTCGATAAAAGAATAGGGCATGATTTGTGAGACTTTGTCAGCGCCATCTCGAAACACCACCACACGGTGCAGATTGCTACCTTTAGGAACAGAACTCCACTCAAAACCGTGCAATGCCGTAAAGGTGCCCGGCTCGTTATAGGTTTCCGATGCCTTTATTAATTGATTCCAGGCAGGGCGACGGATCTCTTCCAACTCTAATTCCGGGGGCCTACCGTTTTCTCTGGAGTCTTTGGAAATTGCATGGCGCGAAGCTGAGTCTCCTTTTTTCTGCCACTCCCGCCACTGCTGCAGTCTAGGGCTTTTTAGTAGGGTGGGGTCATCTTTAGACAGCATTTGCATAGAGCCCAGTCCCTCTGCATGGTCAGCTATTACCAGGAAATCCAGAGGGCGTTTCAATTTGGCTATCTGTCCGTGTGTGGCAGTAACCTCTCCGCCCTTGGCAAACTTGTATGCCTCATCGGGCCCCAGGGTGAGTCCATAAT
>JADGEN010000249.1 GCA_016744355.1 Halieaceae bacterium
TTTAGTATGTTGGACATTCGGGTTGTACCGGCTCCAACAGACTTTCAGATTCTGCAGGGAGCTCCCAGCCTGTGGCATATTTTCCCCAATGTGAAGGCCTTGCAGCGCACAACCTGGGCCATACACGAGATCGCTGGCTATCTGTATTACCTTGCACTAAAATCCACTTCCAGCTGATCTGGGCTGATAACATCATTTTCTCATAATCAACAACACGGAGATATCGCGTGGCTGAGAGCAATTCTGCGGAGCTGGCTGAACAACGGCGAAAAGGCATCGAGCGGTTTATCGAGCTGGCTAATACTATGAAGGACGAAGGCCTACCCCCTGGGTTGGTTTCTGATGCACTTATGTCCGCGTCGGGAGTCTATGTTACCTATGCGATTAAGGGCAATTCAGGCGGGCTTAATCAATCAGGTGTGGAGAAGGTCACCGAAATGTACAAAAGTTGCCTGGAAAACGTGCAGCGTAGTAGGAAGGAAGAGCAGAGCTAAGACTGACTTCGGTTTATCAGTTGTATCTGGTCGAGAAAGTGGTAGGGCGTTAGTAATGGTTGTAGCTCTTCGGGAAGATGCATTCACTTTTAGAAAAAATTCCACTGCCGGCTTTATTGAGGCTTAAGTCAGCGAGTGGTGTCAGTTTTCTTTACAACGCTGATTAGCTGGCTTGCTAGCAATTCTGTAACTCTTTCAATCTACTGATTTTTATAGATCTGGCATGAATAATGCTGCCCATTATGTGTTGCCGCAGATAATGGCATAACTGTAGATTCCGAAAATAAGATAACAAGGGTTGTTACTATGACGAACGCAATTAAGACGAGTACGTTTTTAGGCCTGCCTCTGTCGGCGCAATTTACTCTGGCTGGGGTAGTAGTACCTTTGGGCGATTCACCACAGGGGCTACCTTTGGAAGCAGGTGGTATTGCCGGTGTCGCCGCTCTGACTTTGATTGTCGCTACACAGCTTATTAAGCGCCGGAAGTAAGCTTATTTCAGCACTCGCCCTGTCGAATTGTTAGGGGGGCGAGTACTGGAGAAAAACTGTTGGAAAATTTTGCTAACATCACTTTTGTGCTGGTAGTTGTAGTATTTTTGCTAATCGAGCGCTTTTCCGGCCTTCGGCGTAGTTTGGCCCCCATCGAGAATCGTTGGCTCACCAATATTGGGTTGATGTTGGCGGGCGCTCTTGCGGCCTCTATTATCTTTACAGCTTCGACTACTACTGTGGCAGCCGAGCTCCCAAATGGGTTCGTCAGTGATCTCGGCATGCCTCTTTTAGTCGAGGCAGCACTACTTTTCTTGTTTTTGGATCACTGGCACTACTGGCAGCATCGCGTATTCCATGAGGTGCCATTACTGTGGCGCGCCCATTTGGTGCATCACAGTGACACGGCAATCGATATAAGCACGTCAGTACGCCATCACCCTTTTGAAACTATTATTGCCATGCTCGTTTCGTTTCTGCTGGTGTTTGTGCTGGGGTTTTCTGTACAGGCGTTTGGTTTATATCTAGTAGTGGTGACGGCTTCTTCCATCTTGACTCACGCGAATATATCGCTGCTAGGCCCGCTGGACAGGCGATTGCGCTCCTGCCTTGTGACGCCGGACGTGCACGCTATACATCATTCCAGCGAGTCAATTGAGACCAACAGCAATTATGGTGCGGTATTAACGGTTTGGGACCGTCTGTTTGGGACTTATAGAGCGCCTACTGGTGGTCCCGCCAGGCTGGGGCTGGAGTATTTTCGTTGTGAGAAGGACGCTACTTTGGTTGGAGCTTTTCTTCAGCCATTTCTAAAACATCATACTGGACTTCGGACCGAAGAAAGCGATCTACCCACCCCTGAAATACAAGGTAGAGGCATTCGGCTGAGTGTGCCCTGGCGTCAGGCATTACTCTATAGCGGCCTTGGTTTGATATTAGTCCTGCTCATATACTGGCCTACCGTACTGCATTTGACGAAACTTTGGACCGAAGCAGAGTCTTATCGCTATGCCTGGCTTGTTGTGCCGATGTTTGCCTACATAATCGGTTGGTATAGACGCGACAGTATTTTGGCGATGACTCCCAGTACCAGCTACATCGGCCTCCCACTTATCCTGGCAGCGTTTGTTCTGTGGTTGATGTGTTTCTCCGCGGATATTATGGTCGGGCAACACTTTGCATTAGTGCTAACGCTTCAGGGTGTTGCTCTGTGT
>JADGEN010000024.1 GCA_016744355.1 Halieaceae bacterium
CTTTTACATACTCTTTCATCACAACACAGTAATTGTGTTGCGCGAAGGCGTAGCCATAGCCATAGCCCAGACTGCCCCAGTCATCCGCAGTAACGTGCGGTATGCCAAACTCAGTCCAGATTACTTCTGCGTCGTAGGTAAGCTCGGGCTCAACCGGGGGAGGCGGCTCAGGGGGTGGTTGGCCATTATTATTATTGTTGTCACTACAACCGACTGCAGTGGCTAGTACAGAAGCAGCCAATAATACCGACCACGAACGAGTTATCTTCGAGTTCATAGGTAAACCTTATAGTTATGGTTGTTCCGTCCATGATAGGTGAACAATGAGAATTTCACACCACTAACAGAGAGTTTTTATCAGGTTGAATGTGGCCAAACATTCACAGACTGGTTTAGCCTACTAGAGGTTTCTAAAGTTTGCCGGGCGCTTCTCCATAAAGGCAGTTATAGCTTCGATATTTTCCGGCGAACCCGCCTGTCTGGCCATAGCAGCCGTCTCTAGTTCAAATGCGGCATCCACGTGAGCTTTGTGGGGTAACTTTAAACATGCCTTAATTTCACGCAGGGAATTTACCGGCCACTGAGCAATCTCTTGCGCCTTGGCCAGCGCATGGTCATAGACACTGCTGTCGGGAAGTACGGCGGCGGCAATGCCACAGCCCAGAGCCTTGTCCGCATCTATCCACTGTGCGGTGTAGAACAGTTCAGCAGCACGCTGGGCACCAATATTAGCCTGCAACATATAACTGCTGGCCCACTCTGGCACTAATCCGAGATTGGCAAAGGGCAAACGCATACGCAAGCCCTCCCCCACATAAACTACATCGGCATGAAATAGAATAGTAGCGCCGCCGCCAACGGCAATACCTTTGATAGCTGCGACGACCGGCTTGCCGAAGGCAGCCACGGCCCGCGCAGCCGATTCGAAGGGGTGCTCTTCTTCCGGGGACGCTTCGCCAAAACTTGCCAAGTCGACGCCGGCACAAAAATCATCTCCGCTGCCTGTCAATAAAATACACACCACTGAATCATCGAGATCCGCCGCCAGAAACGTTTCTCGCAAAGCGATCCACATCTCAGTATTGATGGCATTTTTTTTATGCGGACGATTGAACGTTACAACCAACACGCCATCGTTATTGTCAGTGAGAATGGTGTCCGACATGATGTAACTCCTACAGGTTTATCCTAATTATGAAACGTAACCACATCAGCCAGGTCGGCCCTATCGGTGGCGCAGCTATTCACTGGCGCATCGGGGTCTGGATAACCAAAGGAAATACCAAAAACCAGTTTATTGGAAGGCTCTACACCCAAATGCTCTCGTACCAAATCGGCCTGAAAGCCCAGAGCGGTCTGCGGGCAACTCCCCAATCCATGCGCGGTAAAACTCAGCATTAAGGTCTGGGCAAACATGCCGAGATCAGCCGCCTCACGCAAGCCAAAGGGCTCAGGCAAAAACAAAAAGGCAACGTGGGGCGCATCAAAAAAAGTGAAGTTGCGCATAAATTCTTCTTGTCTACGCTCTTTCTCTTTGCGGGTAATGCCTACCGAATCGTAGAGCGCCTGTGCGGCGCCGTACTGACGTTCTTTGTACACGCCCTCATATGTACCATCGTAAGGAAAATCCATGGTGAACTTACCTGCCATGAACTCTTGGGGCATAACCTGCTTTAACCCGGCGATGGTTTCGCCGGACGCAACATGCACAACCCAGGGCTGGGTATTGCAATTACTGGGAGAGTGCAAGGCGGAGGAAAATACGGCCTGCAATAATTTGGGGTCGACTGCGTCTGGAAGAAACGCTCGCAGTGACCGTCTCTTCGCGACAAGCTCGGCAAATACTTTACTTTCAGATTCCATACTTTACTTCCAATATTTCAGGGAGCGCCATTATCGCCTATTTCCCAGTAAAAACAGCAGCTCTCTTTTCCTTGAATGCACGCATCCCCTCCTTCGCATCGGAAGACGCAAACACCGGGCCGGCCAGCTCATCAGAGGCGGCCATAGCATCGTCCTCGCTCATGCACTCCTGATGATCGCGCAGTGAACGTATAACAGCCTGCACCGCCAAGGGGCCATTGCCACAAATTTTGGCAGCGAACTCTTTTGCGACATTCAAGGCAGTACCAGAAGGTACTACGCGATTAATCAAACCAAACTCAAGTGCCTGCTGCGCGGTAATGTGATCACCGCACAATAGCATCTCTGCTGCCATGCAATAGGGTATCTGGCGGCGCAGGCGTACAGTTGATCCTGACATGGGGTACAAGCCACGGGCCACTTCGGTAACACCGAAAATGGCATCCTCCGCGCCGATACGAATATCAGTGCCCTGCAAAATTTCAGTGCCGCCCGCCAACGCGTAACCTTCTACAGCAAGAATCAATGGCTTGTTAGGCCTATTGTCGCGCAGCAATGCCTGCCAGTGAATATTGGGCACTTCCGCCATTAGGTTCATAAATTCGTCAGTGGCGCCATGGTCACCGTCAGCCCCGGCTTTTAAATCCATGCCTGCACAAAAGGTATTACCGTTAGCGGTTAGAATGGCGCAGCGCAAGCTATCGTCTTCATCGAGAAGGCGCCAAGCTTTATACATTCCCAGCAGCATCTGCGGGCTCAGGGCGTTCTTCACCTCTGGCCTGTTTAACGTCACGACAAGCACCCCACCTTCTTGCTCAATAATGCAATCGGTGGTGCTGATATCCAGTTCGGCCATAATTACTCGCTCATTCTCAATTTGGTTTTAATAAACGCTCACGCTACCTGGCAACTTCCGTCCAGAGCAATTTCCAGTGCGCGGGGGTAGGCCGGTTTACCACTGGGGGCCCGGGGCACCTCATCCACTATGTGCAGCTCTCTGGGGATTTTGTAGCTGGCTATAGTTTTGCGCGCTTCATCCTGCACCGATTCCAGGGTCAACACAGCGCCGTCGCGAACGGAGACTACCGCTGTTACCTTGCTGCCGAAACGCTCATCGGGTGTAGCCACAACCAGACAATCGAAAATGTCAGGATGCGCCTTCAGTGCCTGCTCAACCTCTTCGGGGAAAACTTTTTCACCCCCGGAATTGATGCAATTGGAGCCGCGGCCAAACACCGTGATGCTATTGTCATCTTCCAGCTGAGCCTCGTCGCCCACCAACAACCAGGTAACGTTGTCGACTTCCACAAAGGTCGCGGCAGTTTTAACCGGATCGTTGTAGTAGCCGGTGGGAATATAGCCACTGCGCGCAAAGATACCCGACTCGCCTGGCGCAACATGTCGGTATGGCTCTGTGTCGCTAATCACGGACATAAATTCGCTTTTGCTCACATTACCAAGACCCTTACCTTTTTTTCCACCGCCGTCCATTCCCATATTGCCACTCTCAGAGGAGCCGAATGAATTCATAATAAAGACATTGGGAAAGTGCTGACGAAACGCCTCCTGTTTACTCTCAGAAAAAACTGCTCCGCCAGAGCCCACACTGAAAACACTACCGAGATCCCAGCGGCCCTGGTTAGCATCAAGAGAATCAAGCAGAGGAACTGCCATAGCATCTCCCACAATCGTAACGGAATTTACTTTTTCCTTTTCTACCATATCCCACACATTGTCACCAATGAGAGAGCGGTCGGGGTTCAGTATCACGGAATTACCCGCCAGCAATTGTATGCAGGCGTACCACCAACAAGCACCGTGCATCAGCGGCGCCAGCGGCATACCGACGATGGGAAAATCACCGACTCGCGAGGCAATTTGCTCCGGCGCGGTAATGGCGCCGTCGGGATGAAACCAGCCACCCCCGCCCATAGCCGCAAAAAACACATTTTTATGCGACCACATAACACCCTTGGGCATACCTGTTGTGCCGCCTGTGTACAGGATAAAAAGGTCGTCATCGGAGCGCTCTCCAAAATCACGCTCACTGCTCTGGCCCTGTAAGGCAGATTCATATTCAACCGTAGATATAAGCGCTGGGTCGCAGTCACTGTCATCTTCCACATAGACACAGGTATGCAGCCCGGGCACCTGAGATTTAATGCTGGCGATGGCGGGAATAAATTCGCGATTGTGAATACAGGCAATCATGTTGGAGTTTTCAAGAATATAAACCAACTCATCTTCGACGTAGCGATAGTTCACATTGATGGGCACCGCTCGCAACTTAAAGCAAGCCAACATCCCCTCCAGGTATTCATTGCAGTTGTAAAGGTAAAGACCCACGTGATCTCCGGCTACCACACCGCTGCTTGTCAGGTAGTGCGCCAACTGATTGGCACGCTGTTCCAACTGCCCGAAGGTTGCACGCTGCTCGCCGCACACGGTGGCATCCCGCCCCGGCACTTTATCGGCGACCAGCTCGTACATATCTGCAAGATTAAAGTGCTTTTTCATTGCTAAACTCCTCGCTCCATCCCAAACGAATTCAGGCTTTCTCTGCGCCGACGACCCACATGGAGAAAAACTGCGCGCCGCCGCCATAAGCATGACCCAGCGCCAGTTTTGCACCGTCCACCTGATGCCCACCAGCATCACCGCGCACCTGGCGTGCGGCCTCGGCGAAGCGAATCATGCCAGAGGCACCGATAGGGTTAGAGGACAACACACCACCGGAGCAATTCCAGGGAATGTCACCCCCTTCATCCAGGGAAGTAGCACCCTCCATAGTCAACTTCCAACCCTCACCTTCGGGGGCGAAGCCCAGATTCTCCAGCCACATAGGTTCGTACCAGCTGAAAGGTACATAGACTTCGGCGCAATCGAAATCCTTGCGCGGGTCGGTCACACCGGCCTGCTTGTAAACGTCTGCCGCACAATCACGACCGGCCTGCGGACTAACCTCTTCCCGCCCCGCATACATTGTGGGTTCCGAGCGCATGGCACAACCGCGAATCCATGCCGGAGGCTTAGGCGCGTCTTCTGCGACATCCTCCGATACAATTACCATTGCGCAGGCGCCGTCGGATGAGGGACAGGCCTCCAAAAAGCGAATGGGGTCCCACAACATCATGGATTCCTCAACTTCTTTCATGGTGATATCGGGCAAATGCAAATGTGCCAGCGGATTGCGCGCGCCATGCAGCCTATCCTTAACCGCCACCTTAATACCCGCGTCGTAGGGTGCGTTTGAGCGTCGCATGTACTCTCGAATAATTGGCGCAAAGTACCCCCCTGCCCCGGCATTTAGATGTACCGAAAAAGGTTGCGGCGACGACAGTGCCCACATGGCATTGGATTCCGACTGCTTTTCATAGGTCACCGTGAGAACCCGCTTAAAGGTGCCACTTTGCACATGAGAAGCCGCCACCAATGCAGTAGAGCCTCCCACTGACCCCGCCGTATGTACGCGAAACATGGGCTTGCCATTGCAGCCCAGTGCATCGGTTAAATAGCATTCGGGCATGACCACGCCCTCAAACATATCAGGTGCCTTGCCGATAACAACCGCGTCGATATCGTCAAACGTGAGGTCGGCGTCTTGTAGTGCATTCACCGCAGCTTCACGCACAAGCCCCGCAATGGAAACATCGCCGCGTTTGGTTTGGTATTTTGTTTGGCCTATGCCTACCACCGCTGCTAGAACCGCTGAATTACTTGTCATTACGCAGCTCCCTCAATTACGGCAACAAGATTGTGTTGTAAACAAGGGCCGCTGGTTGCATGGGCGATTCCTCGTGTCGCGTCTCCGCTGATAATTCTGTTGAACACCTCGCCAATACGCGACAGGCCCGAGGCCATCATAAGGTTGCCGGCCAGCACGCCGCCGCTGGGGTTAATCTGCGTCTCATCTCCCAAACCCAATGCGCGGCTGAGGATTATTTCCTGATGAGAAAACGGTGCATAGAGTTCTGCCACGTCGATGGGGCCGCTGTCAGCGCCTGCGCCAAGCGCCGCCGTGCGAGTTGAGGGTGAGTCGGTGAGATCGCGCATGCCCAGGTTGTGGGTTTCAATGCGGTGATCTATGCCACTGATCAGAGCATAGGGCTTACCCCACTCCATGGCTTTTTCTGCTGTACAGATAATCATGGCACTGGCGCCATCGGAGACAGGGCAACAGTCGTGTTTACGCAGCGGTGCGACAAACTCTTCCTCGCGCAACAATTCCTCCACGCTGACCTGAGCTGCTAATTGCGCCTTTGGATTGTTCAGCGCATTGCTACGTGAGCGCGCTACGACGGCGGCCATATCGCTTTCGCTGATCACACCGGATTCCAGCATAAGCCTCGCCTGCATTGCGGCCAGAGAAACAGTGTCTACCCACAGAGGTGCCAGGTAGTATGGATCCAATTGTTGGGAGAGAACAATGGGCAATTCCCCCGGTGAAGACTTGCCAAATCCATAGATCAAAGCTGATTCTGCCTGGCCCATTCGAATCTTTAGAATGGATTCATACAGAGCCCAGGCTGCATCCATTTCAACATGGGACTCTTTAATAGGTGGCACCGCGCCCAACGCATCCACGCCGGATACAAAAGCGAAGGCAGCGCCCTGTAAATAGTCACAACTACCGGAGCAGACAAAGTCTACGTCTTGCGCATTGCGTATTCCCGCCTGCTCATATACTTCCTGCAGCCGCGGCATGATTAATTCAACTTCATTGCTGGCACCTGCCTGTGGCACGCACTGTGACTGACTATAAGCAACTATTGCAATTTTTTGCATAACTATACTTTCTCCGCATTCAGAGCAAGTTTGCCAATATCTTCAATGGTCATATCAGGTTCGTCCAAGGGCTTGAAATATTTGATGTTGTCCATGGCGTAACCCCACTCTTCCTGAGGTTTCCACACCGGTTCGACGCGTTGGCCCATGTGAACCTCTTCATTCACACAGTCACTCATCAGGTGGATAAAGGAAATATTGGCACCGTCTGCCACCAGGTTTGCAATGACGAATGGCGGCTTGATAGGGTTGCCCGGAATGGGGATGGCTACGATGGTAAATGACTGAACCGTAGCCTTACCACTTAGCACAACCTCCTCTTCAGTGGCGACACCACAGGCCGCACAGGAACCACGAGGCGGACAGTAAACGTTCTGGCATGAGGGGCAGCGTTGCCCGGTTAAAATGCCCTGCTTAATTTGCGACAGAAAGCGCGCCGGAGATTTCCCGGCGGTAAAATTGTACTGCAAGTACACAGGTGTCTTGATGTCAGTAATCATGTCTTGTTGTTCACTCATAGTAATTCAAACCAGCGGATATCAGTCATCATGCCAAAAGTCTCGTCGGCCCAGACGGCTCTAACCCGAGCACCCGTAGCCACATCGTTTTGCGATTCAGCTTTAACACAATGCACCATGGCCACATCGGCGCCATCAAGCTTAATCATGGCCCAGGCGAAAGGCTTGTCCAGCGGGTGTGCGTCGCGCGGCCGTGCAACCCAGCACCAGCTGACGATCTCCCCTTCGCTGCCTACACCCACAAACTCAGACAAGGCTTCGGCGGTATCCGGGTCAAATTCCATGGGCGGCACAATCACCCGACCGTCGCTGGCTTTGATACCGGTGATTTTTCTATTTTTAAGGTCGGTTAAAAAACGACCAACAATGGGACCCGTTGAACGGGTATAGGTAAAACCCAGTTCAAAGGCCTGACTTAACACTTCACTTTCTAGCACGCGATAGCTCTCCTGACAGAATAGATCCAGTATCGACCATGCATCGCTTTGCCTCAATGACGCAAAGCATCAATCACAACTGACTTTTCAGATCAGACAAAATTGCCTAGTCCCCGCCCCCTCTGGTAATGTCTCGCCTCCGGTAAAAAGAGGATTAATGTAGTGAATTTTGTACGCCTCCCCCCAGTTAAAGCCCCTGTAACAGCAATTGCCACGCTGCTTGTTGCACTCTCGCTTATTCTGCCTGGCGCACTGGCACGCGCCGAGGGCACCACCGCAGTCGCCATGCCAGAGAAGCACGCCGCGCAAGCTACAGAGCAAGTACTGCGCAGCGGCGGTAACGCCATCGATGCAGCCATCACCGCGGCCTTTGTACTGGCGGTCACCCTTCCCGAAGCGGGCAATATAGGCGGCGGCGGTTTTATGGTCAGCCACGTAAACGGAGAGGACACATTTCTGGACTTCAGAGAGCGCGCGCCCGGAAAAGCACACCGGGACATGTATCTGGATGAAGGCGGCAATTTTGATCAGGCCCAATCGCTGCTTGGTGGGCGTGCCTCGGGAGTACCCGGCACTGTGCGCGGCATGCTTAGCGCACACCAGCGCTACGGCAGCTTGCCATGGGCCACCTTGCTGCAACCTGCCATAGATCTGGCCAGAAACGGATTCGTAGTCGGGCCAGGCCTGGCTGGATCTGCCGCAGAGAAAGTTGTCGAGGTAGCCGATGAAACCAATTTCGCAGACTATTTTTCCACTATGCGCAATGGAGAAAATTTCAAGCAAGGAGAACTTGCAGACACGCTGGAACGCATTGCCAAAGATCCGGAGGAGTTCTACACAGGGCAGACAGCGCGCCATATTACCGCGCAAATGGCTAGAAGCGGCGGCCTCATATCAATGCAGGACTTGGCAGATTACAAAGCAGTGTGGCGCACACCACTACGAGAAAAGTGGCGTGACTACACGGTGATAACTGCAGCGCCGCCCAGCTCGGGTGGTATTGCCCTGATTCAGTTACTTAAAATGCACGATTATGCCGGCGTCTATTTTCAGGACGTATGGCACAACTCCGCGCAATACATACACCTGTTAGCCGAAATCGAAAAACGTGCCTTTGCCGATAGAGCGGAATATTTAGGTGATCCCGATTTCGTTAGCGTGCCCACCGAAAAACTGTTGGACGAGTTTTACCTGAAACAACGCGCTAGCGAAATAAACCCGGAAAAAATCTCCCAAACCCCCACAGTGGCTGCGGGACTGGAATCGAGTGACACCACGCACTTCTCAATACTGGACAAACACGGCAATGCGGTAGCCTTGACCTACACCCTCAACTGGGAATTTGGCTCTGGGGTTATAGTGGAAGGCGCGGGCTTCGTCATGAATAATCAGATGGATGACTTCAGCGCCAAAGTCGGGGTGAAAAACAAATTTGGTGTCATCGGCAACGCACTCAACGCAATCGAACCGAACAAGCGCATGTTGTCGTCCATGACGCCCACAATCCTGCTCAAAGAGGGCCAGCCAGCGCTCATCGTAGGATCTCCCGGTGGCAGCACAATTTTTACTTCAGTGATGCAGGTTATCCTCAACATCTACGACTACGCCATGCCACTACAAACTGCAGTGGACACTACGCGCTTTCATCACCAACTACCCGACGCGCTATTAATTCGACATGATCAACGAGAAATTGCCGAGCAGACGGCTAGCGAACTGCGTGAAATAGGGTATGCCGTAGAAGCCAACTCGTGGGGAAACCTCGGCGATGTTCATGCCATTAAAATCTCAAATGAAAACGTTGAGGCCGCTTCTGATGTTCGCGGGCGCGGTGAAGCGCGATTGATCAATTAGTAAACAACGGTAGCTCATTTTTAAACCAGTGCCAGCAGAAATGTGCCCAACCCTGTTGTAGAGCGCGAATTTGGTGATAATAGGCAACAACGTTAACGAGGAGTAACACATGTCAGTAGCAAGCGTAGGATATCTCAGGTTTGGCATAGCTGACCCTTCTACCTGGGTAGAGTTCGGCACGGGTGTTCTGGGCCTCATGGAGTCTTCGAAGCCAGACGATCAGGGCGCACGCTTTTTACGTATGGACGACCATCCTTTCCGCTTTATGATTGAGCCTGCGGAAAAAGAAGGTCTTACCGCCACGGGTCTGGAATATCGCGGCAAGGATGAATGGCAACTGGCATGCGACACATTGGTTGCGGCAGGACATGAAGTGGAGCGAGGTTCAGCCGATGAAGCAGCAAGACGCTGCGTTACCGGTTTTGTCTCAACCCGCGACCCCTCGGGAAATCTACTCGAACTGTATTACGGTCGCGCCCTGGATTATGTTCGTTTTAACTCACCTGTTGGTATAGCCAGTTTTGTCACTGGTGACGAATTCACCGGCGACATGGGCTTTGGCCACGCGGTACTACCCGCTCCCAACACCTACGAAACTATAGATTATTACACCGACCTGATCGGTTTAGGTATCTGCGATGATTTAACCCCTCCTATGCCCGAGGGCGCGCCGCACACACGCATTGTGTTCATGCATGCAGACAACCCCCGACAGCATTCTCTAGCCCTGTATAACAACCCCCATCCCGCCGGCGTTGTTCACATTATGGTGGAAGTGGAAACCATGGACGAGGTAGGTCTCGCCATGGACCGGGCTAAAGCAGCCGATATACCGGTGATCGCCACGCTGGGACGCCACGTAAACGACAATATGTGTTCCTTCTACATGATGTCACCCGGTGGTATAGCGGTAGAATTTGGCTACGATGGTCTGCTGGTCGATTGGGATAACCATACGCCCACAGTGAGCACTGAGGGCGACCTCTGGGGGCACGAGTACAATTTCTAAATCTGATACGCAGAAACGACTGGCCCTGTGGCTAGCGATCATTCTGCTAGGGGTCAGTGCAGCCTACTGGCTACAGCAACGCGCAACCCACGTTTACAGTGATGACGCCCGCATAGCCGCGGATATGATCGAGATCAGCGCCAAACTCGCCGGTCAGGTCACGGAGTTTCCTGTACGAGAGGGAAATACACTGGTGACTGGCGATCTTATCGCACAAGTTGACGATCGTGAGGCACGCCTGGTTTTGGCAGAGCTCAAAGCAGAGCTCTCCAGCCGGCAAGCCACCTACGAAAAAGTGGAAGCCCAGGTGCTGCGCGTCGACCAGCAAACCGGTGGTCATCTGCAATCACAGCAGTCACAATTGCAAAGAGCTCTGGCCGAGCTGGCCTCTGCCAAATCAGATCTGGACTACCGTCAGTTGGAGTCGAAGCGTTCACAGTCTCTGCTGGAGCGCAATATTATTCCCAGACAAGCGTGGGAGAATACACGCAATGCACTGCAGCAAGCCGAGCAACATTTACAAGCTTCCGAGGCACAGGTAGACATTGCCAAAGCAGCCGTCATTGAAGCCGAAGCCGGGCAAACCGAACTGGCTGTGCTGGCCAAGGAACTCAGGGCAATCAGTTACGAAAAAGAACGCAACGAAGCGCAAATATCACGGCAAAAAGTGGTGATAGAAAACCTGCGAATCACCGCTCCCACTGCAGGTATTGTCGACCAGGTTTTTGTCGACCATGGTGAATATGTGGTACCTGGCCAACGCCTCGCCCTGATGCACAACCCCGCGCGAGTTTGGGTGGATGCCAACATCAAAGAGACCGAAGTTCGACACCTTAAGTCAGGCAACACCGTGGACATTTCTGTTGACGCTTATCCCGACAAGGATTTTCACGGCGAAATAACCCGTATCGGCGACACCGCCACCAGCCAATTTTCACTGTTGCCCAGCAGCAATCCCAGCGGCAATTTCACCAAAGTAACACAGCGCATTCAAATCGAAATTTCCATTGAGCAGGACGAGGAATGGCTGCGCCCCGGCATGATGGTCGAGGTCGCGATTGAAATCGACTGATGTAGAGAGCTACATCACTGCAGTAAACGCCTCCCCCGAGATGGCCACCTTCTTCAGACAATATGGTGTGGTCTATCGCTGGTACGCAATGCTGGCTGTTATCAGTGCAAATGTTGCCGCGGTTCTCGCCTCCACCATCATCAACGTGGCGGTACCCGACATTATGGGCGCCTTCGGCATAGGGCAAGACCAGGCCCAGTGGCTAGCCACCGCCAACCTTGCTGCTGCCACTGTAGCCATGTTGTGTAGCGCCTGGACCGTTGGCCGAATTGGCTTGCGCAATACAGTGCTTCTGGGCATGAGTATGTTTCTTGTGGGCTCCATCATTGGCGGCCTGGCCACCAATCTCGAAGTCATGATTGTATCGCGCATCTTGCAGGGTATTCCCGCAGGCTTGCTTATGCCACTTTCCATGACCGTAATTTTTCAAGTCTTCCCCAACGGCAAGCAAGGCGTGGCCATGGGGATCAGTGCTATCGGTATTATTTTAGCGCCCGCCATCGGCCCGACTGTGGGAGGACTGGCGGTCGATGCCCTGAATTGGCGCTATGTTTTTTTTCTTGGCATACCCATCTCCTGCGTGAGCTTCTTACTGGGGTCTGTATTCTTGCCGGGCAAGAGTGTCTCGGAGCCCAAACCCTTCGACTGGATAGGCCTGGTGGCACTCAGCATTGCTCTGGTGAGTTTATTGGTAGCACTGAGTAACGGCGAGCGCGAGGGCTGGAGTTCAAATTTAATACTGAGTTACTTCAGCGTGTTTATTGTGTGTGGAGCCGGTTTCATCTTCTGGGAGGTGAAGCAGGAACACCCCCTGCTGGACGTTGAGTTATTCCGCCAAAGAAACTTCTCCATTATGTGTCTTGTGGGATTCGTATTTGGTGCGGGACTCTACGCCTCCACCTACTTAATCCCGCTGTTTCTGCAGCTGGCCCAACGTATGAGCCCTACCGAGTCCGGCCTGCTATTGATGCCTGCAGGTTTCATGATGGTACTGGCTTTTCCTCTTTCAGGGCGACTCTCCGATCGCTATGACAGGCGTTTGCTAATCAGCGCCGGAATCGTTTTTTTCGCTGTAGCCTTCTGGTTGATGGCCGGCGCAGATGCTGGTACCTCATTCTGGACCTTCGCCTTTTGGGTTATTCTGAGCCGCATTGGAATCGGACTGGTAATGCCCGCACTGCAAATGGGCGCCCTGGCTGGCATAGAGGTCAGTCGGATAAACTCAGCTTCGGGCTCATTCAGCTTTGTCAGGCAAATGGGGGGTGCTTTCGGGGTTAACCTGTCTTCCATTGTGCTGGAGCGGCGCACCGCCCTACACCGTGAAATATTCGCCGACACACAAACTTATGCCAACGGCGACACAATGGAACTACTACAAAGCCTGAGCTACCTCACAAGGCAGATGGGTTTTGTGGGCACCGACAGTTGGAACGCCGCGAGAGGCTTATTACAGCAAATGCTGCAGTCACAGGCATTGGTAGCGGGCTTCAAAGACAGTTTTTTACTGCTTACGCTGGTTTTCCTGTTGGCGTTGATACCGACCTGGATGTTGCGACGTTCCCAGGGAATGTAACTTCACTCAGGCTAGATGCCCGGTTTTCACCCAAATCAAAGTTTCCCGCTCAACATAGGGGTTGTGCTCACTCATATGCGGACTGCGAATCCAGCTACCGGCAGGATAACAACCATGCTCATCGATTAACTCGCCTTCGATAACGTATATTTCTTCACCGCCAGAATGTCGATGAGACTGAAAGCGCTCCCCCGCGGGCCATTTCACCAGCGCAACAGATTCTCCCTCAAAATTGTGCAGTGGCATTACTTGCAGTCCACCATTGCCAGGCCGCCATTGGCCGGCATGCGTATCAATACACACATGTTGCGTGTCGCCTGCCGCGAATTGATGTAGCTTAACCAAAATAACGCAGCCTTCTTTACTAAACGGAGCATGGATGAAACCTTCGGGGTTGCGAAAATATGTACCCGCAGGGTAGTCGCCACTGTCGTCGGAAAACACCCCTTCCAGAACCAGGATTTCTTCGCCCAGCGGATGATCATGTTGTGAGAAACGGGCACCGGCGTCATATCTGACGATACTGGTCGCGTGCCCTCTTTCCGCCTCTTCGCGAGCAAGCCGCTTTCGCCACACACCGGGCATGGGGCTTTTCACCCAATCCAGTTCATTGGTATTGATAACAATGCGTTGCTCGAAATCCATATTCAGCATAAGTGATAGCCTTTTTCCTGCCCGCGGCAGAACAATAATCTGTTACAATCTACCAGACTATGACAACACAGCAAGCACCGACAAAACTCACCCTCTCAGTTCTCGACCAGTCACTAGCCCGCTCCGCCGATCAAGCCCCTATGGCCCTGCGCGAAACTATAGAGATGGCACGGTGGTGCGAACAGCTGGGGTATAAACGCTTTTGGGTTTCGGAGCACCACGCTTTCTCTGCTGTGGCGGGTAGTGCGCCGGAAGTTTTACTGGCGGCCATTGGTGCTGCCACCAGCACTATAAGGATCGGCTCCGGCGGCATCATGCTGCCGCACTACAGCGCCTATAAAATTGCGGAAGTGTTTTCACTGCTCGCCAATCTATACCCCGGTCGAGTAGATTTGGGGGTGGGACGCGCGCCGGGAGCCGACATGTCTACAGCCGTCGCACTGGCCACCGATGGGCGCCCAAAATTTGAAAAGTTTCCAGAACTGGTTGCTCAGCTCAGCGAATACCTTTGGTCAGAAAAAACGCAGCCCCTGGTCAGTCCAAAGCCGCCAGCGGGCATGCCCCTGTGGATGCTTGGGTCAAGTCCGGACAGCGCTATTCTGGCCGCCCAGCGCGGCCTACCCTATAACCTCGGCCTATTCATAAATCCACAGGCCGATCCGCGCCTGATTGGTCTGTATAAGGAGCGTTTCCAACCTAGCGAGAATCAGAGCGAGCCACATGCCATATTGACCCTCAGTGTTTTTTGCGCCGACGATGAAGCCCAGGCCAAAGCCTTGCAACTCACTTACGACATTAACCTGTTCCGCTTCTTTAGCGGACAATCAACCGGTGTCTCACTCACACCACAGGAAGCTCTGGCCTATCCCCTCGGGGCACAGGAACGCGCTTTTATCGCTGGACGCACTAACAGCCGGGCCGTTGGTACCCCTGCCCAGGTGAAAGAGCAAGTAACACGGCTGGCCCAAATGCATAATGCCGATGAAGTAATGGCGGTTACCAACATTTATTACTTCGAAGATCGCAAACGCTCGTTTGAGCTATTGATGGAAGCATTTCTGTAGTTTTTGTTCACGTTTTTAACGCGAAGTACAGTTAGGTACTACCCATATCAATGCTGCAACATTTTCAGGAATGCCACAGAGAAACTGTAAGCGTCCCCGGGCCAGCGGGCCGACAAATAGTTTTCGTCACGTACCGCAAACCCTCGACTCAATTTGCGCATACTATCTCTCTGTAAAGGTCTGGGGCCGACAAGAAAGTTGCCAGCGTTATCCAAAACCGACGTCACCTCATCCTCAACAGTGAGCCCCGGATAGGTGAGGTAGTAATCTCCCAACCAAAGGCGGGTGAGGTTAAAAGCGGCCATCTCCTGTGACTTAAGAAGCGCAGTTGTTTTACGCTCTGCAATCACAGATTTTCCGGTAGTGGGGTCTATGCTACGCGCCGCGAGGACAACGCCGTGGCAGATCGCTGCCACTGGCTGCCCATTGTTAAAAAACGCCACCACCAGAGATTGCAAAGTCTTGGATTCCAGGTACTCCTTTACCCCCTTGTCGTGGCCGCCGGGCAATAAAAGTGCGTCAAAATCCTCGGCGCGTACCGCGTTATAATTAGCGGGAGAACTGAACTCAGTTGATCGGCACATCACTTCAGCAGCTTCCACTGTGTCCTTTCTTGCCTTTAGCAGGCCCCTCCAGATACCCAGACGCGCGCCACTTAACATCAGCGGGTCAAGCACGGCTTTCTCGCCGTGGGGAGTTACAAACGTAATCTCGCAATTGTTCTCCGTCAACATCTTCCACGGAATGGCAACTTCTGTCGGGTCTGCGCCATAGGACGGCAGTGGAATCAGTATTTTTTGCAAAACAAAATCTCCAGTATTTTAAATCGCGTGGTGCGCACTAATCCTATCAAGCTTCCAGTTTGGAGGACAGTCGCAAGATAATAGTCGTGTACAATCCGTGATAGCTAGTACTGTAAAAATGATGTGGGTAGTATAGCTGCCCCAAACCAGCCAGCGAGACAAACTTGCACTCCTCGACAAAAACGAGCCAACCAGCATCGAACCCACAGCATTACGACGTCATAATTTTAGGCGCGGGGGCTGCAGGTTTAATGTGCGCTCTCACAGCGGCGCAGCGCAATCGTCGCGTTTTGGTTTTGGAGAAATCCAACAAAGTGGGAAAAAAAATCTTGATGTCCGGTGGTGGACGGTGCAACTTCACTAACTACTATGTGGAGCCGGAAAATTTTATTTCTGCCAATCCACACTTTTGCAAATCGGCGCTCAAGCGCTTCACCCAGTGGGATTTTATTGCCATGGTCGAAAGACACGGCATTGCCTATGAGGAGCGAAAGCACAGCCAGCTCTTTTGCATCAATTCGGCAAAAGAGATTCTCGATATGCTGCTTGAAGAGTGTAAGTTGGCTAAGGTGGAAATAAGAACACACTGCGAAATTAGTAGTGTTGAGCAACTAGCAGACGATGCAAGCCAATCAAAATTCAGGCTTTCCGCAGTCCAGACAAACCCAGATAGGAAGAAATACTTTGACCTCACTAGCGAATCACTAGTGATGGCTACTGGTGCGCTGTCAATTCCAACGTTGGGAGGAAGCGGTGCAGGTTATGACATTGCACGCCAGTTTTCTCTGCCACTGACGGAGCGGCGTGCGGGGCTTGTGCCCTTCATGTTCAGCGATGCGACCAAAACCATGTGCGAGCGAATGAGCGGTTTGGCCACCGAGGTTGAGATAGACTGTAATGGTCAGTCCTTTGTAGAAAACGTGCTGTTCACTCACCGAGGCTTGAGCGGGCCGGCCATTTTACAAATCTCAAATTACTGGCATCAGGGCGATGCAATTTGCATTAACCTGCTACCCGAACTCGATGCAACAACATGGCTGATCGAGCAAAAATCGACGCAGGGGAAAAGCCTGCTAAAAACAGTGCTACACCAAAGATTAGCTAAAGCGCTGGTGGGCGAACTACAGGCACTGTGGTGGCCAGAACATGATAATACGCCGCTAGCAGAATTCAATGACAAGAGCCTTATTGCGATCGGCGACAAACTCAATGCCTGGATGCTAAAACCATCGGCCACAGAGGGCTATCGAACTGCCGAAGTCACGCTCGGAGGCGTAGATACCAAGCACATTAGTTCCAAAACCATGCAGGCAAAAAATCAGAGCGGTCTGTATTTTGTTGGTGAAGTACTGGACGTTACCGGACATCTGGGTGGTTTCAATTTTCAGTGGGCCTGGTCTTCGGGTCACACTGCGGGATGTTTTGCATAGGTGTAGCGACGTAATTAAAACGAAGACGCTTGGGATTAGAGCATGATCTCCACGCGACTTATGATCTCTCACTGCATTTTGAAACGAAGGCTCATCAATATCGCCATGATCAGTGATGATTACCTGAAGGTTTGGAGATAGCTCTTCCGTGATCCTGAATACCCACTCAAGTAGATTTTTAACCGCTAGGCGATCCTCGTCTTTTTCAATTTCCGATAAATCCCCCGTCTCGGACTTATCCGCAGGAAAATAGATTTGAGTGGGCTGATCCAAAAACAAAAATCTACTATCTACTATCTACTACAAGGCGAGAGCTCTCAATAAAATCATTTTGCCAAAGCAAAATAGGTAACGATATGGTAACCCATCCAGTTTTCCCCACTACCCATCTTGTCAAGTGGCATATGCGGACGTTCTATAATGTCCAAATCTTTCCGCAGCCTGAACTTGTTATTGCGCAACTTTCAACTTATCTACTGACATTTCTTGATTGCAAATCAGTTACTCGATTTTTGGATGCCGTACACTCCACATGAAGCAGAAACAAATAATCATTACTGTAATCTGAATCGGTATGATGCAGCAACACGGCAACCAAACCATCCTGTTGTTACGAATTCAATAAAGTCGTTCACAAGAATGGGTTTCATGCTTTATTCAGGTAAATGTAACTATCACCGCATTTACCCGGGCTGGGCCTCGACGCCAAATTCCGCTAGGATGAGGGTCCATTGCGGCTGAAAACATCTAGAAGATGGTTTCCGGCACACTGGGAAATACACACGCTGATACCCAATACAAAGGTCGTATAGATGTACTTCCGGAAGAAAATCCCACACATCGCTGTCTTATTATCATCACTGTTACTGCTGTCGGCCTGCCGCATGCCGGTAGTCGTTACTGGCGAGGGCTTTGTATTCGGTGCGATTGACCAGCGAATCTATGAAGACGGTCATGTATTTGTAATTGAACGGGATTTCGAAGAAAAGTTCTGGCCGGTCCCCGCGCCGGGCAATTACCTGGGGGGATGGAACCGTATCTGCAGTGGCCCCACCAAGGTGCTCTGCCATCTAAAACTGAATCAGGATCTTTGGGAAAAAGATGAAGAGATTCCCCTCGATGTCAGCTTCCACGCCGGCTATGACGGGCCCCTCGCGCTGATCCACTGGGAATTGTATTTGACCGGATTCGGCCGCACCCTGAGTGTTCCGGTTGATAGCCTTGTTATAGAGGGTATCGACGCCAAGGACACGCCGCGCCTCTTCCTGGCCACGACCGGCATGGAAGAAATCCTGCCCGGCAGGATCAGGGGTGACTACTACGAATTCAGCTTGCCGGTGAACAGCCGCTACCAGCCCAGGGATTTCTGGCTGTTTGTCTCGGCCCGGGACGAAGAAGGCACTGTGGCTAGTGTGGGTGATGACTTCGGGCTACTGGATGACACTTCTGTGGGCTCGCTTGCGCCCTATGAAAATAGTTCTTCTTACGCTGCGTCGTTGGTGCGATGCGCCAGCGCTAGTGACCCGTTCAACCTGTGCAATATGGAAGAACTACCCTATCTGGGGTCCGTCACACCAAATCCATCCGTCACTGAGATCATGCAGCGCACTGTGGTATCTCATCCCTGGATGGGCAAACGCTTCAGGGAAGTGCTGACGCAAATGCCGCCAGAATTACGACAGATGTTCGGAGGCATTACCTCGGTAGTCATCTCCCGGGATATTCGGCCTGCCTTTTTCAGTCCGGCTACCGGGGCCATCTACCTGGACCCACAGTATCTCTGGCTAACACCGGCTGAGAGAGCCTCGATAGACTGGACCCCGGACTATCGATCAGAGTTCGGGATGGCTCTGAAATTTCTTCCGATCACAGATTACCTCGACGGAAATAAGTATGCCTGGCGCTACTCCTTCGAATATCAGGAGGGCGCTACACGCGGGATTAACGATATCGAGAAGCCGTTCGCCTGGCTGTTGGCTCACGAGTTGGCCCATGCCAACGATGCAGTTCCCCCTGCGAAGCTGCCCGCGCCAGGTGGCCCGGATACGCCGCTGAACCTGTTCTTTGATCTGGAATACCACAGCGCATCCTCCATGTTATACAACACCTATCCTCTGAACTCTCTATTACTGCTGCGGGTGGGCGCCGTGCTGTTCCATGGAGAGAAACCGGATTACTACATCCAGAGCTTGACCGCCACAGAAGTGGCGCAGGAATTTGAGCAGGATAGCGCCAACACCATGTATGCCTATTCTGCGGTATATGAAGACACTGCTTCCCTGGTTGAAGAGGTATTGATGAACTACTTCTACGGGGTAGAAAAAATGGAGGCCTTCATCAAGGCCTCAAACATGGAAGAGCCCTCGTGCGAAGAGCTTGTCCTGCAAGGGGGCAGCACCAACCGGACAGCTGTACCCCGTGTCAGAGAACGCGCACGAATGGTGTTGAGCAGTATTCTGGACAAATCCGATGTATCGCAGTACCTGAGTTCAGTACCCAGGCCCACCCAGCTTAAACGAGGCACCAGCCTCTGTGACTTTACGCCTACCGAGATCTCTCAGCTCAGCAACATTCCGGGGATTTTCAAGCGAGCACCCCGGCCTGTGATACGTGAAATGGAACGCTCCGGTCACCACATTAATCACCAGAGAAAAGTCCGCCGCCTTCGCCCTGACGCCAGAGGCGCACGATAGAGAGGCCGGGGTCGGAGACATAAGCAGACACGGAAAAAGTTTCGCCTTAGCAGTAGCTAAGACTGCTTACTGGTTTTGCACTGAGCATAGACATAGTTGCCTCCCAAAACGAGAAGCGTACGCACTATCAATACGCTCGCTCTACCGTATAACGCTCGCAACATGCGCGCGATAGCATCGCCTGCTTGCGCTTGTTAGAAGGCATTTACGCAGCAGGTTGGACAGTGACTTGATAACCCAACGCTTTTGCTACTTTAGCAACGGTAGCAAAAGTTGGATTTCCTTCCGGCGAAAGTGCCTTATACAAACCCTCGCGGGTTAAACCGGTGTCTCTAGCCAGTTGACTCATGTTTTTGGCCCGCGCTATGACACCCAGAGCATGAACGAGAAACGCAGGGTCTTCGCCTCCTTCTTCAAGGCACGCTTCCAAATATAGCTGTATATCTTCTTCAGTCTTCAGATATTCAGCAGAGTCCCAGCGAGTAGTTTTAATAGCCATAGTTCATTTCTCCAGTTGCTTGGCGAGATCTTTCGCCTTTGCGATATCGGACTTTTGCGAACCTTTATCGCCGCCAGATAGAAGGATTACCAGAATCGAGGATTCTTGAACGAAATACACTCGATACCCAGGACCGTAAAATATTCGTAGCTCGCTTACACCCTCCCCCACCGGGGCAACATCTCCAAAATGACCCAATTCCATCCGGTCTATACGAACTTGAATTCGCGCCTTGGCTCTAGGGTCTTTTAAACCGTTAAACCATTTGGCGAAGACCTTAGTTTTACGGACTTCCATCATGTGTAAACTATAGTTAACAGCTCTACTGTTGTCAACTGTGGTTAACGATCGTGATGAACTCGATGGTGCCTTCTAACAGCTAAGTATAGAGACCGGCCTAATATTGGCATGAAACATTAGCCTACATTTGCCGCCAAACACATCAATTATGCTCATTCAACCTAGCAAGTTTTTGCAGTTAAGTTACCAGTAATCAACCATATACAATCTTTCAAAAGACAGCTACTCCTGCCGGGCCCCCTGAAAAACGGCTTGCGAACTCACTCAACCAGACTACTGCTCATATACACAGCAACTCGACAAGGCAGCACCATGGACGATGTTCGCCCCACTATTCCTCCTCGATCTACAGGCTTTCTGCACCAGGTTCAGCAAGATCTTCGTGACAAGGGATATGCATACCAAACAGAGAAAACCTACTTACATTGGATCAGACGCTACATTTTGTTCCACAACAAGCACCATCCGGCACAGATGCGTTCCGAGCAGATCAGTGCATTTCTCTGCTACTATAGAAGTCAGCGGGATTGCTCCCTCGCTACACAGCGTATTACGCTCAAAGCGATCTTTTTCCTCTATCGCAAATTCTTGAAGGTTGAACTCGAGCGCTTGGACTTTGAAATGGCGCGGGGCTGCGTCAGAGTGAACTGCTTAACCTGCGGGTAAAATGCCATACCTTTCGACTCAGCTTCGCCACAAGGTTTTTTCAACAAAGGCTACGACCTATGTACTATTCAAAAACTACATGGTCACTGGCATCCCCGACTATTGACCCAGGCTGATGAAATACGTCCACTGAGGCTGCTAAACTCAACTGGCCTACAGTGTCTTCACTCTAATTCCAAAAAGGCGCTCATGTTGGAACTGCCACAGCTGGCTATTAAACCAAATTGGTCTTCGTTATTATTTCTTGGATACTTAGATGTAGTGAGATATAAACGCCATGCTACTTGATGGCTGTAATGACATGTCTTCCACGCCCCATAAAGTCACCCACCGGGTCTCGATCAATTGTTGCATGGGTAAATCCGGCGCATTCGAGTCTGCCGAGAATATCCATGCCATACGTCCTGAAACACAAAACTTTCCCGGTGCCACGCAGTTGATCACCATGGTATTCCGGCTCCTCGATATGTACTAATTCTCCATTCTCATAAATAGCCCGCTCCAGGGTTTTTTCCAGAGAGGTTAGGGGCACAGTGAAGATAACAGAGCCACCCGGTTTTAGAACTCTATACAATTCGGCAAAGCCTGCAGAATCATCTGCGACATGCTCAAATACATCTGACGAAGTACAAAGGTCAAAGCATTCACTTTCGTAAGTTAGCTGTTCTACATTCTGGCACTGAACGCCATCGACCCATGCCCCTGATGGCACTTCATCAAAATACTCTGAATATACCAATCTCCCGGACTCACGTGACAGGAATTTGTATAGAGCCCCACGGGATGAGAGTTCATAAACCGTTTTTTTCGAAAGATCAGGTACACGCTTGCGAATGACTTTCGCCAGAGACATCTGCGCGGGACCGCCTTGGCAAGATAAGCAACGAACACCATGCTCTGAATCTTGCAGGCGAATTAGAATCCCGCCGCCACACAATGGGCACTGCTTTCTCTGCAGCCCAATTTCAGTGAGTTTAAACAACCGAAAAGCATTTATGACTTTGGTTAAATGGGAGTTGAGCATATCAAAATACTGCCGACGGGGATTTTTTTAGTTGGGAATAACCGTAATAGGGAGGGGAATTTTTAGCCCTGCCCCACTTCATAACCGTTAGACGCATTAGCATTCTGCGTCTCTGGCCACTCTTCAACAAACTTCATTGCATGTCAAAACTTGGGTAATCCTAAATTGCTTGCTATTAAAAAACAAGGTTATTGGCCCATTGCAGATCAGTCAACCGAACGAATTCGATTTATTCGAGGACCTGTATTACGACACCAAAGGCAATTCTAGAAGGCACTAGAATACCGAATACGGTGATGCATACGAGATATGGCAATACGATGACCGGGGAGTGGTGACAATACACGAATTGAATGGAACTGAGGGACGCTTAACTCAATTCGTATCTTCATCGGTAAACTCCACTTACCGACTCTTACCAAACACCTGTGTCCAGTAAATTCCATATTGGCTGGACGAATTATTCACCCCTGCAGATCCAAAATCCTGAAAATTTGGATTCATCATATTGGCACAGTGTCCCGGGCTACCGATCCAACCGTCCATCACCGATCCTACCGAATTGTACCCCGCCGCAATGTTCTCGCCGACTGTCGACCATGAGTAGCCTGTAGCAGTCACTCTGGTTGAAACATCAGATCCACCGGTACCGGTATGGCTAAAAAAATCGTTGTCGGCCATATCCGCTGAATGTGTCAAGGCTGCTGATTCCAGGTTGCACTGCCAAACCAGCGAACCGGCGGCAGAATATGCCGTACCACCACAAGTACGCTCCTGCGATCTAAAATTGTTAACGGCGTCAAGCATCGACTGCTCTTCTGCCGATACGCTACAGTCGGCGGGATCAGGAATAGGATCTGGAAGGTTGTTGTGAGTATCACATGCATCGCCTAAACCGTCGCCATCGATGTCACCTTGGCTCGGGTTAGCTATATTAATACAGTTATCGTTGCTGTTGGAGGAGTAGCCCGCTGGCCGAGTAATATCGAGTACGTAAGTAGAAGGATCACCATAACCATCTCCGTCTGAGTCAAGATAGTACCTATTAGGCGTAAAGCCTTCATCGACTCTTCCATCACAGTCGTTGTCCACGCTGTCAAACGCTTCAGCAATCTGCGGGTTAATCTCTGCGTTGGAGTCATCGCAATCCTGATTGTTGCCAACATAGCCGGTAATAGGTTCGAAGGACTCGACGCTATCGGTAGATACACCAAAGCCATCACCATCTACATCCCTGTAATAGATATTGCCGCCTTCATCGATCTCGCCGTCACAATCATTGTCGCGATTGTCGAACTGCTCGGTCGCTCCGGGGTAGTCGTCGGCAGACAGGTCATTACAATCGAGATTGTTTTTTGCATGTTGCGCGGGCCTTCTCTTACTCATGGTAATAAAGTCTGCATCACCAAACCCATCGCCATCTCTGTCCAGGTAAAAGGGAATTTCGACAAACCCTTCGTCCGTCAGACCGTTACAGTTATTGTCTTGCCCATCGTGCAGTTCTTTTGTCCACAAATGGATATCAGCATCGCTGTCGTTGCAATCTTTGCTTGAGACGACAAAACCGTCGGGCTGCGCAGCGGAACGCCTACTTTGATTTTCGTTTCCATAATGATCGCCGTCTTCGTCACGGTACCAGGTTCTCACTTTGGAGCGAGATTCAAAAACAGCTGACAGCCCAACGTCGCCATCGTGCTCTGCATCCTTTTCTTCAAGAGGGAAAACTGTTGTCTGGCACAATTCAGTCGGTGAGGTGGTACACATTCCCGTCCACTTTACAAAGCGAAACCCTTCCTCAGGTATTGCGGTAAACCTGTCGGTGACTTTTTCTGGAATTTCAAACGCGCATGATGGCTGCGCACAATCAAACCGCCCGGATTCGGAAGTAATGTGCCCCATATCGCCGGTCGTAATAACCAGACGACAACTGGCTAATAGTATGATCGCCGGTACTAATACGATACGACGAAGAACCGAGTCTTTACACATGGGAAGTTTCATCTTTACGGGCATTTATCCTACTTTTCTTAACTGATAGATGGTTTTTGGGGTTTGGTCTTAGGGTTATCGCCAGGTGCAGCCAACTTTGGCGATGGTATATTTACGTGGTAGAAGCCGTTGTTCGGGTTTATCTGAAGCTGTAGTGGTGAATGTCCGATCAACCGGCTGGGGTGGGGGTAAAAAAGCGAGTGCGCGGCGCGCATCGTACTTCTGCTTTTGCCTGGATGCCGTATAGGTCTTGGCTTCCGCGGTAGAACCACCCCACGTCAGCCCACACCGCAGCAGAGAGAATTTGGAGTCGCCCGCGTGAGCTGTGGTGCTCAGTGCAGATACCCATAGAACCACTGCAACTATTTTTATATGCTTCATTCCGGTAACCCTGCCGTCATGGGGCCTGCGCCCGTTAGACCGTCGATTTTGCGTCCCTACCTTTCGATAGATTTGCCTTTGTACGGAAAACTACAACCCTGACAGTAAGCCATAATAGGTGCCTATTTCACTATAAGAATGTATCGATAATTTACAAATTACCTGCCGTTATTTCATGAAATATCCTCAAGGCATATCGCATTAATCAGCAGACGCCTCTTTCGGCATGATAGACTGTGGTTTTTCCTGCTTTCAATATTCACTGCCTACCCATTCCCATGTTGCGACTAAACGAGATAAAACTACCCCTGGATCACTCTGAGAATGATCTAAAAGACGCTGTCTGTAGCCGCCTGAATATCACAGAGGCTGTCTTGGTCGACATCTCAGTTTTCAAACGCAGCTACGATGCACGAAAAAAATCCAACATACAGCTTATCTATCAGGTCGATGTAGAGCTCAGTGCTCAGGCAGAGGCCGCTGTGCTCTCAGCGGGCTTTAATGAAGCATCCGTAAGGCCCAGCCCGGACACGTCTTATCACTTTCCCGCTCAGGCAACTGCAGAATTCCCGACGACTCAACAACAGCGCCCTGTGGTCATCGGTTTCGGCCCCTGCGGCATTCTCGCCGCACTACTGCTGGCACAAATGGGCCTAAAACCTATCGTGTTGGAGCGCGGAAAGGATGTGAGGCGCCGCACTCGCGACACCTGGGACTTTTGGCGCAAACGAGAGCTCAACACCGAGTCAAATGTGCAGTATGGTGAAGGTGGCGCAGGCACTTTCTCCGACGGAAAACTCTATAGCCAGGTAAAGGACAAACGTCATCTGGGACGTAAAGTCTTAACTGAGTTTGTTAAGGCCGGCGCGCCCGAAGAAATCATGTATGTGAGCAAGCCCCACATCGGCACGTTTAAACTAGTGACTATGGTCGAGAGTATGCGGGCAGAGATAATCCGTCTGGGCGGCGAAATTCGCTTCGACCAGAAAGTGACAAATATCCATATAGAAAAGCATGAGAACGGCAGCAACCAAGCTACCGGACTGTCACTGCATAACGGCGAGACTCTGCAGAGCAAACATATTGTTCTCGCTATAGGTCACAGTGCCCGTGACAGCTTCAAGATGCTGTTGGACCAAGGTGTTTATATTGAAGCCAAACCCTTTTCCATTGGTTTTCGAATTGAGCACCCCCAGTCCATCATCGACAAAGCGCGCTTTGGCGAACAAGCCGGCCACCCTATTCTCGGTGCTGCCGACTACAAACTGGTGCACCACTGCGCCAATGGCCGCAGCGTCTACAGCTTTTGCATGTGCCCGGGTGGTACCGTGGTAGCCGCGGCCTCAGAAGAAGGCGGCGTGGTTACCAATGGTATGTCGCAGTACTCACGCAACGAGCGCAATGCCAACTCGGCTATTGTTGTTGGGATAACACCCGACAAAGACTACCCGAAGCATGTTCTCGCCGGTATCGACCTACAACGCCAACTGGAAGCCAAAGCCTTTGAGTTGGGGGGCAGCAATTACAACGCTCCGGCGCAATTAGTGGGAGATTTTTTAAGCAACAAGCCCTCCGCCGAGTTAGCAGACATTTCCCCCTCCTATCAGCCAGGCATACAACTGGGAGATTTGTCCCAGGCGCTGCCATCATTTGCTATCGATGCCATCCGCGAAGCTATCCCCGCATTCGACAAGCAGATAAAAGGCTTTGCGATGCCCGACGCAATACTCACCGGCGTTGAAACCCGCACGTCTTCGCCTATTTGCATTAAACGAGGCAAAGACTTTCAAAGTATTAACACCCTGGGCTTATATCCGGCAGGGGAAGGCGCCGGCTATGCAGGAGGCATACTCTCCGCCGCCATAGACGGCATCAAAGTTGCCGAAGCTCTGGCCATCGATTTGCTGAAGTAACCCATGCAATCACGGCGTGCGAGACTGGATCGCTTTATCAGTTCACGAATGGGAATTAGCCGTCGCGATGTCCGGCAACTACTCATTCAGGGGCGCATCGCGGTGGACAATTGTATTGCCTGTGAAATGCATCACCCCATAGGGCAGTTTTCGCGCGTCACACTCAATGACGAAGTGCTGCAAGCCGATACCGCGCTCTACGTCATGTTAAATAAACCTGCCGGTGTGGTTAGTGCCACCCGCGATGCTCAACACCAAACTGTGCTTGACCTTCTCAACAGAAAAGACAAAGGAAATCTCCACATCGTCGGACGTCTGGATTTTAATTCGACCGGCCTGGTGCTGCTCACCAACGATGGAGCCTGGTCACGTCGGCTTACCTCACCTGAACACAAAGTTGCAAAGAATTACCTGGTGACCCTCAAAAAGCCTATCACGCCGGATTATGCCCAGGCCTTTGCCGAGGGCATGTACTTCCCCTATGAAGATATTCAAACACAACCGGCACAGCTACATATCAACTCACAGTTCACAGCAGAGGTCATTCTGACGGAAGGCCGGTATCACCAGATAAAGCGCATGTTTGGCCGTTTTCAAAACCCGGTTCTGGGATTACACCGTACTAAAATAGGGTGCATTCATCTGGACCCCACTTTAGCCCCGGGTGAGAGTCGAGATCTGACCGAGACTGAAATTGCCTGTTCCCAAGCATCAAATAGCGTAAACTAAAAGCATGAAATGGTCCTGGAAATTCGTTCGCATCGCTGGCATTGACATTTATATCCATGTCACTTTTTTCTTGCTCATCTATCTGGTCGGAATCAGTTACTGGAATCAGGAGGGTAACCTCAATGCTGTGATCTCAGGCGTTGGCTTTATCCTCGCCCTGTTTGCCTGCGTGGTACTGCACGAGTTTGGCCATTCGCTTACGGCGCGTCGCTACGGTATACAAACCAAAAGCATCACTCTGCTGCCCATAGGCGGAATGGCCGCATTAGAAAAGATGCCCGATGATCCTCGGCAGGAAATCAACGTAGCACTGGCGGGCCCGGCGGTAAATTTTGTCATTGCTCTTTTACTGTATCTGTACCTGAACGTTCAGCATATTGAAATATCCCCGGAAGGACTCTCAGTAACAGACGGATCATTTCTCTACCGCCTGATGCTGGTCAATATTTTTATCGGCGTTTTTAACCTGTTACCCGCCTTCCCCATGGATGGGGGCCGGGTACTGCGTGCGGCACTGGCATTGCGCATGGATCATGCCAGCGCCACCCGCGTGGCAGCCAGCGTAGGCCAATTTCTGGCGGTGGGCATGGGGTTTTTGGGCCTTATGTATAACCCTTTTCTCGTATTTATAGCGGTGTTTATCTGGTTTGGCGCCTCAATGGAGAACAATGCGGAGCAACTTAAATCTGTCCTCGGCCAGGCCGACGTACGACACGCCATGCTACGCGAATTTCACTCACTCTCGCCGGAAGACACTCTGGCCAAAGCAGTAGAGCTAACTCTGGCAGGCAGTCAGAAAGACTTCCCTGTTGGCTATCACAACCAGCTCGAGAAAGTGCTTCATCACGGTGACCTTATACAAGGGCTACAGTTGCAAGGCGAACACGCACGTATCCGTGACCTGCCTTTACAGACAATACTCACTGCCGATATTAATGAGCCGCTGGAAAAGTTACTGGAAAGAATGCAGGGAAATCCTGCACAAATGATTTGTGTGGTAGATCAGGGGGAAGTTGTCGGCTTGTTGAATCTCGAAAACTTACTGGAACTGATCAGAATACAAAGTGCCGTGGACGCACATAACTTAGCTAAAAAAATATAAAGAGAACTCACCATGAAAATTTTACGTACGGGCATTATCATTCTTGGAATACTGCTTGTGGTTGCCATTCTGGCGCTCGCGATCGGGCCAGGCAAGTTCGAAGAGAACATGAATACTGTTGAACCCCACTCACCCTACCCTATTTCCAAGACAGCATTAGAACTGCATAAAACACTGGTTATTGGCGACATGCACGCTGACAGCACCTTGTGGAAACGCGACTTGCTACAGCGGTACGATCGAGGCCATGTCGATATACCACGCATGCGGGAAGGGAATCAGGCCGTGCAAATGTTCACTTCAGTAACAAAATCTCCCAGTGGACAAAACTACGATAAAAACTCCGCCAGTGCCGGCGACAACATCACGTCTTTGGTAATGATACAGGCCTGGCCCACAGACACCTGGTCCAGTCTAACCGCACGCGCATTGTTCCAGGCCCAAAAGCTGCACACTATGGCCGCTCAAGCGCCCGACGAGTTTCTGCTCATACTCAATGCCAATGACCTTAAGACACTGCTGGCCAGGCGCGCTCAAGGCGAGACGATTGTCGGTGGGATACTGGGCACAGAGGGCTCTCACGCATTGGACGGCAGTCTGGCTAACATCGATGTTTTATACGATGCCGGTTTTCGCATGATGAGTCTGCAGCATTTTTTCGATAACAAGTTGGGCGGTTCTCTGCACGGAGAAAGTGGCGAAGGCTTAACCGAGTTTGGCCGTCAGGCAGTCGACCAAATGGTAAACAAGGGTATTATGATAGACGTTTCACACTCTGCCTCACAGGTTGTTGAGGATGTGCTTGCCCGAACCAACACCCCGCTCATCGTCAGTCACACCGGTTTTTATGGCCACTGCGAAAGTGCGAGAAATATTAGCGACGAGTTGATGCTAAGAATTGCAGCCGGGGGCGGTATTATTGGTGTGGGTTACTGGGATGCCGCGGTATGTGATGCAACACCCAAGGGTATTGTCAGCGCCATACGCTATGGCATCGACCTTGTCGGGGAAGACCATGTGGCATTGGGATCAGATTTCGACGGCGCCGTAGCCGCACCCTTTGACTCATCAGAACTCGCCGCCTTAACTCAGGAAATGCTCAAGCAAAACTTCACCGAAACAGAAATCCGCAAAGCTATGGGTGAAAACATGATGCGCTACCTGGCCACTAACTTGCCTGGCGGCGCATAAAAATCAGGGCGTATACCAAATCGGTGAGGTATACGCGCGTTCCTGAATAGTCGCAGGCCCCTCCTGGGGAACCTCTGTTTGCAGCGCAATACTATCCAATAGCGAGTGTCGCGGAGTTGGTATTTGCAACACCCGCACATAGTAAAATGCCCGTTGCGATGCATCAAAACTCGGATCGCTCCACAGGGCGGCCAAGGTAGGTTCTCCTATGCTGTTGTCCCACTGGCCCGTAGTTAAATCAACTGTATTGCCGACCGGGGGCAGCTTGCCATTGCTGTCCAGACTACGCTCGCCCGCCCAGGCCACGTTGTACACCTGCTCGTGCTGGGTACCAGCACTGTCGACCCAGCCCTTGATTACCTGCACGCGATCAAGGTTGGCATTCTTGGGGTCCATCTCTGCGCGAATCATCATCTGCGGCGCAGCCGTGGCCTGTGCCGCACTGAGTGAACCACCCATGGGAACCCCCTGCGAATAACCCAGTTCGGCAAAGTCCGGCGCATCCAGTGCGTTTCCGTCAAAACCCCAACCGCCAAATACTCTCACCTTCATGCGCGTACCGGTAGTTGCGTAGGTCTCCTTACGCTGAAACGCTTCAAATATCGCGTCCCGGGTATTTTCTCGCGACCACACGCCGGCCAAACCAGACGCTGACATACTCCAGCCAGTGACCTTGCGCCCGCCAATAGACTCTTTGCTGCGCTTGGTTTCAGGCATGGAGTCTCTGGCAAACTTTCCCCAAAAATTATCTTCTTCTGCTGAGGACAGCCCGGAGTGGGAATCAGTTGAGCCTATAATTCCAAACTGATAGGGGTTAACGCCAATTTTTTGCTCAAGAGCCAAGCCAGTTTTTAACGCACCGCGAATATAATCAGCGGCGGTTGGCTTATAGTCTTCTGGATTTTGTTGAATGTAGTGCGTGTAAGTTTCAAATTCGGCAAATTCGTCGTCCGGCGAGACTACGGGATGAGTTTCGGAATCACCCTTGATCTGTGTTGCCTCCGAAATAGGTTCCCAGTGCATGCGCCGCTTGGCATAGTCCGCCGTAATGGGCTGACCCTTCAGTGTGGTTTCTGCATACATATAGCCTTTGGAGATATTTGAGTTGTGCGGCATAGCCACAAAACGCGCTCCGGTACGCTCCTGCGTTTGTTCGAGGAAAGTCCACAAATCTTCGGGATACTGGCTCTGATCTGATCCGTAAGGCACAAACTGCTTCGCGATGTCACCGGAGTCGGGAGTAAAGACAATGCGGTGCAAATTGGCCCCGGTGGGAATTGAGCTCCACTCCCAACCTATGAGTGTAGTGAACTTACCCGGCTGGTTGTGACGCTCTGCTGCATCTACAATTTCGCTCCAGGCAGTTGTCTCTAGAGACAGGGTATCGCCAAAGGTATTGGTAGGCAGGACATTAACAGGATCTTGTACTGGATCGGTGCCCGGATTCTGCGGCTTTTCAGGCAACAGTGAATTAAACAGCTTGCTTCCGCTACCGCCAGAAATAGCTCGATTGAGTATAACCACTGAAAACCAACGCTTTATATTTCCCCACACACCCAAATCTTCCAACACCGCAGTGTCATTGTTCATCGCCCTGATTACACCCATTAATTCTGCGTGATCAGAGACCACCAGAAAATCCAACGGTGTGCCAATTTGCACCCGGGTGCGGTTCAAGGGGTGGATAACCGGCATCCCCTCGGCCCAGCGATACGCCGTATCGGGGTCAGCGGTCTGATTTTTGTTCAGGTAGGCATCAAATGAATAGGAGGTGTGAAGGTGAGTGTCACCAAACAGCAATTGAGTGGGGACCTCCGCATGGGCTGCGCCGCCAACCAGTGTTAGCAGACCCGCGCGTAGCAAACTTTGAACTTTCTTCATAACAATCAACGCCTCTTAATGGACTATTTTTATAAAAGTTGGCCGCTAGTCTTGCACAGAAACCCAGTCACTTGAATTATCCAGCATCGCTGCAATCCAGTCCATAACGGGGACTCCCCCGGCGGTCTGGTCGGGTTCTGCCATTAAGAATGTATGCTTCTCTCCCGCCGGCACCCAGCTGTGCTGCCGCTCGGGATAGGCATCTTCCAGCTGCTGCAACTCAGGAAACAATACCGCCTCAAACGCGTCTTTGCCGATCTGCAGGAAGTAGTCTGCGAACGTTGTGTCGCGTGAATAGCTAAGCATTCCACGACGAAAATTGTCATCTTCGTCCATTTGCCAGATATGGTAATCTGAAAAATGCCCGTCTTCCGGAATACAGTTTTCGCAACTGTCGGGAATAAAAGCACCCATATTCCAGTCGTTCATCAATAACCTCAAAAAGTCGGGATCATTGGGACGAGCCACTCCAACCCCGGAGTCATTAATCAGCTCGATGGGCACATCCGGATACAGGTAGCGTACCAAAGGCAGCGCAAAAGTGGTGCCTAGGCCACCGCCACTGCTGCCTGCCAGTAAAATTCGGCGCGGTGTCGGAAACGTGTTCACCGCCACATCCAATGCTGCGGACAAATTGTGCAGGCCACGCTGGAAACGATCGTTTGCGCCGTCACCATCCGAATCGCTGTCCCTGTCACTGGCATGCAACCCACCGTCACAGTAGGGAAGGTAGACTTGATTCCAATCCTTTACCGGATTGTTTTCACGTGTGGTATCCATGATACCTACGGGAGGTATGCCGACGGCAGCAACCTCCGTGGCCGCGCAAAAGTCGGACCAGCATCCGCCGCCACCCTGCAGGTATATCACCAGATCTTCGGAGCCGGTATCCATCGTGGACATAGTGTACTCGCCGCCCGCAAGACATAACGGACCGCCTCCCGCACCGAACGTGTGATTCACTACATCGCCCGAAGCTTCAGACTTCATGGGGGTGTATTCTCCCATGTAGCGGATAACACCCTGATCGTATATCTCCTGAAAAGCAATGGGTTCAGGTTCAGGTTCAGATTCTACAATCCGGGCCTGATTGTTATTACCGTTATTATTGTTGTCTGAGCAAGCAGCGATCAGAGGCAGCCCCATAAGTGCCACAAGCCAAATCGCAAGATTCTTGCGAATACCCGTTACTACAAATGATGTACTACCCGTCTCCATATTCCAGCCCCATGAATTATTTTTGGAAGATTCTACATGAAAGTTTTCACTGGAAACATTTATTTCTAGTAGGACGTCGTTTGCGGCTCTATTGGCAAACCCCTATGTTGAAATGGAAGCAACATTGATTGTCTCGGGCCTGTCGGTGCTACACTGCACCAATAGTCCCGGGAGACACATACAATGCTGAGATCTTTACTTCTTCTCTGGCTGCTGGCATTCATTTCTTTTGGCGCCAACGCGATTGGCACCACTGTTTCCTTATCGCAATTGGATTCCGCATTAGAGCAGGCAACTGCCCAAATGGACCCAGCAGATCCAACTTTTGAAATCTTGCAAAAGAGCTATAGGGAAACCCGTGGCTTACTGCTGGAAATAAAACGTCAAGACGACAAATTAGAAGCATACACTGCAGCGCGCGCCAATGCATATCAACAAGCGCAGGAAATCACCTCTGAGCTAGAAACAACGAAAAAGAAGCCCGCCATAGTCCTCGAAGAATCGTTGCGCCTGGATGAACTGGAGCAGAGAGCATTGCTTGGTAAGTCTGATCTTTCTGTCGTACAACATCGCCTGAATGAAGTGAGCCGTCAGAAGACGGATGAGGCCAACAGACCAGTTTATATTCGCGAGCAACTCGCCAAATTGGGCTCCTCGTTACCTGGGCTGGAAGCCAACCTAAAGCTCATCAACAGCGCCTCAGAGACGGGCAGTCAGGATGAAGCGCGATTCTGGTTGACCCAAGCCCAACTGGCCAGCAATAGAACCGAGAAAGCCGCTCTGGATGAAGAACTGCTCAGCCAGCCAATGCGCTTGAAACTGCTTACAGCACAATACACTAAGCTAGACTACGAGCGCGTAGAGCTCGAGCAACAGATACAGCAACTGGAAGATCGCTCCAGCGAAATGCGCCAGGAAGAGGCAGATCAAGCTTTGGCTGCCGCTGAGTCCGCAAAAGAGAATGCACTGGGAAAACACGCTGCAGTGCAAAAACTTGCCGCCGAGAACACCGTACTAAGTGCTTCTCTGGGCGAGCGCAATGCAGCCATCGAACGTTTGAGGTCAAAAGAGCAAGTCGCTACAACGCAAGCAGACCAATTTGAGCGTGAGCTACGGCTTATTGAACGTAAGCTTGAAATCCTGGGCATGACCAAAACGGTTGGAGAGATCCTCCGCGAACAGGTCGTGCGTCTACCAACCATAAAATCAACCAACAAACGCCTCGCTGCCATCGCCGAACTCACAGGCAATTCCAGCCTACGACAAATGGAGTTACGCGACATGCAGCGTCAGCTCGCTGACGTTCAAACCTATATCGACGGCATTGCTGTTGGGCAGGATGTAGCTGAGAACGCACAGCTAGAAGAAGACCTGACAAAGCTGGTTCTCAGTAGGCGAGCACTGGTCAGTGGCGCTATCGATACCGAGTCCACCTATGCACGCACACTGAGTGATCTGGATTTTTCGGTTCACCGCCTGGCCGATGCGGTCGAACACTACCGGGGATTCATCTCAGAGCGCCTGCTTTGGGTGCAGTCTCGTGATTCAATTTCATGGTCGCTATTTACCGAACTTCCAGGGCAAATAACTGAAACATTTTCACCGCAGCGGTGGTACTCGCTGTTTGATTGGTATCTGGCAGCTATTCTGGATTCGCCGATAGCTCTGATGCTATTGTTGATCATCGCCATTTTGGCCTATTTTACTCCGACGCTGAAAACAAAGCTCATCGCCACCGGGAATAACGTGGGCATAGTCCGCGTTGACTCTTTTCTACCCACTGCAAAATCTTTGTTTTACACCCTTGTACTTACGCTGAGGTGGCCGTTGTTAATGGCAGCTTTCGCTTTACCTCTCTATGACTACCACCTTGAAACACCCCTACCTCACGCCCTTTTTGACGCCCTCACCCGCACATCAGTTTTTTACATTGGCATGGAGTTTGTTCGCTACCTGCTGTTTCCCAGGGGCTTGGTGGAAGCGCATTTCCGTTGGCCTAGCTCGCGTGTTTCAAAGCTTCGAAAGCGTTTCGTACGCTTTGAGCAAAGCTTGCTACCCGCTATGTTTATCGGTGTATTGTTCCTTTACCTCTACCCCACAAATGTGGGCGGCTCTGTCGCAACCATCGCCGTGATTACAATGCTTTTCTCCATGGCATACTTTTTCTATCGATTGCCCCACTTTGTGCAGGGAAAAATAAACCATTTTTTCATTGACGAGCAGGTACGCCTACACCGCACATGGGGCTCAGTGACTCGCACTACGCTAGCCTGGGCGCCTATTGCAATGATTGTGGCTGTGTTATTTGGTTACACCTACACTGCTGTGGAGTTTTCTCTCTTATTGATGCAATCTGTCGCTCTTTTCGTCGTCATGCTATTACTATACGAGCTTGGCTCGCGCTGGCTACGCATTACCCGCAGGCGCCTTAGACTGAAAATGCAACAGGAGTTGGCCAAAACTGATGACGATGGCGAAGAAGCAACGGTGGAAGACGATACCCTGGAGCACGATCCAGATCTTCTAGGCGATGAAGGAACCAAGCTACTCAATGCTATGCTACTGATTGGTAGCGCGTTTGGTCTGATAGTAGTGTGGTCCGATGTATTTCCTGCCCTGGGAATTCTCCATTCCATAGAAGTATGGCAGAGCTCGGACGTAGTCGACGGCCAGGATCTGTTAGTCAGCGTTACCCTGGGAGACGTTTTTACAGCACTTGTAATTGGTCTGTTGGGGTGGATTGTAGTTCGCCGCCTGCCAGGACTGCTAGAGATTGTATTGCGCCGCAGCATGGATGTCGGTGCGGCCTCCGCCTATGCCTTTGCTACTGTCGTAAGATACTTTTTAACCGCCCTTGTAGTCATTGCAGTGCTTTCAATTCTAGGTGGTAGTTGGTCTCAAATTCAGTGGGCCGTTGCAGCCTTGAGTTTGGGTATTGGTTTTGGACTGCAGGAAATCGTAGCTAACTTCATCAGCGGCATCATCATTTTATTTGAGCAGCCCATCAGGGTAGGTGACACCGTAACGATTGGAGATACATCAGGAATCGTAACCAAAATTCACATGCGTGCGACCACTATCCGCGACTGGGAGAGGCGAGAACTGCTGGTTCCCAACAAAGAGTTTGTTACTGGACGCCTGTTAAACTGGTCACTCACCGACCCTGTCACCCGCCTGCATATTGAACTGGGCGTTGCCTACGGTACAGACATGGACGAGGCGATGGACATTGTCCGCAATGCTGCAACGCAGCACCCCTTAATCCTGGATGACCCCGCCCCCTTTGTCACTTTCGAGGAGTTTGGCGACAACAGCCTTAACATTTCACTGCGTTGTTATTTAGAGGAGCTGGACAAGCGCCTCTCTACTGCCAGTGCTATCCGGCTGGAAATTAACCGTAAGCTGGGTGAGGCTGACATCAGCGTCTCGTTCCCGCAAAGAGACGTGCACCTCGATGCCAAGGGTCCACTGGACATTCGGCTGGTGGACTCGCCCGACTGAAAAATATTTGCGAGCTCATAAAAAGAAAAACCGGCTAATACGATTGGTAAATTCCCATGTAGTTCTGGGTTTTTCTCTGGTTACTACAACGCTCCTACACCGCCGTGAACCATACTCACATGGGTAGCAGCCGTTAGTTAGCCTTTCAGATGAGAATATAAGGTATCAGAATCGGTATGTAATATTTAGCATCTGACTGCTGCGTTCTCCAAAACCGAATTCAGCAAGAACCGCAAAACTCCGGTTGATATCCCACTGGCCGCCTATTAAGTAATTCCAGGGTTCGGCAGTAGACTGCTCAATTTCGACATCGACCAAATTATCACCAATATCAATCTCCAGGTCGAGTGTCTGCTCAATTTCCTGATACATCGCTCCGACCCACAACACCCCCGTAAAACCACCCAACTTGCCATTCCAACCAATGCGTGAGGACACCACTGTGGCCTCGGCATCGGTCGTTGATATATCAAGATTTGCATTTGTTCGGTTAACATCTATCATGCCGAAAAAATCCTTATACCCCCCCGCTATAGTGGTGCCAAATCCAGTCACATCTGCAGTGTAATCCAGCTCAAATTTTGTATCGATTTGACAGTTATTGTCAGTCAATTTACACAGACCCGGAAAAATCGGTGCGAGATTCACCATTAGTGGACCATCTGCATCACCCTCGGTGCGGCCCAAAATTCCATACACATTCCAAAAAGGGAGTATCCACGCGTCAAAGCGTAGGGTAATTGTCGACTCTTCATTTTGCACCTCGTTGACGACCGCCAAACCGGGGTTCTTTACATCGACTCCATTGACCAGCACATCACCGACATCAAAGGGCTGTTCTTGATGCATATAACCCAGCGACACCCCAAACGGTCGAGGCAGAACATACCCGCGTTCACAAGCCTCTTTGCCCAGAATTGGCAAAAAATTCGACCAGCGGTCTTCGCAAGTACTTATACTGCTCTTGCCTGATTCGTAGGGAACAGTGCTAACTGGATTCTCGCGTGCCGTCGCTTTATCGGGGCCATCTTCTCCGGCAAGCGATCTTTGAGCCGCTAATGGCAGAGCGCACATTAGAGAGATAAAACAGCTCGCTATAGTTTTCATAGGAGTTACTCCGCAACGAAAGCGATGGAACGCTGCTAACACGCTGCAACTCTCGAATTCTTGAATTTCAAAACCCTTAATCTAACTCGTAGCTATGCGGAAAAGCCACATTAATCTAGTAGTTATTTCAGCAATACCGGTTAACGCTCGCGAAATGCGCTGTCAAACCCCCTCGTGACCGGTTTCAACAAGTAATCCAGAATTGATTTTGAGCCAGTTTTGATATCGACGACTACGGTCATGCCTGGAATAATTTGAAGCTGGCCTGGATTACTGCCCATATATGGCTTTTCCAATGCAATCTCGGTTCTGTAGTAAGGCAATTGTCTTTCGTCAAGATAGGTCGATGCAGATATTTTCTGAACCACACCACGCACGCTACCAAAGCGGGAAAAACTATAGGAGTCAACTTTCACTTTGGCTTCCTGTCCTAGATGTACATGGCCGATATCTTCCGGTGAAACTCTGCTCTCAACTATCATCTCGTCGTTAACTGGCACAATTTGCAGAATAACCTGGCCCGGGTCCACCACCGAATTCTGGCCATTAACTACCAAGCTCTTAATCACGCCGGAAACGGGGGCTATCACCTCAAGGCGCTGCACCCTATCAACTTGCCTAATGAGCGTCTGACCCACCTCGGCCAATTGCGAAGCTACCAGACCTGCCTCCAGCTCAATTTCCTCGTCAAAATTGGCCAAGAGCTCCAGGCGCTTTGAATTAGCTTCAACTAAAGCTGACTTGGCAACCAATACATTGTCTACAATTGTATCCCGTTTTGTCTCCATCTCGGCCAGACGACTTTTGGTAGTTAACAGATCGGTGCGTGAGATAATTTTATCGGCATTGAGAGTCTCTCGTATGTCAACTTGCTCTTCAAAAATCGTAATCTCTTTTGCAATTGAATTGGCATGGTTGCGGTGACGCTGCAGTTCAATTTCACGCTGTTCAATCTGCGCGTCAACAACCCGAAGTTCGCTGTTTAAAGTTTTCACCTGTGCAAGGTAGATGGTCTTCTGTTTGGATGCCAATAGTGGGTAATTTTCTCCAATTGCGGAAAAATCGGGCTCTCGATTCTGAACTATTGCCTGAAGCCTCTCTGCCTCTAGCCCTAAAGAAGCTTTCTGCACCAAACTTTTCTCATACTCCGACTGTGAAGTAGAGGGCGAGAAGCGAACGAGCAGATCTCCCGCTTCCACTTGATCGCCATTGCGTACGGCAATCTCAGAGACTATCCCTCCCTCAAGATGCTGAACACTATGCAGTAGTCCAACAGGAATCACCTCACCTTTCGCCTTGGCCACTTCACTTACCTGTGTGACATTAGCCCAAACTAGAACTGCCAAAAATATTGCCGCAGAAAGATAGATGGCGTAAGCGATATAGACAGAGGAACCCTGTTCCTCCAATTCAATCGCTTGTGAAAGAAAGCGTGCGCGGGCAACTGGTAGACCGACACTTCCTCGCGAAGAAAAAACTACTGAATCCTGGCTCATTTCTGTGACTCCAACATAAGTGCAACCGCCTGCTCAGAGGGGCCAAAAAATTGGGCTACTCCCTGATCAAGCAAAATCGCTTTATCTGCCATGCGAATGTGACTGGGGCGATGACTCACCATAATAATCGTGCGTTTTCCCTTCAAATGCTCTATTTGGCGCATAAAACGCTGATCGCTCAAATCATCCAGCGACGCTCCGGGTTCATCCAGCAGCAAAATCTGGGCAGGTACGACGAATGCCCTGGCCATAGAGAGCGCGCGCATAAATCCAGGTGGAAGCCTTGATGTGACGCTGTCACCAATCCTACTGTCAAAACCGTCGGGCAAACGAAGAATGTCATCCAACACCCCGGCCTCTTTCGCTGCACGGCGTAAATCATCGTCGGTCGCCAGTCCATTATTGAGACGCATGTTCTGTGCAATGGTGCCATGGAACATTTTTGTGTCCTGAGGTACATATGCGATAGCACTGCGATAATCCATGGCATTTATCTGCCTGATATCTGTATCGTCTACAGATAGTGAACCTGCCTGAGGCCTATACATACCCGCTATCAGTTTCATTAAGGTCGACTTACCAGAACCAGTCGCACCAATAATGGCTATCATTTCCCCGGGCTGGGCGGAAAATGAAACACCCAACAAAGCCGGATCCAATTTTGGGGTATAGCGAAAACTCACTCGATCAACAGAAATTTTTCCCCTGATTTCGGACAGAATCAGTCCTGCTTGCCCCGAATGCTGTTCTGCCTCTAGACCCATAAGCTGATTGATCTGCTTCATTGACTTGAGCGTGTGCTGCAGTTTGGAAAAAGAGAGAAATGTGGTCTGTATTGGAGAGAGCACTCTCCAAACCAAGGCCATTGTAGCGATCAAAGCACCAATCGTTAGATCACCTGCCATGACCTGAGTTGCACCCAAGCCCACTACAGCAACCCCGGATAATGTCATTAACCCCTGAGACAAGCTTTGCATAACACCGTTAGCAAGAAATGTGTGGTGATTTGCTGTGACGGCCTCCCCTGAGATTTCACGAAAGCGCTCCCACCATACACTCTCACCGCCTATTGCCTTGATTTCCTGACGCCCCTCCATGCTCTGCATCAAGATACGTTGCTTATTATTCCTGGCAATCCCCGACCTCAGAACCTTGGCTCGAACATGGGGAAACCAAAAACTACCAAAAGCGATATAAATTACTATCATCACCACGGGAACAAGAGCGATATAGCCCGCCAGGATAGCTATTACAAAAATAAACAGAAGAACAAAGGGGAGCTCCAGTAACACTGAGGCACTGGACCCAGTAAAGAAATCACGTACAGAATCAAATTGTTTCAATCTAGATAGCTGAGCAGCCAC
>JADGEN010000250.1 GCA_016744355.1 Halieaceae bacterium
CGGCGAGGGTCAATAACGGTAACCTCATAGCCGCACTCGACTGCCAGCACCGACAGGGTCTGGGCAATATGTACGGCGCCGATTATTAGCAGACGATAGGGCGGCACATAACTGCGGACAAATAATTTGTCTTCCGACAGCATCATACTGCGCGCTCCATGCAGAATATCGAGTACTTCCTGTGCCTGAAATGTGCTAAGAGACAATCCGGGTGTGGTCTTACCGTCGCTGAATACCAGACATTGTGCGCAGTCATCCAACCGTGTCACAACGGCGACTGGCGTTTTAGTCAGCCTGGCTTGCTGTAATTCCTCCAGCAACGCGCGCTTCACTGCACACACTCCACATAGACCTTGATCGCCCCGCCGCAGGACAGTCCGACGTCCCAGGCCTCCTCATCACTAACCCCGATGTCCAGTATTCTAGGTTTACCATCAGTCATCACTTCCAGAGCTTCGGCAACCACCGCTCCTTCGATACAGCCCCCAGAAACTGACCCCCAAAATTCTCCTTTGTCATTTATCACGAGGTGGCTGCCGACTGGACGAGGAGACGAGCCCCAGGTATTTATGACAGTGGCCAGTGCCGCCTTGCGATCACTTTGAACCCACTCCCTCAGGCGAGCGAGCTCATCGGAGCTGTGTTCAGCTTTCATAATTTGACGCTGTCAGGTTCGCTGCAATGGTAGATAGAAATGTATACCAAAGCGTATTGCAGGCACACGAAGGATAGTAGATTTTTTCCCGATATGGCATAAGTTGCCTAGTCAACATTGTACTGTGGCTTATGTATCAAGCTTCGCAGGTGGTCTGCTTGATGAGACACTACTTTATGCCATCCGCTCATAAAAACTTTCTATCGCAACCGCTATACCCTTGGTTGTTGGTTCGACCTTCTTCACGGAAACATTCCGTTCCAACTCGATTTCCTCAATCATTTCACGGTGGCGATGATAGAGGGACCACTCATCCATATCGGGGTTAATACTCCGATATATCATCGCTTCGGGGACATTCGCGCCCATTTGGCCAGTCGTTGTTGTCAAAGAGGCTCCGTCCTCAAAAAGGCTTAGAAACTCGCTGTAGGCGACACCACCGGTCGATTGACAATGTAAACCCCAGGTATCACCTCCCGGACGACAGTAACCGCGCGTTATAAGATCATTTGCACCATCAATTACCAGATCACCCAGCAATACCATATCGAGGCTCTGCATGGCAGATTCCATCGCGGCCAAGGCCTGATCATCCAAGTTGGGTATATATCGAATATTGGCGTCGTAGTAACAGGCGTAATCACCTTGAAAGATTTTGATGTCCGAATAGGGCGCAGCGGTCATAATTTTCCCCGTAAGTTAAGGCCTTGTATTGATGTGGTAAGACACGAAGGTGCTTTGTCGTTCAAGGGCCTGATGCCCCGAGCAGGCCGCCGTCGACCGTGATGCAACTGCCAGTTGCATACTTTCCCGCATCAGAGGCGAGATAGAGAACGGCCGGTGCCATTTCGTCGGGGTGAGCCATTCTTCCAAGAGGAACATGCGCGAGGAATTTATCGAGTGTCTCTTTATCCTTGTGCAGCGCCGATGCAAACTTTGTCTCGGTAAAACCAGGAAGGAGAGCATTGACCCGAACTTTTTCGAGGGCATGTTCTTTCGCCAGCGACTGAGTCATATTTATCACAGCTGCCTTGCTCATTGAATACACTCCTTGAGAATGAGCAGGTCGCACGCCGTTCACTGAAGCGACATTGATAATTGAACCCCCACCATTGGCCGTCATCCGCTTAACCGCATTGACTGCCATGTAAAAATAGCCCCTCACGTTCACATCCATAATTTTCTGAAATGCATCGATGGGTATGTCTACAGTTTGTCCATAATAGGGATTGGTGGCGGCATTGTTTACTAATACATCCAATCGACCGTGCGAACGATCTACAAAATCGAAGATCGAACTGATGTCATCGAGGGAACCAATATGGCATGGGTAGGCTTCTGCGCTGCCGCCTTCTTTTACAATACTGTCTGAAACAAGCCTGCAAGCTTCTTCCTTTCGGCTAGAGACAATTACATGGGCGCCGTTACTCGCCAGCAGCCTGGCTACGGACTCGCCAATACCCCTACTAGCCCCGGTTACCAAAGCAATTTTCTTGTTTAATGAAAATGGTCCCAAATCCGACAT
>JADGEN010000251.1 GCA_016744355.1 Halieaceae bacterium
CCGCACATCGATTCCGAGACGATGACGTTGCACCACGATAAACATCATGCTGGTTACGTCCGGGGGTTGAAGGCTGCCGAGGTCGCGCTGGGCGCGGGCCTTCATGTGCTTGATTTTGACTTTTCGTTCAAGGGCACAGCGTCTATCGATGATGAATCCAGATCGAAAACCTTGGGTACAGATGAGCTGCTTGCACCACTGCCCAATATTCGAGCGACAGGGTTTTACGCGCTCTCTCCCAGCTGGTCTGTTATGGGTACACTGGGATGGATGAGTGCGAATATTGATAACTGGGATGGCAACTATACCTACCTCAATTTTCGCACTGATTATCGTTTTACAGAGCGATTCGGCGTGGGTGTCGGTTATCAGTTCATCGACGTGGATGTAAGCTATGAATCAAAAAGTTTCGAGCACACTTACGAGATAAACTACGATGGCCCGACAGTGTATTTTGAATATGGCTTTTAATTACCTATCCATGCGCAACCGTACCGAGTGGCAATCCGCTCCACTAGAGCTATAGGTCTGGATGATTCTGGCTGTGACTGCAAGGATTGACAAGTGAAGCCCAAAGCGCCAGAGAGCATGGTGCGCGTAGCGCCCATACAGGCAATTGCTGGACTGTTGCGCGAAAGGGGGCTCGATCCTGCTGAGGTTTTTGAAGCGGCGGGAACCGACCTGCAGATATTAAGCAATCCCGATAACGTTATTCCCTTTGCAACCCGGGTACATCTACTGGAGGTTTGCAGTGAACTGACCGCTTGCAAACATTTTGGACACTTACTGGGGCGGCAGGACAGCCTATCTGCCTTCGGTATGGTGGGGTATTTCTGCATGCATTCCCCCACTGTTGAGTCCGCATTGGAGAATCTCGTGCGCTATATGCATCTTCATGTGCAAGGGGCCGGTGTCAGTCTGGAGCGCAAGGGGAACTCAGCCTATTTTGGTTATGAAATTTACCAGCCTCTACCAGAGAGCACTTACCAATTGGAAGATGCTGCAGTCGCATCCACCTATAATGTTATCCGCGAGTTGTGTGGCAGCGACTGGGGAGGCACGGAGATATGGTTCACTCATCGCATGCCGGCAGACGTCAAACCCTATCGACAGTTTTTTCAGGCTCCGATGCGATTTGATATGGAAAAGAGTGGTGTTTTTTTCTCGGCGCGATGGTTGAAACGCCCTGTCAGAGCTGCAGATCCCGAATTACAACGCCTGTTACACAAGCAGATAGCTGAGCTCGAGGCCAGCTTTCAGGAGGATTTTGTCGAACAGATTCGTCGCGTACTTCATAACTCCCTGTTAGCCCGCCAATGCAATGCAGAACATATCTCCGCATTGTTTTCCATGCACAGCAGGACATTTCATCGGCGCCTCAAAGCTGAGGGCACGACATTCCAAGTCCTGGTAGATGAGACTCGCTACAGTATTTCTCGGCAGATGCTTGAAAACTCAGATGCGGCAATGAGTCATATCGCTGATGTACTTGGCTATACGGATGCCAGAACACTGAATCGTGCTTTTAAGCGCTGGAGCGGAAGCACTCCCGCGCAGTGGCGCAAAGCTCGTCGGGCAATGAAGTTGTCCTAAGTTCCCGCCCACAATCAGACGCGATTTCCACAGTAATGGAAATTAGAAGTAGCACAATTGAAGAAACAACTGTAAAGGAGTTCAAATACCCATGAACATAACAATTCGATTTTTGACAACCCTTTTGTTGCTGGCAAGTGCCCCCTTGTTTGCACAGCCTATTGTTTATCCCGCCCAGGGGCAAAGTCAGGAACAGCAAACCAGGGATGAAGGTGAATGTCACAGTTGGGCGGTTGGAAATACAGGGGTTGACCCTGCCGTACTAGCCTCTACCTCTGCCCAGCAACAGTCGAAGCTGGCCCAACAGGCAGCACAACCTGCCGCTGCTCCACAGCAAAGGCGTGGCGGCGCGCTGCGGGGAGCTGCGGCCGGAGCAGTGATAGGCGAGATTGTAGATGACGATGCGGGCAAGGGCGCTGCCTACGGCGCCGCAGCCGGTATAATTGCCCAGAGAAGAGGAAACGCCAATGCACAGCAGCAGGCAGCACAGCAACAGCAGCAATCACAGCAACAGAGCGCACAGCAACAACAGGCCGCGGCCGGAAATCAAAAAGAGCAGATGGACATCTATTATCG
>JADGEN010000252.1 GCA_016744355.1 Halieaceae bacterium
ATTTCCGTTCCTGAGGAGTACAGCACTGTTTTTTCGGAGGGAGGATTAGATGGCGGTGAATAACCTTGCAGCACCCAGGGCGATTGATTTATCAATGTTGAACGGTTTGGGGACGCCTTTTCTATTGTTCCTAATGCTCGTAATGATGGTGTTACCACTACCACCTCTGATACTTGACCTTGCCTTCACATTTAATATCGCACTGGCGATGATCATATTGCTGGCGTCAGTTTATGCCTCCAGGCCGTTAGAATTTTCGGCGTTTCCCTCTATATTATTGATAGCAACCCTGTTGCGCTTATCGCTTAACGTGGCCTCCACTCGGGTAGTTCTGATGGAAGGTCACAATGGTACGGGTGCCGCGGGTAAAGTGATTCAGGCATTTGGAGAATTTGTAGTTGGTGGTAGCTACACGGTTGGTATTGTTGTGTTTGCCATACTCGTAATTATCAACTTTGTTGTTGTGACCAAGGGTGCGGGTCGAATTTCAGAAGTCACTGCGCGATTCACTCTTGATGCCATGCCGGGTAAGCAGATGGCTATTGATGCCGACCTCAATGCCGGGATTATTGATCAGGATGCAGCCAAGTCGAGGCGCGAGGATGTCGCTAAAGAGGCGGGCTTCTACGGTGCAATGGATGGCGCAAGCAAGTTTGTACGCGGTGACGCCGTAGCCGGAATCCTCATCCTATTTATCAACGTTATTGGCGGCTTTGCGGTGGGAGTTTTACAGCACGACTTGAGTGGTGCAGAGGCGGCTAACAATTATGTATTACTGACTATCGGTGATGGCTTGGTTGCTCAAATACCATCGCTGTTGTTGTCTACTGCTACCGCAATAATCGTAACACGAGTCTCCGATGTCCAGGATATGGGCGGTGAAATAGTATCTCAACTATTTGGCAAACCCAAAGCCTTAATGGTAACGGGCATGCTCATCGGTATTATGGGCATGGTACCTGGCATGCCGCATTTGGTCTTTCTGTCGTTGGCCGGATTACTGGGTGCTTTGGGCTATGCGCGTACGCTCGAAGACAATAGCGATGTCCCTGAACCAGAGGTCGTCACGGAGGAACGGCCCATCGAGTCGAAAGAGCTTAGCTGGGACGATGTGATGGCAGTGGATGAGATTGGTCTGGAAGTCGGTTACAGGCTTATTTCGCTGGTGGACAAAAGCCAGGGTGGAGAGTTACTAAGTAGAATAAAAGGCGTACGGAAGAAGCTCTCCCAGGAGTTGGGGTTTCTTATTCACTCTACTCACATACGCGATAATCTGGATCTTTCTCCCAATGAATACCGGATCAGTTTTCACGATGTCACCGTTGGTACCGGGGAAGTTTACCCTGGCAAAGAGTTGGCGATTAATCCCGGTCAGGTTTTTGGTGAACTGCAGGGTGTACAGGTCAAAGATCCCACCTTTGGGCTGGATGCAGTGTGGATCGAGCCGTCCCGGCGCGACGACGGCCAGGCAATGGGATATACGATTGTCGATTGCGGTACGGTGATCGCCACGCATCTCAGCCAACTTATAAAAAATCAAGCGCATGAACTAATTGGCCAGGATGTGGTGCAGCAGCTACTGGACAAATTGGCTATAACCTCACCTCGACTGGTGGAGAACCTGGTTCCCAAATTAGTTGGCTTGGGTGAGGTCACCAAGGTAATGCAAAACTTGCTGGAAGAGGGAGTGCCCATACGCGATATGAGAACAATCGCCGAAGCATTGGCGGAGCATGCAACCAAGAGTCAGGATACTGACGCTTTGACTGGTCATGTGCGAGTGTCTTTGGGACGAACAATCTTCCAGGTGGTCAATGGTGTAGGGCGTGAAATGGCCGTGATGACTCTGGACAGTCAATTGGAACAGATATTGCAAGGAGCTATACAGGGACAATCCGGTGGCCTTGAGCCCTCATTGATGGAAAGTACTATCAATCAAATTATCGAGGTATCGGGGAAGCTTAGCGCAGATGGAAACATCCCGGTTGTGCTGGTCTCTGGCAATATCAGATTGTTCCTGTCCAGGTTGCTTCGAGGCAGGATCTCAAATCTGTACGTACTGGCCTACGAGGAAATACCGGCGAGTAAAACGATAAAAGTAGTGGAGGCTATAGGTAGTGGTCAGGGGCAACTGGGGAGGAGCTAGGCTTGGG
>JADGEN010000253.1 GCA_016744355.1 Halieaceae bacterium
CGGCTGAGCATGTACGAGAGGGCAGAACGTTGGCGGCGCCGGAGGCTACAGGTGCAACATCCGATGTACGTCAGCTATTGCGAGTTCAGCACGCACTGGAGAGGCCTGAGGATGCACAGGTCGCCGTTCTCAATCGGGGCTACTGGTTCACAATGGACGACAGAGATTTCAGGTCAAAACGTGTTCTGGCATTTCTTATGATTGTGCTAAACCTGGCGGAGTCGGATGATAAAAACAAAGGTCCAGCAATAACCATCGGTACTGGCGCATAACGGATAGCCAGAGCTTACAGGAACACAAATATGATGAGTGGAAACCAAACATTGTTAAGCATGAGAAAGCTTTGTATCACCCTGGCCCTATTGGTGGGACTTTCAGCATCAACCCATGCCAGTGAAGGAGGTTCAAGCAGCTACCTGCAGGGTACCTACGGGGAATTTGCCAGCGGCATGTTGGGAGATTCAGGTTTCTATATGCGTGATGATGTATTTTTTTACAGTGCGAGTATTGGTGCAAACCCTCTAGGCGGTGCGGTAAGTTTAGGCAGTACCCAGGATATCTGGGGGAACCTGTTTAAATTTTCTTATGTGACCGATCTGGAAATACTGGGCGGCCGTTATAATGCAGCGTTGGCTATACCATTAATAATCAATGGTTCGGTTAGTGGCAAGGCCTCTGCTGCTGGCCGGCAGGTATTCAGGGAGGGCGACATAAATGGCTTCGGTGATGTCTACCTGACGCCGTTCGCACTAGGCTGGGACGTTGGGAACCACCATATCAACTCAAATTTGAGTTTTGTGGCACCAACTGGAGGCTATGACAAAGACAAGTTACTCAATGCAGGGCGCAATTACTGGTCATTTGATCCTACCGTGTATTACACATGGCTGCAGCCCGAACGTGGCCACGAGGTAACTGTAACGCTAGGCTACATGATGAATGATGAAAACTCCGATACAAACTACACCACAGGCAATGAAATGCATTTGGATTGGACTTTATCCCAGCATTTTTCAGAGAGTTTTGCCGTTGCGCTGACAGGTTATTGGTATGAGCAGGTAACCGACGACAAGGGTGACACAGTGGCTGGTATCGATATAGAAAAGTTTAGCGGTAGCGGTGTCGGTATTGGTCCTGCTGTCTATTACGCCCGGGAAATAGCTGGCAAGAATATAAATTTTATCGCCAAGTGGATTGCTGATATCGAATCTGAGAATCGTATGGACGGTGATATCTATATGGCTTCCGTGGTATTCAAATTTTAATCAAGGACATAATTAAAATGAAGCGACTACTCACTCTGTGCTGCGCGTTATCCGTGTATGCCTCGTCTGCAATGGCGGCTGACAAACCCAATATCGTTATTATATTGCCTGATAATCTAGGCTATGGTGACATAGGTGCTTATGGCGGCGGGGAGTTGCGTGGAGCGCCCACCCCAAATATTGACCGCCTGGCAGCGCAGGGGCTTCGGCTAACTAACTTCAACGTTGAACCGGAGTGTATGCCTTCACGCTCAGCGCTGTTAACAGGGCGGATGCCCATTCGCAGTGGTACATCCAAAGTGCCTTTGCCCGGCCAGCCACAGGGGATGACACGCTGGGAATATACGCTGGCGGAGCTGTTGGGGGAGCAGGGGTACGTCTCGGGGCATTTCGGAAAATGGCATTTGGGTAATGAACAGGGTCGCCTTCCAAATGATCAGGGGTTTGATGAGTGGTGGGGGTTTCCGCAAAGCAGCGGAGAAACGATCAATGAGACCCAGCCTGGATACGTGGATGGCCTACTGCCGACACAGCCAATATACGAAGGTTATCGTGGTGAACCTTCAAAAGTCGTCGGCAAATTTACCTATGAGATACGGCCGAAGATGGACGAAATGATCACCGACAAGTCTGTAGCTTTCATTGAGAAACATGCAAAGTCAGATAAACCGTTTTTCCTGTACGTACCTTTCTCGCTACCCCATGCCCCTGCAATCCCTAATGAGGCCTTTAAATCAAAAGGAGGGAATAACTACCAGAATGTGCTTATGGAGATAGACCACAATACCGGTCGAATACTCGATGCGCTGGAGCAGGCCGGAGTTGCAGAAGAAACTATTGTAATTTGGGCCAGCGATAACGGGCCAGAGACCCACCAGGGTGT
>JADGEN010000254.1 GCA_016744355.1 Halieaceae bacterium
CCCTTCGCACCACAGCGCCGTATACTGCCCTAAAACATATTTTCGACGCTATAGTCGATTGCAGGAGAAAACACATGACAAATGAACAAATCGTAAGAGACGCCTGCCAGGTAGTTTGGAGTGACGGAGACGTTTCTCGAATCGGCGAGTTTTATGCCGAGGACTTCCGGGGCGATTACCCGGTTGCCGACTGGGGAAGCGGGCTGGAAGGTATAAAAAACTATGTTCTCAGAGTTAAAAAGGGTATGCCCGATTACTGTGAACGGATCGATGAGCTTATCGATGCGGGCGATCATATAACTGTTCGCTTGCATATTACAGGAACCCATACAGGTCCGCTTGGGGACTTTCCAGCAACAGGCAAGCCCTTTGCATTCAGAGACGTCACTGTGTGCCGCGTTGAAAAAGGCAAGATCGTGGAACAGTGGGGCCTTTCTGACTACTTTACCTGTTATATGCAACTGGGTCTTATTGAACTAGCTGGCATCGCGACCCTGGGAGAGTAAGGCAATGAGCAATCAGTCCAACCTGGAACTGGTCAAGCAATTTGTGGACGCCGCAGGCCAGCAGGACAAAGAGACCTTGCTTACCTTGGTTAGTGATGATTTTGAATGGACAGTTCCCGCCCCGTCATTCGGCATGGCACCAAACTATGGCGCGGCGGCGATAGATGCGCTCTTGGCTGTGCTTGGCGGGAGTTTTGCTCCAGGTGAATGGCGCTCAGAGATAGTCAGAACCGCTGTAGATGGCTCATCAGTAGTGCTTGAAGTACATGTAACCGCGAAATCAAAGACGGGCAAACAGTACGACAACTGGTATGTCCACTGGTTCGAGTTGAAAGACAATTTGATCACATTGTGGCGTGAGCACTCCGATACCAAGCATGCCATGGATACTTTAATGGGCTAATCGAGTGCTGACCATTGATGAAGGGATCTGTTGATGTCTTCTGTCACAAACTCTCCAACGCCAGTATGGCGATATAAGGAAAACACTATGTCAAACGCAAAATCACAGTCCAAAACACCCCTGAGTCTGTATACCGGAGCACCGCAACATGAAAATTTCGCGCGCATGCGTGATTTTTTCCCTGCGGGTGATATGAATGCCTCGGATGCACCATTTCAATTCCCGGAGGGTGCGACCATAGAGCTTCCCCAGTCCTATAAATTCACCGGTGAAACACGCTTGACGGAAGACTTTATCAAGGCCACTGATACCTCGGCCCTGCTAGTGCTTCAGGATGGAGCGGTCCGCTTGGAACAGTATTTCCTCAACGGAGGCCGCGATGTCCAATGGATGTCATTTTCAGTTGGGAAAAGCTTCGTATCCGCCCTTATTGGCATCGCCATTGAGGACGGCTTTATTGATAGCATTGAAGATCCTATTACCCGATATGTCCCAGCACTGGTTGGTTCGGCCTATGACGGGGTACGTATTAAGGACGTCCTGCAGATGTCATCAGGAGCACGGTGGAACGAAGACTATAGTGACCCCGATGCGGAAATTCACCGCTATGGTGCGGTACTTGCGGGTGCGGAACCCTTTGATACATTTATGGCCAGCATGCAGAGCGAACGGGAACCAGGAACCTTATGCTTATATAACTCCGGGGACACCCAGGCACTGGGCATGCTTCTCGTGAAGGCCACCGGTCGCTCCATTACCGATTATATGCAGGAAAAACTCTGCGAACCGCTGGGCATGGAATCGCCAGGCTACTGGGTACTCGACTGTGACGGCATGGAAATGGCCGCCGGTGGTGTCAACCTGGTGGCGCGCGATTTTGCCAAGATAGGAGAGCTCTACCGCAACGGCGGTGTGTGGAATGGTAAGCAAATTGTTCCGCAGGAGTGGGTCACGGCATCCATTGCGCCGGATGCACCATATCTGAGCCCGGGCAAGGTTATCGTTGGCGACCACGCCTTTTCAATGGGTTATGGCTACCAATGGTGGATTCCAGACGGAGATTGTGGAGAGTTCTCCGCCATTGGTGTGTACAACCAGTTCGTATACGTTGACCCATCCCGCGGCGTTACTATCGTCAAGCTGTCAGCAAACCGCGCCTACGGCACCTCGTCAGACGAAGCAATAAACAGGGAAGATGAAACCATTGAATTCCTTCGGGCAATAGC
>JADGEN010000255.1 GCA_016744355.1 Halieaceae bacterium
GTCCTCCGGCAGTTCTTGTAACATGCGCACCAACTCGGCAGCATGTGAGTGCTCCTCATCCGCAAACTGGCCAGCGATTCTTGCCGTTTCTTCATCGCCACTGTTGTTAGCAACCCCTGAATAATAACTCTCTGCCGCGAGCTCATTCTGCAATGCCAGTGTCATCGCATCTCGCAAGCTCATACGGTAATGCATTGCTTCATAGCTAGCAGTCTCGGGGGACTCTGCCTCGGGCCAATTGAACTCCCAGGCCTTCAGCTCTGGCAGTGTCATACCCTTGGCCAAATCCGCCACTTCCTTCAGATGATGATGAACCTCTTCAGCCATGCGCAGGAAAAATTGTGCCACCTTGTGGTTGTGGTGCGCAGCCATGGTATCCGCCAGCTCCTCGTAACGATCTCCGGCTTCTGATTCCAGTTCCACCGAGTGGGCAAAAAATTCTGCAAGTTCTTTATTTTCCATAGTCATACCCTGAAGGAAGCAGCCAATTGCTCCGCCGCTTTATTACTGACAGTTCCACCGACTGCAGGTGGCCAGGTCGCACGTGGCTCGCTAAATAGTAAGCCGGTCTGGAAACCGTCTTCATGCAGAAACAATTTTGCCGCATCATCTGCATTTACCAGAGGCGGCTCTTCGCGCTCGTGAGCAATAGCCTTCCAATCTGTTTGCTCTGGACAGAAGGTGATGCACTGGGACAGAACATGAAGAAAGCTGAACCCGGGAAACGCAATCGCCTCGGCGATCAACTTCGCCATCTGGTTGGGATTGCCCGAATAGCCCCGGGCGATCCACGGTGCTCCTGCCGCCAGTGCCACTGCCGCTGGTTTGAACGGGCGAACGCCGGGGCCGTGTGGTGTGAGCTTACTGTGATCCCAATCGATGGGCGTGGTAGGCGAGGCCTGCCCTTTGGTCATACCATAAACCTCATTGTCCATAGCGATATAGGTTATATTCACGTTGCGCCTACAGGCGTGAATAAAGTGGTTGCCGCCTATAGAAAAGCCATCTCCATCACCCCCCATGGCCAGCACCGTAAGATCCGGCCGGGCGACCTTCAGACCCTGGGCTATTGCCAACCCCCTGCCATGCACACCGTGGAATCCATAGCTGTCTACATAAGCGGGTAGGCGCGAGGAACAGCCGATACCCGAGATCATTACCGTGTCATCCTTGTTGATAGCCAAGGCAGCCATGGCCTTGGTAATAGCGTTAAACACCGAAAAGTGACCACAGCCCGGACACCAGATTGGTTTGACCGCAGACTTGTAATCCCGCGCTTTCAGTTTAATCGTGTCCGTCATCGACCCACTACCTCCAATACCTGCTGCGCAATACTCAAAGGACTAAGCGGCACCGGCCCCGGTGTCGCATAGCTGTGTACTTGTTGCTGGAAATCCATGTGCCCTTTCAGGTAATGAAAAAGCTGTTTACTGTGATTTTGCTCTATCACAACCACGTGCGCACAATCGGTCAGCGCATTCTCCAGGGCGGCGTTTTGCAGTGGAGCCAGCAAGCGAAGACTGATAACCCGCGAATCCACACCACTGCCGGCCAACACAGTTGCAGCCTCCGCAACTGGCGCCGAAGCAGAACCGAAACTAATCAGGGCAACAGAACCTGCGCCGGACACCTCAGCCCAATCCTCCCCGAAATCAAAACCGTTTAATTTATCCGCCCGCTTGTCCAGTTGGCGTTGGTGATCCGAGTGCTTGGCCGAGGGTGTTCCCTTTTCATTGTGCTCCAGGCCATCAGCAGTAAAACGTCTATCTACATCACCCGGCGAGGCCGTGGTAGAAATTCCAGAAGCTGTGAGTTTGTAGCGCAGGTAAGCAGTGTCATCACTTGCTTGTGAAGCAGCCGCCGCGATATTTTCACATCGTCTGGGCTCGGACACGACCGCAGTAGACTGACCAATAAACTGGTCCGACAAAACGATAGCGGGAGTTTGCAGCTGCTGGGCCAGGTTCACAGCCCAGCCCGTAGTGAAGACACAGTCGGCAATATTCAGCGGTGCCAACACCAAATGCGGAGCGTCACCGTGCAGGCCATGCAGAGCAATGTTCAGGTCGCCCTGCTCCGACTTGGTCGGAATACCGGTGGACGGCCCACCACGCATTACGTTGAGTATTGTAA
>JADGEN010000256.1 GCA_016744355.1 Halieaceae bacterium
GCGTTTAATCGGGCTGAGGGTTATCGCTATCTCAGTCGGATGTTACGCGCCGGGCTGGAGAGCTTTCTCGAACATGGTGACCCGTCATTTCCAGCCCTGCGCTGCCCGGTGCACGAAACCATAAAAATGGGCGCAGATAACCCCGACAATTATTACCAGAGCGCTTCTATAGACTCCAATTACGATTACAAAATCACCGGCACCCGGGGCACAGTAGACTATCTTGGTTTCGGTACCGTGATTAATCGCTATAGCACCGGCGGGGGCATGAAAACCGACGGCTTCCTGGATTCCCGCGATATGGAAATTGATGCCGACGGCTCACTGGAAGTCATCGTAAGCCAGAGGGAGCATCCGGGTAACTGGTTGCCCATGGGGCCGGAGACTAACTCTATTAATGTCAGGCAGACGTTTCAGGATAGAGAGCGGGAAACCCGAGCGGATATTCAAATGGTGCGCTTGGGAGCTGAGCACGAACGGCCCGCGCCGTTGACACCCGAAAAACTGGATGCCGCGCTGCAGGGCGCGGTACGCTTTGTAAAAAATACAACCGGCTTGTTTGAGGGGTGGGTCGAGGGCTTCTTGCCGACTGTGAACCAGGTGGCACCCGCTGACCAGAATTTCTGTCAAGCTATTGGTGGTGACCCCAATATCTACTATTTTCACAGCGCCTGGGAGTTGGCTGATGATGAGGCTTTGCTGATCGAAGCCAAAACTATTCCCGAGTGCCAGACCTGGAATTTCGTGTTGCAGAACTGGTGGATGGAGTCCTTGGATTATCGCCATCACAAAATTCACTTTAATAAACACACCGCCAAATACGAAGACGATGGCAGTGTGAAAATTATTGTGGCGCACAAGAATCCCGGGCATGCCAACTGGGTAGAAACGGCCGGTCATAATAACGGCACTATGTGTTGGCGCTGGATTGGGGCACAGGAGCACCCGCCAGTAGCGGCGCGGGTGCTCAAGTTTTCCGAACTGTAGCGACGATTAGACGATCTGGTAGACCACCATGCCCATGCCCGCGATACCGCCTGCCCAGGCGAGGGAGCGAAATACGGTGATGCCCAGCGGGTAGAGCACGGCATAAAGCAGGCGTGAAAAAAAGAATACCATGGCCCCCATGGCGCTGGTTTCTCCCGTCTGCCCACTGGTTTGTGCAACCAGCACGATAACGGCAAAGGGCAGTAGGTTTTCGGCCATATTGACGAAGGCACGCTCTGCCCGCTCTACCCAGGCACTTTTGGTTGGTCCTGTCTCGCGATTACTCAGGCCAAAGGCTACCCCTTCTTTTGCGTCTATAGCCGTGGCGGGCAATAAGACCTGTGCGACATACAAAAGGGCTGACCAAAGCAACATTTCCAGCTCAATCGGGAGGGAAGTCATGGCGGTATTCCTGTGTGGTTATTGGTTTGACGATGATCCTAGCAGTTTTCAATCCATATAGTAAAACGCGTTGAGGGCGCTTGCCGTTTCTCGTCTTGATAAGAGCATCAAAGGTGTCATCGTTGTGCAATTAGTTGCAAAAATATGCCTGCATTGGCTATGCTGAAGCCACTTCAGCGCCGTGAACATGTGGAGAACCCGAAATGGCATTACAGCACGCGATTATGACGGCCTTGCTGGAGGACAATATGTCCGGCTTTGAGCTCGCCCGAGCCTTCGATGCATCGCTGGGTTTTTTCTGGCGTGCCAGTCATCAACAGATTTACCAGGAACTGAAAAAACTGGCTGACAAAGGTTTGTTGCGCAGCAAAACCATGCCGCAAAAAGGCAAGCCAAAGAAAATTGTGTACTCGATAACCATGGCTGGCCGTCAGGCTATGGACAGCTGGGTTTATCAGGAGAGTCGCGTGCAGGAGGCGAAGGACGACCTGTTTGTGAAGCTCTACAATCTCAGTGACAAGAACCTCCCTCATTTAATCAGCGAACTGGAACAGCGTCGCGAAAAGGTCATGCAGAGACTCTATCTCTACGAAAAAATTCGTCGCAGCCACTACGTAAACCCTGAGTCACTGCCTACACGCAGGAAGGGCGTCTATCTGGCATTGGGTTGGGGTACGGCACATGGCGAGCAGTATTTGCAG
>JADGEN010000257.1 GCA_016744355.1 Halieaceae bacterium
GGCCTGTAATGGCTGGGGGGCATCCTTGAGTATCTCAATGCCGTGTTCTGTGAGGTGGACATGTACCTTGCGCTTGTCGACAACAGAGCGCTCGCGCCCGATGTAACCCTTTTTTTCCAGCCGATCCAAAATTGAGGTTACCGTGGCCTGGCTCAGGCTGACTTCTTTCGCCAACTGCCCGACCGGGGCGCCTTCCAGCTTGCGAATTGCCTGAAGTAAAAGTATCTGCGGTGCAGTCAGCCCTGATATTTTGGCCAGGTGCTTTGAATGCAGGTCCGTGGCGCGAATGACCCTGCGCAGAGATACCAGTACTTGTTCTAGACGATCCACTATGAACTCCAATATTCCCTACGAGGACGATGCTAATAATCTAGCAGTTTCAGTGGGCGGACAGGTCAAGTCAAGACTGTCTTGACTCCCGCAAATTGGCATTGAGCCCCTTGTAGAGGCTGAAGCACACCAGTAGCAGAATTAGAGTAAATGGGATGCCCGCGATAACTGTCCCTGCCTGCAGGGCTGCCAGTGCCTGCCGCCCTCCACCGTAAAGTAGTGCTGCTGCCAGCAGGCCCTCCATTGTCGCCCAGAAGATGCGCTGGGGGACTGGTGCATCGTGTTTGCCACCAGCAGTGATGCCGTCGATAACGAGTGAGCCGGAGTCTGAGGAAGTAATAAAAAATACCAGCACCAACACCACCCCGACCACCGTTGTGAGTTCGCTGAAAGGAAGGCCTTCGAGCATCTGGAAGGTTGCAAGACTCATCGAGCTCATACCCTCGGCAAGGCTACCAATGCCACTTTGGGCCTGGTGTAGCGCGTTCATGCCAAACACGCTCATCCAGATCAATGTCACCAGAGTCGGCACCAGAAGTACGGCGATGATAAATTCCCGAACGGTTCGCCCCTTGGAAACCCTGGCGATAAACATTCCCACGAACGGAGACCAACTGACCCACCAGGCCCAGTAGAATACCGTCCAATCTTGCATCCATTGCTCATCGTCACGACCTGCCCAGTTACTCAGGGGGACGATATTGCCAAGGTAGTTTCCCGCTGAATCCACTAAGGCCCCTACAACGCTGATATCGCTACCGACCAGGACAATAAAAGCCAACAGGGCAAAAGCCAGCAGCATATTGAAATTGCTCAGGACCTTAACGCCACCATCCAGCCCCCGCACCACCGAGATAGTGGCGATGAATGTAACGAAGATGATGATGGATAGCTTGGTATTGAGGGCCTCTTCGACCCCAAACAGCATGGACAAACCTGAGTTGACCTGAGATGCCCCAAGACCGAGAGAGGTCGCCAGGCCAAATATTGTCGCCAGTACGGCAAAGGTGTCAATAACGTGCCCTGGCCAACCCCAGCAGCGCTCTCCGAGCAGAGGATAGAATGCAGAGCGTAAGGTTAGGGGGAGTTTGCAATTGAAGCTGAAAAACGCCAGCGCCAGCCCCATAACGGCATAGATTGACCAGGCGTGCAGCCCCCAGTGGTAAAGGGTTGCCGCCATGGCCATATCCGCAGCCTCCGGCGTTTGCGGTGAGACACCAAGGGGTGTTCCGCCAGCACCAATATAGTAGGTCATGGGCTCAGCCACTCCCCAAAACATCAAGCCGATGCCCATACCCGCAGAAAACAGCATCGCAAACCAGCTCATACGACTGAATTCAGGCTCGGCATTCTCCCCGCCCAGTCTTATTTTTGAAACAGGTAACACCGTGAGGGCCAGACAGAAAACCAGAATCGCGCTCACCGCCGTCATCATGAAACTGTCGAAAGTTGCCAAAGTCCAGCCGCGGGCGGCACCAAGAGCTTCATTGGTCTGAGCTGGAAACTGGATCGTGACCATGACAAACAAAATAATGAAGCTGGCGCTGACAAAGAACACGGGGTTGTGGATATCCATACCCCATAGCCGGATGTTGTCTTCACCTATGGTGTGGTCTGATCGATATTTCCTGGCCATCAGCAATAAGACGCCCTGGGCGCCGCTCGAAATTTATTTAGAATGCCAAACATTATACGCAGACAGCGGCCATGTGGTCGTCCATTACATAGACTACGAAGTAAATATAT
>JADGEN010000258.1 GCA_016744355.1 Halieaceae bacterium
CGGTGGTCACCGCGGAATGTTTCTGAGTGAGGATATTACAACGCAGTTGGGGAGCTTTTCGCTGCTGCCACAAATTACTCAAAGTGTAGATATTCCGGTTGTCGCTGCAGGCGGCATTTCCACGCCCGCTGGTGTGGCCGCCGCTCTGTCTATGGGGGCATCGGCAGTGCAGTTGGGCACCGCCTATTTGTTGTGCGATGAGACTCGCACTACTGCTCTGCACCGCACCGCGATACGCAGTGAGGCTAGTGAGCATACGGCTTTAACCAATGTGTTTTCGGGTCGTCCCGCGCGCAGTATTGTTAATCGAGCAGTCAGTGAGCTGGGGCCTATCAGTAGTGTTGTGCCCGCGTTTCCTTATGCTGCCACGGCTATAACAGCCGTGAGAAAAAAGGCCGAAGCGGCTGGCCGTGCCGATTTTTCGCCCCTGTGGTGTGGTCAGAACGCCAGTGGTTGTAGGGAGATTTCTGCCTTTGAGATGACCCGCTATCTGGCCAGTAACCTCAAACTCGGCTCAGGCAGTTTATAAACACCCCGAGTTGCCTCACGCAGCTATTGAGCAATCCGCCGTTTCTACCTATAATGCGCGTCCTCTTTAGGACTATAGCTCAGTTGGTTAGAGCACCTGCATGACATGCAGGGGGTCCACGGTTCGAGTCCGTGTAGTCCTACCAAACACCTCTCCAGCAGCATCTCGTAACGACCTGAAGCCCTTTAATTTCGGGTTGTTTCTCAGATTTAGCCTCTTGTAGTGTCCTATGCTGTATGCCAACATAATACCCCCAGATGGGGTGTTATTGGGGGTATGCGTGATTCTCCCAGTACAGATACCCCCAGAAGCCACGCAGCAGGAAAAGAGGCGACGGGCCATGTCACTCACAGCAACAGCGGTTAAACAGGCCAAAGCCAAGGAGAAACCCTACAAGCTCTCTGGTGGCAAGGGCATGTTCCTACTCGTTAACCCCAACGGTTCCAAGTACTGGCGCTTCAAGTACCGCTTTGGCGGTAAGGAGAAGTTGCTGGCGCTAGGGGTTTACCCGGACTTATCTCTAAGTGAGGCCAACGACAAGCGTGACGAAGCTAGAAATCATCTCGCCAAGGATATCGATCCTGGAGTGGCAAAGCGGGCCAAAAAGCATCAGCAAGCCCAAGAGGGTACAAACAGCTTCAAGGTAGTTGCCACCGAATGGTTTGAAACCCGGATGAAGGACAAAGCCCAAGGCTATCAGGATCGTACCTGGAGGGGCTGAAGAACGATTTATTCCCATTGTTAGGCAGTACACCCATAAACCAGATAACCGCCCCCGAGCTGTTAATGGCACTGCGGAAGGTAGAGGCCCGTGGTGCTGTTGATATGGCGCATAGAGTGAGGCAGACAGCCGGGCAGGTGTTTCGGTATGGGGTTGCCACAGGGCGTTGTGAGCGTGATCCGGCCCAAGACTTGAAAGGGGCGCTACAGACGGTAAGTAAAAAGCACTTCGCCGCCATCACCAACCCCAAGGAAGTAGGTAAGCTGTTATTGGCTATCGAAGCCTATGAGGGTACTCCCGTAGTAAAAACTGCCCTGCAACTCTCCGCCATTTTGTTTCAGCGCCCAGGAGAGATCAGGGCGATGGAGTGGGAGGAAATAAGCTGGGAAGAGGAGCGTTGGGAGTTGCCTGCCAATAGGATGAAGATGAAGCAGCCTCACATTGTGCCGCTACCACAACAGGCAATTGCATTGCTCACTGAGCTACACAGGAGCACTGGCCGAGGGAGGTTTGTATTCCCAAGTGCCAGAGGTCCGCATCGCCCGCTAAGTGATAATGGCGTGAGGGTCGCACTCCGCACTATGGGCTATGACAATGAGACCATGACCGCCCACGGTTTCAGAGCCATGGCGCGTACGATTTTGGATGAAGTGTTGAACTACCGTGTGGACTATATCGAACACCAACTTGCCCATGCTGTTAGGGATGCCAACGGCAGAGCCTATAACCGGACGGCCCACCTTGAGGGGCGCAAGGACATGATGCAAGGTTGGGCTGATTACTTGGACAGTTTAAAAGCTCAAGCTCTGGCGGGGAA
>JADGEN010000259.1 GCA_016744355.1 Halieaceae bacterium
ACGCAGAGCACTGCCTAGCGGGACACTGACCGTTGACACTCTGTCAGGCGATCTTGGGATTTCCCGGCGCACACTACAGCGTAGGCTCACAGCGCGAGAGTCGAGTTTCAAGCAGTTATTGCAGGATATGCGCGAAGAGCTGGCGTTGCGATACTTGTGCGACGCTCGCCTTGGCATTACCGAAATAGCATTTTTGTTAGGTTATTCCGACCAGGCGTCTTTTTCTAATGCTTTTCGTGGTTGGCGTAATTGCTCTCCCAGTGAATACCGAAGTGAGCAAGCAGTCTAGTTTTCTATCAATCTTAAGAGGCAGTAAGCATGAAAAATCTATTTTCGGTAGAGGGAAAAGTGGCAGTCGTCACCGGTGGCTCTCGTGGTATTGGTGGCATGATCGCACGGGGCTTCGTTGAGAACGGCGTAAAAACCTATATCACGGCTCGCAATAAGGAGGAGTTGAAGGCGACCGCTGAAGAACTATCAGCTTTTGGTGAATGTATTGCCATTGCTTCTAACCTGGCAACAGTAGAAGGGCTGACGGTTTTTGCGGATGAGATAAAGCAGCGTGAATCCAAACTGGATATCTTAATCAATAATGCAGGAGCAAGCTGGGGTGCGCCAATTGATGAGTTTCCTGAAATGGGCTGGGACAAAGTCATGGACCTCAATGTTAAGTCGATATTTTTCTTAACCCAACAGCTGCTTCCTCAGTTGCGTGCAGCTGGCACCAGTGCAGACCCTGCGCGGGTAATCAATATTGGCTCGATCAATGGTCTGACCCATCCGCATATGCAAACCTATTCTTATTCGGCCAGCAAGGCAGCAGTACACCACCTGACCCGCCATCTGGGTGGCGACCTTGCTACGGATCACATCAACGTGAATGCGATCGCACCGGGTTTCTTCCCCAGTAAAATGACGGCTTCGTTGTTGGAGCAGGAGGAGGAATTGCTAAAAGATATACCGTTAGCTCGTTTGGGTAACCCCGAGGATGCGGCGGGCACTGCAATTTACCTGTGTTCTCGTGCATCAGCCTGGGTGACAGGGCACGTGCTGGCACTGGACGGTGGGTATGTGGCTATAACCTAGAATGAAGCCTGGCCGGCGTGGGGCGAGTGCCATCACGCCGGTGGTTTACTAGGTTGTAATAATCAGGCGTAGAGCCTGTAGCTGTAAGTTGGCATGCTGAATGTGGATGGCACATTCGTCAGTTCTGAACTTAAGGTGGTCAATTTCCTCTTCGCGGATACTCGGATTGATAGACCTTAACGCTTGCATGCGCTGTAGTTCCTCCCCTAAAACCAACTGCATATTTTTCTCAGCTTCGCTGAGAATCTCAGCCAACTGTTGCTCGGCCATCGCTGTCGCCATAATCATCTTACTTTCTACCTCCTGGCGTACTTGCTTAATAATCGCCAGTGCGGTGGTTTTACCGATGCGCTCAACCAGTGTGTTCAGGCGCTGGTGCGGGAGCAGTGCCGCCAGGTCTTTGCCGCGCGCGTCTACCAATAGGCGCATAGGCGAGAGGGGCAGAAAACGCTCCACCTGAAGAGACTTGGGAGCCACACAATTAATCGTATACAGGCACTCCAGTAACATGGTGCCCGGCGCTATGCCTTTCAGTTTTATGGTTCCAATCGCTGCGTTACCGAGTTCTGTAGAGTGCACCATGTCCATGGCCTCAACCATCATGGGGTGCTCCCAGCTCATGAAGGCCATGTCTTCTCGACTCAGGGCTTTCTCGCGGTTGAAGGTGATTGTGATACCTTCTTCGGGCAGGTGTGGGAAATGCCCGGTTAACATGTGGTCGGAAGGGCGCAAAATTAGACTATGGTCTGAATGAAACTCGTGTTCTACGCCGTAAGCTTCGCTCAGTGCTTCGAGGTAGCTTTGTAATTCCTCGCTGCTTTCGTATTTGTTTATTTCTTCTATCACGGCATTGGCAATATCTGGCTTGCAGGAGTTTCGTTCCAATAGTTTGTCACGTCCCTCGCGCAATTCGAGTCTGGTGTCGCGGGTAAATTCCGCTGTGTCGGCCAACAGAACGTCAAACTCTTTGGT
>JADGEN010000025.1 GCA_016744355.1 Halieaceae bacterium
GCTTAAAGCAATCAACACAAGGGTAAGAGGCGACTTCTTCCAAAGAGCACTGCGTGGAACTGCGGCGGAGCGCTCTTTCTCTCGCATTTCGATGGTGTATCGACCCGAGCGCCAACCCTCGTAGAGGGACACAACCTCCTCTACCGTAGATTGCTGACCCACTTTCACAACCTGTTGGCCACCTTCCTCGTAAATGCGATGTGCAAGTCCACGCTGATGCAGTACTGCACTCAGGGGGAGTAAATTTTCAGCCACATCAACACGCAGGGCGGTAAACTCGAAACTCATCTAGACACTTCAACCATCGAGTGCGTTACTCCATCTCAGCTTGTCACGGCAACTGGCATAAAAATCCTGGCTTTTGGGGTGCAACAGAGTCAGGCGATGAGGCTTTTTGCTTATCAATACCGAGTCCCCGGGCCGCACCGTCATATTGACCTGCCCGTCACAGGTAACGGGGGGGTGGATTCGATTACGTTCCAGAATATCTATGCGAATTTCGCTGCTGCCATCTACCACGATAGGCCGACTGCTGAGCGCATGGGGAAACATGGGCACCAACACCACAGCGTCAAGCGTGGGGTGCATAATAGGGCCACCACCCGACAGTGAATACGCTGTTGAACCCGTGGGCGTCGAAACAATAAGGCCATCTGCCCGCTGGCGATAGACAAAAACATCATTAATATACAGTTCGTACTCTATCATTTGGGCGGACGTTCCCGAGTTTACAACCACGTCATTGAGGGCATCGGCCCGGGCGACAATTTTATCGTCGCGAAGCACGCTGGCATCCAGCAAAAAACGACTATCACGCTGGTAGTCGCCATCGAGGATAGCGTTCACCTGCTTCGACAGTTCATCAGGATTAATGTCTGCAAGAAAACCCAGACGGCCCCTGTTAACACCAACCACGGGAGTATTGTATTTGGCCAGAGTGCGCGCAGCACTGAGCAAACTGCCATCACCACCAACCACAACTACAAGATCTGCCTGCTGACCCAGGTCGTCCCTATTGGCCGCCACATAAGGATGACCCGGAAGTAATTCTCCGAGCCTATCCTCCAGTAGGACGATGAGACCACGCGCCACCAACAGATCTGCCAATTCCTGTAGAATTGCCGCCAAGCCAGGTTGCTGGCTTCGACCTAATAGGCCTATTGTTTTAAAGGATGCATGCATATTGCCAGCGCCCTGCGAGAAAAGGGCTGCTATTATAACCGCGAAATGCATCGGAAAGGCAGCATGTATCTACATCAATATAAAACGCGCGAAGTTCGCGATCTGGCCTGGGCCTGCTTCTCACAACCGCTGTTTCATAGCGAGATGCTTAGCAGCGACAAACCCGCCATTGCCAACTGTGGCTTGGCCCTGACCGATGAGCGGCAGGCGTGGCTGGACCAGCTGGACAAATCGCCCCAGTCTTTACTCCGGCATCTGCAAACACTGCACAACACCAGGCTCGGCCTCTACTTTGAAAGCCTGTGGCATTTTTTCCTTCAAAGTGACCCACTGGTGGACCTAATTGCCCATAACCTGCCAATTCGTGACGGCGGCACAACCCTGGGCGAATTTGACTGCCTGTATTATTGCCACGTCCGGGCACAGCATTTTCACCTGGAGTTGGCGGTAAAGTATTACCTGAGCAATAGACAAGTCACCACAGGGCTGCACACAAGCCAATGGAAGGAGTGGTTGGGGCCCACCAACACCGACAACCTGGAGCGAAAGATTACGCACCTGACCCAGCACCAGATAAAACTTGGCGAGCACCCTATCGCAGTAGAGGCCTTACACGCACTGAACATAGAAAAGCCCGGCAGAGAGATAGAAATAAAGGGTTATTTATTTCAGGATGCTTACGACCCCCTGTCACCACCTACTGGCCACAACAGTGAAAACAGCCTGTGTTACTGGCTAAGCGTTGTGCAGCTCCCAGATTATATAGCGTCGAGTGAAAGCGTCAGCTTTTGTAAGCTGGACAAACCCCATTGGCTGGCACCGGCCATGGCGTCTACACATGCAAATACCCTGCTCCGCAAAGATGAGGTAACCGGGCTAATGGCCCAGAATTTTGCCGATGGTGGCAGACCTGCAATGCTCGCCGGCTTTAATCAGGCTGGAGAAGAACACCAGCGCTTTTTTGTCACAGGCCCACAATGGCCTACAGACTCAGGTAAGCCAGTCAAAGCCTCTTCGACCCTGTAGCCCACCGGTGTGTACCAGCACCACAGGCTGGTCTTCAGACCACTGCCCGGTGGACAACATTTGGTATACGGCAAACATGGCCTTGCCTGTATACACCGGGTCCAGCGGGATGTTATGCACGGCCTGAAACTCCAGAATAAACTCTCTTAAAGCCGGGCTTACGCGGGCATAACCGCCGCAATGATGCTCGTGTAGTATTTTCCACTTGGCGCAGTCACTCTTGGTAAATCCAGCCACACGGCCGTCCAGGTCGTATGCGCCTTTCAACACCGAGACACCTACAAGATTGGCACTGCTGCTTGCTCCCAGGCCCCGTGCTATGCCCGCCAGCGTGGTTCCGGTGCCCACGGCGAGTACCATCGTTGAATGACCACAACCCTCCTCTACCAACAGGTCGCCTATCGCCTCGCAACCCTCTACACCGGCCAAGTTGGCGCCACCCTCGGGAATAACCAGACAGGGGTCAAAACGTGCTTGCAGCTTATCGATATATGCTTTCTCCCCTCTCATTTTGTACTCTTGCCGGGAAACATAAATCAACTCCATCCCCCAGGCCCTGGCATCCTGCAACATGGGAGATGGACTGTGCGGCTCTTCGCCACGAACTATTCCAATCGTGCGTAGTCCAAGTGCTAACCCGGTAGCGGCCAGGGCATGCAAATGATTGGACCATGCACCGCCAAAAGATACCAATGTGGTGATGCCTCGTTTGCGCGCGGCGATGATGTTACCCTGCAGCTTGAACCACTTATTGCCCGGCGCATTCCCATCGCACAGGTCCAGACGCAACACACTGACGGATGCCAGTGACACACCCAGAACAGGCATACCACTAAGCTGGGTTACAAGCTTGGAATCAGATTTCATTGTAGGTTTAGTTTCTCACCTCTAAAGAGTTTAATTATTACAGGAGTTAACCATGATCAAACACATTTTAGGCATAGTTGGCACACTGACACTAGTGGCAGCGTGCACCACAGGCACACCCGAAATACAAACCGGTGACGATGCAGAAGTCATCGGCGACAACTTGCACAAAATAGATAACTCCCGCGCAGACATGGCCTACGTTGATCCCAATGTCGATTTCAGCAAGTACAACAAAATATTGTTGATGCCCCTTGGTGTCGATAACGTTGAGATAAAACAACCTGGTACCAGCAGTTCAGTGAACCGAAGCAGAAACAAAAACTGGGAACTCACCGATGCTGATAAAGTAAAATTACAAAAGGCATTCCACGACGCCATGCTGAAACAGCTTGAAGACAAAGGTGACTATCCTATCGTTAGCGAGCCTGGCGACGATGTGCTGACCATCCAGGCCAGCTTGATAGGCATCGCACCCAGCGCGCCTAAGGATGACGCCATGTCCCGCGGCGCCGGACGCTCATACACCTACACCGAAGGTGGCGGTGCCATGGCCGTCATGGTGGCCTATGCCGATTCAGAAAGTGGTGAAGTACTGGGCATCATGAAAGACACTCGCTCAAGTAGTTCTTACTGGGGTCGTAACAACAGTGTGAGCAATTTGGGGGACGTGCGCTCTATGTTCAATAGCTGGGCGGTTTCGATTCGCAGCGGATTGGATCACGTTCACGGCAGAGACTAGCTGCACCCCCCCCAAGGGGCTGTCATACCGAGTCATTTACCGCTTTGTTGTCTACTGGCAGCAAAGCGGAAGCCCTCTCAGCTATAGAAGTATCAGACGCCGGAAAGCCCCACATTGTTTTTCTGTAACACTTGCTCAGCGCGGTAGCTAGAACGCACCAATACACCTGACACCACTTCAAGAAACCCTTTGCGCAAACCCAACTGACGCAAGTGCTCAAACTCATCGGGGCTAACATAGCGGTCTATAGGCAAGTGATTAACAGTAGGCTGCAGATACTGCCCCAGAGTGAGAATATCTACATTCGCTTTACGCAGGTCATCCATACACTGAAGAATTTCTTCATCGGTTTCACCCAGCCCCAGCATCAAACTGGTTTTGGTAAGCACCTCTGGCTTATAGGCTTTAGCATGAGCCAGCACGTCCAGTGTTTGTTGATAACTCGCACGGGGGTCGCGCACCGGATGGGTAAGCCGACGCACGGTCTCTATATTTTGGGCAAAAACCGCAATACCTGAGTCAACTACAGCTTCTACGTCAGCCAGTACACCTTCGAAATCAGGCGTCAGGGCCTCTACGGCGCAATCGGGGTTGTGCTCAATAACACGTTTAACACAGGCGGCATAATGTCCTGCCCCACCATCGTCCAGATCGTCACGATTCACAGACGTGAGCACGAGATATTTCAGCCCCATAAGTTGCACTGACTTTGCGGTTTGTTCAGGCTCTTCGGGATCCAGCCAACCCTTGGGGTTACCCGTATTTACCGAGCAAAACCGACAGGCTCGGGTGCAGACATCACCCATTAACATTATGGTGGCCGTGCCGGAACTCCAGCACTCGCCCATATTGGGGCACTTGGCCTCCTCACACACGGTGGCAAGCTTGTGTTCGTGCACAATTGAGCGGGTTTTTTCGTAGGCAGCGCCACCTTGCAGCTTTACCCGCAACCACTTTGGCTTGGGCAGGCGTGCGCGCTCGTCTCCACTGGATTTTATGCCGTCCTTGATAGCCCGCACACCGTGATCATTGATGAATTTTTCACCACTGGGGATCTGCACCGCAGGAATAAGCTTGTTGTCTGACATGTAATACTGACTCGAATGCGTTTCACCACAAGGGACGCTAGTATAGCGGATATTGTAGTGGTAGGCTCGCTAGCTCGAAAAATTCAAAGCACACAGGATTAACAACAAAAACTATGACAGTAGAAGAGAAATTAAACATGCTTAACGATCATCGCCCACCCTGCCTCGACGCACTGGGAGCTGCGGTAACAGGAATGGACCATGAGGAAAAATCTGCCACTATGACTTTCACCATCCCACTGGATTTTTGCCACAGCGGCAATGTGGTACAGGGCGGCTTTGTGGCAGCGATGCTTGATGCGGCCATGTCACACGCAGTGTTTACCAATATTGAGGAAGTCATTGCACTACCAACGCTGGAACTTAAAATCAGCTACCTAAGGGCATCGCTGGCGGGCTCATTTTCAGCTAAAGGAAAAATTATCAGAGCGGGCAAATCCATCGTGTTTCTGGAAGGAGAGTTGTTTGACCCGCAGGGCGAACTGACCGCCACCGCCAGCTCAACTGCTAAAGTCATCCTACCCAAGAAGTAACGCACTAATTTATAACAATAAAACCGAGGTATAAACGTGTACGAGCAGCTTAAATCAGTCTGGGACGAATACACCAGCGCAGGACAAATTTTTGAAGTAAATACAGTAGACATCGACGGTGTCCCCACGCGAAATTTTGTCCACGCGCCGCCTTCTTTACGCGAATTCTGGCTGGGCGCAGCCCAACATGGTGAGCGGGAATACCTGATATTTCAAGACGAGCGATACACTTACAGCCAAGCCCAACAATACTGTGCATCACTGGCTAATTGGCTACATCAACAAGGTGTGGTGCCAGGGGACAGGGTTGCCATCGCCATGCGCAATTACCCCGAATGGATGCTGGCGTACTGGGCCATCACGTCAATGGGGGCTGTGGTAGTAGGCATGAACGCATGGTGGATTCCGCAAGAAATGCACTATGCCCTGACAGATTCGAAGCCCAAGGTACTAATTTGCGATCGTGAGCGCCTAGCACGCTTCGCTGAAATTCAAAGCGACTTCCCCGACATGTGTGTACTTGCGGTTCGACTGGACGAAGAACTCCCAGAGGGGGTTCACGCATGGGAAGATGCGATGAAGGCCGATCCAGAAATGCCCGACGTCAGCATAGATCCCGACGATGATGCCTGTATTTTCTATACTTCAGGCACCACGGGTAAGCCCAAAGGCGCGCAGCTTACCCATAGAGGCTGTATTGCCAATGTAATGAACCTGGCATTTATCAACACGATACAGCCTGTAGCAATTGCCCGGCACAAGGGCGAAGAGCCCCCCGTCCAAGACCCGACCAAACAACTGTGCGCACTGGTGGCAACCCCGCTGTTTCATGTGACAGCCAATAACTGCGTTGCTCAGGTATCCACTATGATTGGTGCCAAATTGGTGCATATGTATAAATGGGATGCTGCAGAAGCTCTGCGAATTATTGAAGAAGAAAAAGTGTCTACTTTTAGTGCAGTTCCCATGATGTCCAGAGAAATGTTACTTCACCCCGACTTCAAAACCCGGGACACCAGCACCTTGCAGGCAATAGGCGGTGGCGGTGCAGCCTTACAGCCCGATTTAGTGGCCAAACTGGAAGAAGGTACGCAGAACGCTAGAGCCAGCACCGGCTATGGCATGACCGAAACCTGCGGCATTATCGCAGCAGTGGCCGGAGACTTTTTTGTAGACCGCCCCGCCAGTGTAGGCAGAGCCATGCCTACCTTCGAGGCCAAGTGTGTTGATAATCAGGGTAACACCGTGCCAGTGGGTGAACGCGGAGAACTGTTGGTGCGTGGCGCGCCTGTAATTAAAGGCTATTTGAATCGTCCGCAGGATATTGTCGATGGTTGGCTGGAAACCGGTGACATTGCGTATATGGACGAAGACCACTTTATTTACCTGGTTGACCGCAAGAAAGACATGGTTCTCCGGGGTGGTGAAAACGTTTACTGCGCTGAAGTAGAAAATGCGATTTTTGCTCACGAAGCTGTTGCCGAATCTATTGTGTTCGCCGTGCCCGACGACCGGCTGGGCGAAGAAGTGGGCACAGCGATTTACCTCAAAGAAGGTGTTACGGTCGATGCTGAAACTATTCGCACCCACTGCCGCGAACAGCTTGCGCCCTATAAAGTGCCACGCTACATCTGGTTTGTAACTGAGCCATTGCCGCGCAATGCCAATGGTAAGTTTGTTAAACGGGCCGTGTCTGAGACACTGGATGTTGCCGATGCGGGATAACGCAGTATTTGTCATAGCAGGAGAGTACCGTGGATAAAAACACACCGGCAATAGCCGCGCACAAAGCATCGATCGCAAATTCCATGGCGGGTAACAAGGCGCAATGGCTAGAGGTTTTTGCAGATGATGCCGTGGTTCAAGATCCTGTTGGCCCCTCGCCTTTCGACCCGGAAGGAGAGGGTTTTAAGGGCAAACAACGCATTGCCGAGTTTTGGGACATGATGATAGGCCCGAACAATCTCACCATCGTTCCGCACAAGCGCATTGCATGTGGAGATAATATTGTGGCCGTTAACATGACTGTTACCAATGACATGGGCGAGATGAAATCTGTGGTAGAAATGGTGGTTATATACGAAGTAAACGATGTTGGTAAGCTCAGTTCGCTCAAGGCTTACTGGGATCTTGAAGCCCTAATGGAACAAATGGCCGGTTAATCTTTCAGACACAGGAAATTCACAATGCATATCGGATTCAGCTCGATGAACACCCCCGCCGACCCCGCCCCCACAGAACTCGCTGTGGCGCTGGAAGAACGGGGCTTCGAATCACTATGGTACGGCGAACACAGCCACATTCCCTGTTCAATGCAAACGCCTTACCCCGGTGGCGGCGAAATGCCCGACCCCTACCGTCACATGGCAGATCCTTACGTGTCTTTAATGGCGGCTGCCTCGGTCACATCAACATTGAAACTTGGCACCGGTATAGCGCTGATTATGGAGCGTGATATTTTTTCCCAGGCTAAAACCATCGCGACTCTGGATAGACTGTCCAACGGCCGTGTATTACTGGGGGTAGGCGTGGGCTGGAATGAGGAAGAATTCGCCAATGTTAACCCGCACCCCTGGAATAAACGCTTCGGCGTGATGCGCGAAACTGTAGCGGCAATGCGCAAGCTTTGGACGCAGGAACAAGCCGAATATCACGGTGATTATATTAACTTCGACCCGGTATGGTGTAGCCCAAAGCCAGTGCAAAAAAATGGACCACCGGTAATATATGGTGTCATGGGGCCACTGGGAATAAAGCACGCCACAGCAGTAGCGGATGGCTGGATGCCGGCCGATGTGGGACTGCCTCAAGCCCGCGAGCAGATCGCAGCATTCCGTCAGATGGTACGTGAGGCGGGTCGCAACCCCGATGATGTGCCCATCACTGTGCAAGCCCTACTCACACCAGATATCGATAAACTACGAGAGTTTGAGGACCTGGGTGTGGTACGGGTGAATATTGGCATTGCCGTTGACATGTGGGACAAGCCCAACGAAGTTATGCCCCTGATAGACCACTTTGGCAATATTATTGCCAAGCTATAGAGGCTCGGGGAACTAAATCAATTCTAAGGCGGTCTATATTTTATTGTTAATTTCTGGAGTTTCACCCATGCCGCTGCGAATACTTTGTTTTCTTTTGCTCACCAGTCTAGCCATGATTTCCCATGCAGAGAATGCCAAGGCGATTTTTGCAGGGGGTTGTTTCTGGTGCATGGAGTCCAACTATCAGGACATAGACGGTGTGGTTGACGTAGTATCCGGTTTTAGTGGTGGCGAACTGAAGAATCCTACTTACAAGGGAAATCACGAAGGCCATTATGAAGCCATAGCGGTGACTTACGATCCAGCTACTATCAGCTACGACGAACTTCTCACCCTGTTCTGGCACAGTATCGATCCTTTCGATAGCAGCGGCCAATTTTGCGACAAAGGGGCCAGCTATCGTTCAGCTGTCTTTACCAGTAACAACGCGGAGCGCGCTCTCGCAATAAAAACCCGCGATGCGGTCAGCGCTCGCTTTCCCGCACAGACCGTGGCGACCGAAATACTAGACGCGAAAAACTTCTGGCCTGTAGAGGAAGGGCACCAAGACTACTACAAGAAAAACCCTGTGCGCTATAAGTACTACCGCTGGAACTGTGGTCGCGATCAACGCGTAGAAGAAATTTGGGGAGACGAGGCGGTCAAACACTAATCAGTGTTAACTGATCGCGAGTACGTCTAACAATGAGCATCGGGAATATCAATGCGGTTGCTGTATCTGCGTATAATCTTCGCGCATGAGAAAGCCGAAACCATCAAACTCAAAGGTTACCACCCCGTCCCAGGTGGGCACGGGTTTGGCCTTGCCCGCTAGCACAACATCGAAAGCCTGCTGAGTCTCCAACAATAATCCAGGCCTGGCCCGCGGTGTGTTATGGGCTGGAAACAAGGCTGTTAGATTTGGCACCAGTGCAGCAAGGCGCGCAATCGATTTTTTATAATCCAGCAAATCAGTCTCCGGGGCATACAACCAGATAGGGCCTTCATAGAACGAGTCGCCAGTCCATAGAAAGCCCGCTTGAGCATCCAACAAGGCTATAGAGTCATCCGTGTGACCCGGTATACGAAGAATCTCTAATTGGCGGCCTCCCAGATCAATGACTTCACCTTCGACGACTTCCCGGGTAATAGAGTACGGCCGTATCTTATGGTTATCCTTGGTCACACCCTGCGGTAGAGCTTTGCATAAAGCCTGAGGAGAAGCCTCAGTAGTCACACTCTCATTCTGCATGCCCCGACTACGAACCACGGAGAACTCTGTGGACACAGACAAAATGTTATCGAACTGATAGTTGCCGCCAATATGATCGAAATGACTGTGAGAATTCATCACGCTAATGGGTTTGTCAGTGAGTTGATCGACAATAGCTTTAATATCTCCCATGCCATTGCCCGTATCAAACAACAGAGCCGATTTGCTCCCCACTATAAGATACGAAATAACTTCCTGCCATTGAAACGGCTCATAGATGGCCCAGATATCAGGACCCACTTCGTAGACCTCAAACCAGTCATTACTGGCGCTGTGTTTTTCGAGTTCGGCATAAGCTGCACGAGGCAGATTGTCGCAAAAGTTTTCGAGATCTGCCCGAACTGTCGCAGAAAGAAGCAAAGCCATACACAGTAATATCGACATGAGCACGCGAGTGAATATACTGTGTGTTCTGCATACTCTGCTAAACATGTTTACCTCCTGTATGTGGGGTTTTACAATGAATTTAGTTATAGTCGATCTGGTTAAGGCTTCTATAAATAATATGTTTTGGCGCAAGCAGGCTCTTTATGAAAGATATCATACCCAGCACTATTGTCGATGGTGAGTCTTTTCCAATATGAAATGAGCCTGAAATGGAGGTCACCACTGGAAGCTGATTCCAATATGAAATGAGCCTGAAATAGCCCTTAGTGTCGTTCATGATCAACGGATGAAAACGATCATGAGCTTAGAGCAACTGAACACCCTGGACGCTGTCAAACAATTCCTTGATGGTACGCAAGCCGTAGCCTTCAATGTGGCCACAGGCAAAGCGGAGCGCTACCAGTGGGTGCAAAAAACCCTGGTGAAACACCGATACCTGACCCTTGGAAAACTCGACCGGGGAACTATTACTCGGTACCTGATAAAGGTAACCGGTTACTCTCTGGCCCAAACCAAGCGCCTGATCCGGCAGTATGTAAAAGCTGGCGTCATCTCAATAAAACCCGCACGGCGCAACGGTTTCGAGAGAGCCTATACCGATGCCGACATCCGCCTGCTGGCCAGTATGGATGAGCGGCATGGCCAGCCCAGTGGCGCGGTGATAAAAAAGCTCTGTGAGCGTGCATACCACCGCTTTGGTCAGGCTGAATATCAACGTGTGGCAGGTATCTCAGTTTCCCACCTGTACAATCTACGAGCCTCCAAGACCTATCAGAGACAGCGTTGTATTTTAACAAAAACGCGCCCTAAAGCCTCGTCCATAGGCCAGCGACGCAAGCCCTGCCCAAATGACCAACCTGGCTATATCCGCATAGACTCTGTCCACCAAGGCGATCAGGATAAGCGCAAAGGGGTTTATCACATCAATGCCGTCGATGAGGTGACGCAATTCCAGATCATCGTCACACTGGAGCGCATTAGCGAAGAGTTCATGTTGCCAGCACTTAAGCAATTGCTTGCAGCCTACCCCTTCAAACTAAAGGGCTTTCACGCAGATAATGGCAGTGAGTATATCAATTACACCGTTGCTCAATTACTGGAGAAACTACACATTGAATTCACCAAATCGCGGCCCCGGCACAGCAATGACAATGGACTGGTTGAAAGCAAGAATGGTTCTGTCATCCGAAAGCTCTATGGTTACACCCACATTCCTCAGCAGTACGCTACAGACTTTACTGAACTAAATAGCCAGCATGTCTATCGCTACGTCAACTTTCACCGGCCCTGCTACTTCCCAACTATAATCACCGACAGTAAAGGCAAGCAGCGAAAGAAATATCTCTATCGCGACATGATGACACCTTATGAAAAGTTCCGCTCCCTGCCAAAACCCAGCCAATATTTAAAGCCAGGAGTCACACTCAAATCCCTGGATGCATTCGCCAATGAAATGACGGACAATGAAGCAGCTGAACAACTAAATTCGGCACGAGATCACTTATTTAAACAACTCCATGAGCGACTCAAAATTAGGGCTTAATACACCCCCGTTTCAGGCTCATTCCTGGATTGGAAAATACTTATCTGCTCTCCCCCTCTAAACATAAAGCTGCATACAATTAATGGGGGCTATACGAACCCGTCTTTGTATGTAGCCATAATAAAGTTTGAGATCTAATCTGGTAGCTTAGAGAGAGCTTCCAAGTTATCTCAGCGAATTATCGTAATAAATGCAGTAGGTATAAACGTTATAACTTATGAAATTAACAACCTACCAATCACTAATGAGTGTCATTGCCTTTAGTACACTAACTTTTGGGGGATGCAACAGTTCCTAAGATAAGGCTGCGGAGCAAGTTACTGATGGGGCACCAGCAGGACGAACTGCTGGTATCGCACTTGACGGTACCGAGCAGTCGATGTCAGCACCTGTTGATGCGATTTTTGGGGCTTATACCATTGCTGCGTTTGATGATTGTGGTGGCAAATATCCCTTCGTGGCACATTTGCGACGTTAGCTGGATGGATTATCTGACCTCGCTTACTTCCCCTTTCGACTCGAAGGGGTCTTTAGCAGTCAATAGCCCCATATAAGTATCGGCTATATTGTGTCAGCTTTCTTTACACTTTTAGGAATAAACTAATTCCTATTTTCCCCTAACCACCGTACTTACTGGGGTTGCAGGTTCTGGCACGATTAGTGCAATAGTTAAGCACTACATGAATCTAAAGGTGAGACGAACATGAAAATATTTACAAGTATGCTGGCGGTATTAGCGATTACGGGATGGGCCGGAGCAGCAAATGCGGGAATTATTGGCTATGACTTCGAATGGACAGGGACTTCGAACTATACGATGACCGGCATGTTTACTTTCGACGAAGCCGATGCCGTGGACGGCGCAATTCGAGACAGTGAAGTTGCTTCGTTGATGTTCGAGGGATTTTTGAGTGGGGTCTCCATTGGCAGTACGAGCAACGCACACCTACTGGCAGGCTTCAATTTCAATTTTGACGCCACTGCCGGGCAGTTCTTTCTCAATGGCCTTACTACAGGCGATTCTGGCCAGTTATGGAATGCTGCTAGCGGCGCTACAGGCGTAGGTTTTAATAGTGGTTCAGGCGCCTCCGCTCTCGAAATGAACGGTGTTTGCTGTGACGGCTTCATTAACAACCCAAATCCACTCACAGCTGCGCTTACAACGATTCCCGCGCCGGTTCCCGCACCTGCAACCCTCGCTCTGTTCGGCCTAGGCCTCGCTGGCCTTGGCTGGAATCGCCGTAAGAAAGCGTAAACAGAAACCCTATTGAATCAGCCCTCATGTGAGGGCTTTTTATTGCCTGAGATTCGAGGACGCTAATGACCCTTTATGGCACATTTGCGACGTTAGCTGGATGGGTTATCTGACCTCGCTTACTTCCCCTTTCGACTCATGGCGGTCTTAAGCGTCGAGGCAGTTTCAGTCCCATTTCACCCGTCAGCCATGCCAGCTATCACTACTTTGATGCGGTATAGGCAGCTTACAATTTCGCTCTGACTAAGGGCAATAAATGTCAGCTTTCTTTACAATCAGGGATTATATTTCAGCTTCGACCCGTCACAAGCCGCGCCGTTATTGCCTTGGCATGATGCTTGCCTCTTAGTATATGTTGTACAAATGTTGTACAACAGTAACATTCATGGGGAAATATCATGCAAAAGTTACTCAAGTATGGATCGTTGTTGGTGCTATCTGTTTCGCTTTGCGTTAGTACGGCAATCGCCAAGACTCCAGACGGCAAGACGCCATCGGAGGAAACCATCTGCGATGTTTTTAAAGGCGGAGCCTTCGGACTCTGTAACGCCTACTGTGAAGCGTTGGATTGTGGAGATCCCAACCAAAGAGCCTCTGAAAGTGCCTGCACTAGAGTTAATGACAACTTTGAGAAACGGTATGGAATGCGACTTCCAGACGCAATTGACTATGATGAGAGTGGTGATGTAGTTGATAACTGTATTGTCGAGCCCGACGAGCCTCCTATTGAACTCTGAAGCCCGAGCCTCCTACTGATCCGGCGTAGCTCTAGCTTACGGAGTCAGGGTTGGAAGTTGGCGGCCAATTTTGGCGGCTCTGTATTGTGCTGGCCGTTTGAATCCGCCGGTCTCACTGGGTAGCCTTTTTCCAGGTCAGGGTCGTATTGAGCTAAGGTCCCTTCATGGCACAATCCGGCCGCTTTCGACTGTGAATTAAACCGGTCGACGCAACACACTACTATCATTAGCTAAAGCCGGCTTGTTATAAAGGTAAGCTGTGACCTGATAAGGGGAACTAACAATTGATTGAACTGCTAAGTCGGGAGCGTAGATTTCCCAGTCCCAGGTGTAGCCATACCATCGCTAACCTGCCCTAGCTGAATGCCTTATTGGCATCGATCATTTGAAGAACTGCTTTCTGCATCGAGAGACCACCATCGAACTGGTAGTTAACGCCTTAAAAATTCCCGCAGGATTCCCACGGCATTTTTCTTAGATACAAAAAAAGGGCTACATTGCTGTAACCCTTTGATTTTTATGGTGGAGCTAAGCGGGATCGAACCGCTGACCTCAACACTGCCAGAAAGAACAAGAAAACTTAACCCATTGTTTTAATTAACTTTATTTTGGGCACTCAACAGCAATTTGTACATAAAAGGCGATGAATGTAGGGGGGATTCACACAAATATCCCACAGTGCTCATATGGGAAGGCCACTTTCTTCTCTGTTAATTTGGTGTGCAGCCTATTAACCATTCTCAGCGAGCTACTTTTCTCTTGACCCATAATATGTAGCCTGCCACACTACTTTTATGATTAAATCTTTTGCAGATCAGAGAACAGAGCAGATATTCGAAGGAAAAACGGTTAAGAAACTCGACAAAGTCCTGCAAAAGAAGGCCTTACGCCGCCTGCGTTATATTGACGCGGCTGAGCGTATCGAGGATTTACGCGTGCCGCCCTCCAATAAGCTGGAGAAGAAAGAAGGCGACTTAAAGGATTTTTATGCCATATGGGTCAATACCCAGTGGCGCATCATTTTTAAATGGGATAACGGCGAAGCCCTGGATGTCCAGCTCGTTGATTATCACTAGGAAGGCAGGAAGAAATGGCTGATAGATATATAGAGATTGAACACCCCGGCATCATGCTCAAGGAGGATTTCCTTGATGATATGAATATCAAACCCGGCACATTTGCAAAGGCGATTGGGGTTGATCGTACCGCGATTAAAAAGATCATCGAGGGCCAACGCGCGATTACGGCGGATATGGCGCTGCGCTTTAGCCTGTTCTTCGATATGAGTGCGAGCTTTTGGCTCAACCTGCAAAAGGACTATGAGCTACGCATGGCTGAGCGAGAGAATCTGGCCGAATTTAAGAAGGTGGTGCAGCCATTTCATCCGGCTTCCGTTTGAGTTGAAGTCGTAACGAGGACAAATTGAATACCCTTGATGGTTCCTGTCCCTACCAAAAACTCAATCCATGATTTTATCTAAACTCTGGGCACCATGGCGGCTCAACAAAAGAGGGGAGACCGGTTCAACTTGGATATAACGTAGCCGGTTAGCGAAGAATATTGAACACCACTGACCCATATGGGTTTTGCCAGGGCGAGCGCGGAGCCGTAAGTACTTCTTCGATACCGAGACTTTTCACACGGCTGCGGAATCGAGAACCGTAGATGCTGTCCCGGTCGCGTATCAAGTAGCGTGGTGCCGTGTCGAAAGAGAAAGCTTCCACTATTTGCTGAGCAGTCCATTCCGCAGTCGGATGATACGTCGCGTTGAAGTGAACAATTTCTCTCCGTTCGTGATGCAAAATGACAAATACGTACATGATCCGAAATGTTGCCGTGGGCACGGTGAAGAAATCGACTTAGATCAGGTCAGCAGTATGGTTTGCCAGAAAGGCCTTCCAGGTCTGGGATGGGGGATTACGGTGTCGAATCATGTACTTTGCAACAGTGGACTCGGATATCTGAATGCCAAGCAATTGCAATTCCCCATGGATTCTTGGCGCACCCCAGCCAATGTTGTTCCGCGACATCGTTCGAATCAGCGTGCGCACGCCGGGATCAATAGCCGGGCGACCACCTTGGCGTGGGCGAGACTTCCAGGTCCAGTACAATCGAAATCCCTTGCGGTGCCACCGGACCAGAGTGTCCGCCTTGAAGATCATCAATGTCTGCAGGCACGTGGGCCATAAGCGATAGAGCCACACCCAGAATATTCGCTCGCTGGGGCGAAAGCTAAGCCGCTTTCGATCGCCTTCGGCAACCATTGCCAGCTGCTGGCGCATTGCGAGCATTTCCAAGTGCAGCAAGGACCTGCTCCGCAGGATGTCAATCAGAGTTTCAAGGAGGGGTATGAGTACAGTTTTCATGCCTGTAACGCTAGCGGCCCAACACCACTAAAGTCAACATAATCAATATGTACAAGGTTTTTGGTAGGGACAACATAGCTCGGCGTGATGCGTGCTGGCAGTCACTACTCGACAGTGACTACGATATAGCCCTACTACAGGAAGCGCATGAGCCTCCTGCTGACGTAGCGGCAGTATTACAAACTGATCCCGGGGAATGGAGGACGAATGGCGCTGGAAAGAATCGTCCATGCGCGCAGCATTAGCAATTATCAATCCAGAAATCGGCTTTGAATGGATAGACACCAAGCCATTAACCGATGCTTGTCCTGGGGAGTTTGGCGTCAGTCGTCCCGGGACAATTGCTGCAGCAAAAATATTTCCAAAGGATGCCGACCCAATTATAGTCACCTCTATATACGCCCCCTGGGAATTGCCACACTCCAGTACGAATAGCTCATGGAAAGTGGGCAATGCAGATGCTTCGGCTCATCGCATAGTGTCTGATCTTTCATCATTTATTGGATCTGTAAGAGGTCATCGTATAATCGCAACAGGCGATATCAACAGTCTCAAATACTATGGAGAAAATGGCTCTGATTATTGGAGCCAACGACATTCATCGATATTTCATCGCATGGAAGCAATCGGTATGCCCCATGCCGGGCCATTGGTTCCTCATGGACGTCAAGCTAGCCCTTGGCCCGATGAACTCCCACAAGACAGTGACTGCGTACCCACCTATCACTCCACTTCACAGACACCAACGACCGCGACCGCGACCAGATAATTGGATCACGTATTTGCTTCCCGGGGACTAAACATCGATGTTATAGCTCGAAATCAGATAAATGGCTGGGGACCAAGTGATCACTGCCGAGTGGAGATCGAGATTGCGCCATGAAAGAAAATGCTGAAAACCTACAGCGCTTCACCAAGGCTCAAGAGGCCATTTATCCGAATGTCTTCCAAGAGTTGCAAAATGGTGCAAAACTATCGCACTGGATGTGGTTTATCTTCCCCCAGATTGCAGGCCTAGGTTACAGCAGCACCGCCCAATACTACGCGATAAAGAGCATCGGTGAAGCGAAAGAGTATTTGACCCACCCCACGCTCGGGCGGCGATTGGTTGAGTGCACGAAAACCATCCTCGCCCATGAGCATCTTTCAGCACGCGATATCTTCGGCGAAATTGATGAGATGAAACTACGATCATCAATGACATTGTTTGCCCAGGCTGCTGACCTAGGGTCAGTATTCCAGCACGCATTGGACAAATATTTCGATGGTGAACCAGATCATAGGACTTTGGATATTCTTTCAGCTTAGAGGATGGAGTGTTCATAGCCTTTACTGGAGGCTTACTGTCCTTTTATAGCTCGCTTTGCAATGACATATCACAGTAAACCATTTCCATGGCCAGCCCTTTAGAATCAGTTTCTGGATTATCAGGAACTGTCTTCCAGTGCCCAGACATCTGAGCTGTTATGGCGCAAACAAGGGCGTCCAGAATATCATCTGCAGCGACAGTTATACGCGGATAGTGTGCCAGAGCTCCCTCAACAGACTTCTCTGCACCTGGTAGGTATTGGCATAATAAATCCAGCCGTGCCTGGAAACCTTCTTTTGTCTTTTTGTTGTGCTCCATCGGGTGCCCACCGGCAAGGCCATAGAAGCACACTTCAGGATGAACTTCCCTCACCAACCCACGGGCCTTGGCGCTCGACGCCATCAACTGATCCACTTCCCTGATCTTGGGAGTGATGGCGAATGTCTGCTTGCTCAAACCCTTTCCGCTCAATCGTTTGCTGGTTTCGTTAGCAAATTCATATTCTACTTCATCAAGAATGGCCCTGATGGGTGCATTGAAAATACTTGAAGTGCGATGTGGACGAAGCAGACGACGCCCCTCCACGTCGCATTGCCGCCCCTGGCCGGAAGTTTCGCGCAGCCCAATGGGGATATCTACGAATATGGGAGAACCCGGAGCTACCTTATCAACCAAATCCGTCAATTGAATAACCGTCCCGAAGGCCACATGGGTATTTGCAATGGAGGCATAGACCCACCCACCCCTACAACCATCAACGCCATAGCATGTAGCCCCTTTGTTGGCCTGGAGACCTGAGTCTCTCGGGGGAATTGTAGTGGTCATAGGTGCCGCAACCACACCGTCAGGGGCGAGCAGCGCCACTAACTCATCCGAAGTCGTAATTACACGATCATGCCGATAGAGATGAGGGTGCTCCTGATCCAAAGAATAGTGACTTGGCTTGAGGAAGTCCTTGCTTACGCCCCAGGAAGCAACAGGCCGTCTTTCGCCCAAACATTGGATTATCACACCTATATTTGTTCCACAGTATTCAGCGAGGGCGTTATACGTACAACGCAACTGAGCGGCATCGAGTGCCCGTAATACAGCGTCCACCTTTTCTTGCATAGACACGTCGCCCATCATTCCTCCCACTTCAACATATAAGTCCCTTGAGAAATATTCCAGGACTGCAACTTAGCCATGCCCGTTGGCGTAAGTAACCAGGCATACGTAGCACAATTGAGAATAACGGTTGCCCAGAATACGGTACGAAAAGATTGCTTCGCAGACTTGTGCCGTAATAATTTCTGGGCTACCAATGCGCCCGGCCATCCTCCAATCAGCGAGAGCCAATGTAGCGTACTCTCTGGTGTTCGCCATGCCCCACTCTTTGCCGCAGACTTGTCTATTGCGTACACAATGAACGTAAATGTACTGGCTGCCAGATACAAACCCAGGACCCACAGTGGAAGTTCAGTGAGTACAATCGACAATCCTACGACAATAAGAAAGAGACCAGCACCAATTACAGCACTCGTGCCCCCGCGTTGCTTGGCTTTGACTCTTGTCCGATCACCAGGGAGTGTGGCATTAGCAGCACGCGGTCGGCCCTGTTTATCGGCAGAAAGCGTGTAGGTTACGTATTGGCCAACCTCTGGGCGCCTGTTCCTGTTGCTGAATGCTGAAATATGGAGAAAGACTTCTTTGCTACCGCCGCCAGCATCAATGAAGCCAAAGCCCTTTTGATCATTCCATGACCGGAGTTTTCCTTTTTTGCGCATTTGATGGCCTTACCGAGCTGGCTGAGTATTTATTACAATTGAATCCTCAGTGTAGCCTGCTGCGAACTCATGGCCAACCCGACGCACCTGACGAACCCGGCGCGCTCCATGCCTCTCAAGGCCTTGTGCAGCGTACCCCGCGCCGGATGCGTCAGGTACGTCGGGTTCATCTGAAGTTTCCTACCCCCCTACTCCCCCTTTGTAGGTCATCTAACACATTACATCTGCCCGAAAATTTTTACGTGGTCTGATAAAGCGAGGCCTGTAACTTTATTCAACGCACAAGAAACCCAATACGAGCTCCAGAGTGGTAGCCCGTAGACTGTTTATTCAAAGTATTACTTGGCCCATGCCCGTGTGACATTGCCCACAGTGGGCGTTTTTTTGGATACCGCTAATTTCTATCAACACTAAACCATTTCAGGGTCATATTTCTGTGCAATTTAAGACTTAGTTGACTATGCCTGCTAGCTCAATTAGCATCTTAACGAACGTTTAGTAGGGTTTTTATATGGAACAAACTCAAGAACGGCTTCTCAATGCGGCAGCGGAATTGTTTTCAAAACAAGGATACGCCGGTGTGTCGATGCGCGATATTGGCCGCGAGGTGGGCATTACGCAGGCTGCAATCTACCACCACTTTTCCAACAAAGAAGCGTTATACATTGCGACTATCACCTACCTATTTGAACAACACACTCTGGTGATCACTGAACAAATGTCAGCAATTGATGACCCCGCCGAGCGGCTGGAATTGCTAGTTGGCGCTATGCTGGAGGTTACGGAAAAGGACCCCCGCTTCAGACGTATCTATATGCGCGAGCTACTGGAGGGCGACCAGCAAAAACTGGCGGCAATTGCAGAGAGTGCATTTCTCGCATTTTATGAGCCTCTGTACGCACTAATGGATGAGCTGGCACCCGACAGTGACCCACAGCTCCTGATTTTCTCGCTCGCCGGGATGATCTTTCATCATCTCGAGGCGCGTAAGCTCGCCCCCCATTTACCGAACACAGCCAAAGGCAATGCTGGTATTCCTTTACTGGCAAGGCACATCACGAACTTGTTTTTGCATGGGGTAAGCCCCTCATGAAATGGTTGGTATTGAGCATTTTTTTATTGGCGCTGTTTGGATGCGGAAATTCTGTAGATACAGATACTGGCGTTACAGATACCGTAACCGGCACCCGGGTTATTGTCACCAACCCGCGACATCAGTCCATCGACTACATATTGACCGCACTTGGCACCGTTGAAAGCATTCATAACCCCACTGTTTCCGCAGAAACCTCGGGTCAAATTGTCAGTATTGAAGTCAGTGAGGGACAGTCAGTCGCTGCACAGCAGTTGCTCACGACTATAGACAACACCTTGCAGAGTATAGAGGCGGGCAAGGCAGCAGGTGAAATACAACGCCAGAAAGTATTACTGGACAACCAGCAGAGAGAAGTGAATCGTTTGCTGCGCCTGGCGCAGTCACAGTCAGTTTCTAAGGACAAGCTGGACAATGAGCAGGCGCAGTTGCATATGTTGTCAGCCATGTTGGAGGTGGCGAAAAAGCAAAGTGAGCAGGCGTTGTATCTTGAATCTAAGACCCGGGTGCAATCGCCGAGGGAGGGATTGATCGCCAAACGACATGTTTCGATGGGCGACTACGTTACCCCGGGGCAGCCCCTGTTTGATCTGGTCTCAGTCAAAAAACTACGAGCACGCCTAGCCTTTTCAGAACACCATGCCGCCAGTATCCACGTAGGCAAAGAAGTTAAGCTGCAATCTCCAGCATCGCAGGCGACTGCTGCTATCGGTACGGTAACCAGTATCAACCCCCGGATCAATCCGAGGAGCCGGGCCCTTGATGTTATTGTCGAGTTTGATAATCCCGGTGGCTGGTACCCCGGTGCCAGCGTCGATGCCACGCTGACCGTGGGACAGAACCGTGACGCACTGACGGTGCCGATGATCAGCGTAGTGAGACGTGAGGACGATGATGCTGTATTCGTCGTCGACGACGACCATGCCAGCCGACGCATTGTCAAGCTAGGCTGGCGAGAAGACGACTGGGTGGAAGTGCTGGAGGGCCTCACGGCACAGGACCAGGTGGTAACCGAAGGCTCCGCACTGGTCAGCGACGGCAGTCAGTTGGTCATCAGTGCGAAGAATCCCACACCATGAGTTTTGTGGATATTTTCGTCCGTCGCCGTGTCCTGGCTTACATGCTTAGCGCCGCCATCATCCTGTTCGGCCTTATCGGACTAAGGGATATCGGACTCGATCGCATGCCCAATGTCAGCCCTCCGGTGGTGACCATAACTACCGTCAACCCAGGCGCCAGTCCAGAGATCATGGACAGTGGTATCACCAGTGTTATCGAAGCGTCGGTTAACTCGATTTCAGCAATTGACTATGTGCGCTCGCGCTCTGTGCCCAGCGTGTCACAGGTACGGGTAGCATTCGAACTCAGCAAGGATGCCAACGTAGCGTTCAACGAAGTCCAGGCCAAAGTCAACCAGGTGATCAACGATCTGCCCAATGAAGCGGAAACACCTATCGTGGCCAAGATCGACCCCAATGCTATTCCTGTGATGTGGCTAGTGCTCAAGGGGGATCGTCCCCTCAACGAACTCAACAGGATAGCCCGCCAGCAGGTTAAAAAGCTGCTGGAGAACATCAATGGCGTGGGCGAGGTACTGGTTGGTGGCGGACGTGAACGCAAGATACGCGTGGACATCGACCCGGCAAAGATGTCGGGACTTGGAATTACCACGCAGGATGTGATTGCGGCGTTCGCCCGAGAGCATATCCAGGTTCCTGGGGGTTACCTGGTCAGCGGTACCCTTGAAAAACTGTTGCACTTGGACCTTGAATATCACAGCGTGCGGGAACTTGGCAATCTGGTGGTCATGTGGCGTGATCAGATCCCGGTAAAGCTCGGTGAGATATCCACCATCAGTGACGGCCTGTCGGACAAGCGCAGCCTGGCCCGTTTCAACGGACGCGGGGGCGTCGCCATTGGTATACAAAAGGTTCAAAATGCCAATACGGTCGCATTAGTCCGTGAAGTGTCCGCTCGGCTTGACGAACTTGTCAGGCCGTCTTTACCCGACGGGGTAGAATTGATCATCGCCACCGATGAATCCGACATCATCGAAGGTACCGTCTCCGCCCTGCAGAATCATGTGCTGGAGGGCACGCTGTTGGCAGCGCTGGTGGTGCTGTTTTTTTTGTTGAATCTACCCGCAACCCTCATCATCGCCACGGCTATTCCTGTCTCCCTCGCGGGTGCCGTGGTAGTGATGTATTTTGGTGACTACACCTTCAATATCATGACCCTGTCGGGCCTGCTGTTACTCATCGGGGTGGTGGTCGACGATGCCATTGTAGTTCTGGAAAACATCCACCGACAACATGAAGCCGGGGATGTCAGTGCTGAAGAGGCGGCTAGCAAGGGCACTCGCGAAGTGCTGTTTCCTGTTATCGCGGCATCGCTGACGCTGGTTTGCATGTTCACCGCAGTGATTTACATGCCGGGTATGGTCGGTATTTTCATGCGCTCGTTTGCGGTGGTCGTGGTGGTCGGTGTGATCGCGTCACTGTTCGTGTCCCTGACGCTGACACCGGCATTGTGCGCACGTTTTCTTGGGGCGCCCAACGAGAAGAGCAAAGGCCTTGTAGCGTTACTGAACCGATTTCATTCCGGGACCGAGCGAGTTTACAGTTCTGTGTTGGATCGGTGTCTTCGATACCGCTGGATTGTGATGCTAGGCACCGCACTGGTTGTGTTAAGTAGCGGTTATTTTGCCGGAAAGCTGGGCGCCGAGTTTTTTCCGGAAGACGATGAATCCCGCTTTATGGTCCAGTTGAAAGCACCCATTGGCTCTTCCATAGACTACATGGCAGCAAAACTCGACCAGGTTGAGGCACTGGTCGCGCGTCACGGGGAGGTAAGCCACATTTTCTCCATCATTGGTTCCGCGCGTTCTAGTGATGTTAATGAAGCCACTGTTAACGTCATGCTAAAGCCGAAGGCAGCGCGCGAAGTTTCTCAGCGAACCCTGATGAACCAGGTGCGTGGCGAGTTGGTCGCAGTACCTGGCCTGCAATCCTACGTCGCAAATTTTCCGTTCATTTCAGGCATGAGCGATGCGCCCTTACAGGTCTATGTGACCGGACCCGACCTGTATGAGTTGGCGCGGCTGTCCCAGTTAGTCTTTAAACAGTTGGCGAGTCTTGCGGGCATGGGTGACATCCGTATGGACCTGCAGCTTGATCGCCCAATGCTGCGCTTTGATATCGACCGCTATCGTACCAAGGCCCTGGGCATCGACACCAGCACCATCGGGGACTCCTTGCGCGTGTTGGCCGGTGGTGCCGATATTGCAAAGTACAGCGAGCTGCCAGGAGATGGAGAGCGCTACGATATTCGCCTGGCTGCACAGCGTGCAGGTATGCGCAATGTCAGTGACCTGGAAAATATCTATTTACGTGGGCCCGATGAAGATCTTATTCGTCTTGATTCGGTGGTGAACATTTCTGAGGACTATGGACCGGCTGCGGTAAATCGTATGAATCTCAATTTCGCGGCGGAATACCTCAGCACACCTGACGCGTCACTGGCTGAAGCCGTGGCTATGTTTCGCAACGTTACCAGCGAGGTTTTGACACCGGGATACCAGGTTGTACTGGGAGGTCAGGCAGACGAACTGGAAAAATCCAAGGGCTACTTGCTATTCGTTTTTGGCACCGGCCTGCTGCTGATATACATGGTGCTGGCCAGCCAATTCAACTCCTTCTTGCAGCCACTACTGGTGATGCTGGCACAGCCACTGGCGATTGTCGGTGGTGTGTTCGCTCTATGGCTGGCGGGCTACACCCTGAGTATTTATTCCATGATCGGACTGATACTGCTGGTGGGTCTGGTGTCAAAGAATTCGATTCTACTGGTGGACCTAATCAATCGCTATCGCCAGCAAGGTATGGATACAAGCACTGCGATTCGCACTGCATGCCCCCGACGGATGCGCCCGGTAATAATGACCTCCTTGACTGTGGTTCTGGCCATGTCGCCTGCCGCGCTAGGCGTCGGTGTTGGCGCCGGACAATACGGGCCCCTGGCAGTAGCGGTGATTGGCGGAGTGATCAGCTCAACCCTGTTGACCCTGGCGGTGATTCCGGTGGCCTACTCGCTGCTGGCGCCCTGGTTGCGAATCGGTGGAACTGGGAAAGGCCAATAGGCCCACTACTTATACGAGGTATTTATGCGCACACTTTCTGTCCGTGATAAAACGAAGATCATCAGCCAGATGTCCGATCTTATTCCACATACCCACTTACAGGGCATTTGCCTGGAAAGCATAAATGGCGAGGAATTAACCTTAAGATTGCCTTATCGGAAGGAGTTGGTGGGAAACCTCGAGACCGGCGCTATCTATAGTGGCGTACTGACAATGTTGCTGGATCACACTCTCGGTACAGCGAGTATTTGCTGTGACCAGATTGGTGCCACCATTACTCCTACACTGGACCTGCGTATTGATCATCTGGCCGCGGCACCGGCGGGCAAGGATATTTTCGCCGTGGCCCGGGTGTATAAAGTAACGCGAAGAGTCGCGTTCACTGCAGGTTTCGCCTACTGTGAATCCAGGGATGAGCCCATTGCCAAAGCCACCGGTAGTTGGGTGCTCATGCCCGAGTTGCAGTTTTCCGAGCTGTTCTCCGCCGGCCCAGGAGCACAACAATGACGCTTTCAGATCTCATACATCATGAACCCGATGCCCAGACACTGCAGCGTTGGATAACAAAGGTACCCTATGCCACATACCTTGGCATAAAAGCCGAAGTTCATGACAACGAAATTCTGTTTATCCTGCCCGAGGATAAAAAGCTGGTCGGCAACCCAACTCTACCTGCGATTCACGGAGGCGTGGTGGGAGCGTTTATGGAGCAGGCTGCAGCGTTTCACCTGATAGCTAAAATGGATAATCCGGTATTGCCCAGAATTATCGACTTTTCCCTGGACTATCTGCGCCCCTCGCGACTGCGCGATACCTACGCACAGTGCACTCTGACTCGACAGGGGCGGTTTATCGCCAACGTCAGTGTCACTGCCTGGCAAGAGCAATACGATAAGCCCAATGCCATCGCCAGAGCCCATTTCCTGATACCCGAAACATAGACCAATAGGCTGTCTGTTGTACCCAGGGCATACGCCCTGCTTACAGACGCGATGCCACTGTCCGGCAAACTAAAATATATAACCTAGAGTGAATGAGTACAACACAGGCGCATAACCCGTCTGGGCAAATAGATGCAGGTCTATCTTCTGATCACCTATAATAACTTTGCCATTACCCTGGGCTTCAATATCCAGATAGTAGGCTTGGGCAGATAGGGAAAATTTATCCGTCACCATAAAGTCCAGCCCGGCAGCTAGCGTTATCCCGAGGGACCGGTCTACCTCCAGCTCAATATTTTCGGCACCAAACCTGGGAGCCAGGTCCGAGTGAACATTAGTATCACCTGGGACGATATAATTAAAGCCAAAGCCCACAAAAGGCTGCCACCTTGATGTTGCATCCATGGGAAAATACTGGGCAGTAACAACCAGGGGATAGGCTTCAATATTGCCTATTGGTGCACCTTTGATCAAACCTGTGGTGCCAACAATTGCTACAACTGGCGGCCTGGACAGCAACAGTTCAAAAGCGAGATGATCCGTCGCAAAGTAACTGAGATTAACCAATGGCACACTTTGGCTTTCCACACCAATTTTCCCAAGCTTTATTCCCCCAAGGTCAATCGAATCTGAATCTTCCTTGGGGTCAATAAACGCCACGCCAGCCCGAACCAGAAAGTCATCCTTTTGATAACTGAAGCCATAGGTAGAAAACAGCATAATGGCAGCCAACACTATCAACCGTATAAAAATAGATTCTCCGATAGAATGGCACACATCCTTATGCTCCTATCCTTTTTTACTGAGGCGTTTCGATGCATACAAAATCTTCTTTATACCGCACCGCGCAATCCGGGCACACGAACTCCTCCGGCAAACCTGCAAACTTCATTCCAGAGGGATACCCCTCATGGGCATCTCCCTTGGCTTCATTATAGATGTAGCCGCAGTCTGGGCACTGGTAACAATTCATGCTGGAACTCCTGTCCTGAGGGCTCAAGCTGCAGCAGCCTCTGTCTGGTGGAATGAAGTATCTAATACTTCAGCTTGCCTGGGGTAACGTGCGAGCAGTGCATCCAGTTTACCCGGCTGAACATTTACATTGTCGAGGTTGCCCGCAACATGGGGAAGAGCCATCAGGCGCTTGTCCATTATCCGATACCACAGAGGTGGAATATAGGCGGCAACAAACATGCCAAAATAGCCCGTGGGTAAAGAGGGTAACTCTGGGAAATCTCGCAAGCACTGATAGCGACGAACCGGGTGGGCATGATGATCTGAATGCCGCTCCAGGTGGAACAAAAGTATATTGGAGAACACATGATTTGCGTTCCAGCTATGGTAGGGCTGGCAGCGTTCATACCGACCACTGGCTTCTTTTTTACGAAGCAGACCATAGTGTTCGATGTAGTTGGCGCTGGTCAACTGCCACCATGCCCAGAAATTGTGAACGGCCAGGAATAAAACCATAATCCAACCAAAGCTCGCAATCAAAGCCAGTTGAACCACTGCGGTTAGGGCATACGACTGAAGTATCTCGTTATCCATACTCCATACATTCTTGCCATTGCGCTCCAGGCGGTCATTTTCTATTTTCCAGGCACGCTTAAAAGCCCCGGGAATTTCACGTCGTACGAACTGGTAGATTGATTCGCCCATGCGCGAGCTTGCTGGATCTTCTGGAGTAGCCACATCGCGATGGTGTCCTCGATTGTGTTCAAGACAAAAATGACCGTAGGCAGGCACGGCCTGAACAATTTTCGCCAGATTGCGTTCCAGCCGACTTTTCTTGTGGCCGAGTTCGTGGGCCGTCACCAGGCCGAGTCCACTATAAATACCACCGGTAATTGCCAGAGCCAGTACAGAAAGCATGGATACAGACTGCGTGCCAACAAAAATGGCAAGCGTTAGTAATACAATATAGTGGATGGGAATAGTGAGGTAGGTCAGCCAGCGGTAGTAGCGATCTTCCTCCAGTTGTGAAACCAGCTCCTCGGGGGGGTTACTCGTATCTACACCAAATATGGCATCAAACAATGTCGATACACCATAAATGAACACCAGCGGTGCCAGGAAGGACCACTCGCTGCCTGTTACCATATACAGACCTATGCCACTAACAGCAACGAGTGGGTATACCATCGATGCCAACCACAAGTGGCGCTTGCTGTCTCGATAGGTGATTTGGCCCTTATCGGGGCTATCAAATGTATATACTTTCATATTACCTCTCCAAAAATTTTGTCTCTCCATCTTGAGTAACGACAATAGTTAATATCGCTTGTATTTTCGATAGCATATAATGACAATAGTTTAGTCATATTACGCCAATAGGATACCCTGTTTGATTGCGAACCTACCAACGCCGACGACCTATACCCGGGTATTACTGCAATCAACACCAGTAAAAGAACGGGCCAGGCTGCTGCACCTGACAAACCTAAATCAGGAGCATCTTTCATCTTCAGACACCATACGCGCTGATCAGCAGATACAAGTGCTGCGCAATGCACAAAATATAGCGAGCAGACCGGACTGGGCTCTTGCCCTTGGCAATCAACTTAACGTCAATAGCCATGGGGCGCTGGGGTTTGCGGCATTAAGCGCACCCACTTTGGGGGAAAGCCTGGAGACCCTGGCCGCCTTCGCGCGGATTCGCGCACCGTACTTGTCGTTCAAGTTCGAGCAATTACAGGATCGATTCTACTTTACGGTTGTACCCGAATTTGAGCTCGGCGAGCTCGAAATAGCGCTGAATGAAATTGTCCTGCAAATAGTAGATTCTCTAATTACCGTTGTTCTGGGAAGCAGGGGGCCGGGAATTAAAGTAATGCTGAGCTACCCTGCCCCGACATACGCTAGCGACTATGCACGCTTCTTTACTGCGCCCTGCGAATTCAGTCAGGATTTTAGTGGAGTAGAACTCCCCAGTGGGTTATGTAGAGTGCCGTGCCCATTGCACGATGAACACAGCTATGTTGCTTCTCTTGCACGCTGTCGCCAGGCTCTCGCGGAAGTAATCGACCCTACCGACACAGTTTCCCGGGTTAGAAATTTAATTTCCGCATATTATGAACACCTTGAAACTGGGACCAATAATAGTGAGGCTCCCACACTTGAGAGTATTGCCGCTACCTTGTGCATGTCACCCAGAACTTTAATACGGCGGCTTGCAACCCAGGGTAGTGGTTACCGCGAAATGCTTGAAAAGGCACAAAGAGATACGGCTTGCAGGCTGCTCGGACAGGCACGCTACTCTGTCTACGAAATTGCCATGCTACTGGGTTACAGCGATGCGGCAAACTTCGGGCGCGCATTTCGGCGCTGGCTTGGTATGGCACCGGGTCAATATCGGCGTCAGTAACAGATTAAGGATTAGTACTTTCTTCATGGCCTGCTATCGGTTTATGTTTCAGCGTTACGATTATTTTTAGGTTAGCCGTTCTCCAGATCCATGGACAGATTTCTGTGAGCAGCCAAAAGCATCGCAACAAACTTTTTACGTTCAGTATTGCTGAATCCATCGGTTGCCCTATCCCCAATGTCACTGACCAGTCTTTCAAGTGGCTCAAATAGCGGCGCGGACTTTGCCATTAAAAACACGCGTTTTGCCCGTCTATCGGTGGGGTCGTCTCTGCGCTCTAGCCACTGATCCTTTTCCAGTCTATCAATCAACTTCCCCAGTGGCGGCTTGGCCATTATCAATTGTGCTGCAATTTCCGTCTGCGTTTGCCCATCGTCTTGATGCAGCAGGTATAGAACCTCCCACTGAGATCGCGTAAACCCGTACTCTTTTACTCGCCGATTGAATAGTCTCGCAGCCATCAGGGCAATTTCATGAATTATCGACGCCAGCCTAGCCTCTGACGCGTCATCTTGCCGTATGGACATTATCTGCTAACCTCAATTTTAGTAATTTACATTATAATAACTAATGTATACTATATACTTGATTTCTATTTATTATTTGCAATCTAATTCGTGCAAGCAGTGGAATAAATATGTCTGATCTCACAACTTGCACCATCAAGCTAATGAGAAATGTTACGCGCTTTTTGACACACTTTTTACGATAACCCAGGAGATAATCCACATGAAAACTATCCGAATTTTGCCTGTTATTATTCTTGCATGCCTACCAGCCTTGAGTATCGCTGATGAGGACGCCAAAGTCGATGCAGCCAAGCAAACAGCAGCTGAGGCATGTATGAAAGAGGCACAGGAAAGGTACGACTCAGCATCGGCCATTTCTGACGTTCAAAAATACAACAAAAGTGGCACCAGGGGTTATTACATTGATCTGAAAGTGGGAAAGACCAAAAAGAAGGTAAGATGCATTGCCAAGAACAACGGGAAGATCATGATTACTTCCAAGTAACGAGTTTGGCAAGCTGCTATCGGTGGATTCGACGAGTCCATCAAGCTCTCAACCTGATTCTGGCAGCTTAACTCATCCAGGCGGTGGGGATAAATAGCCCCGAACTTAATGCACCATAGTCGAATCGCCATGCCGAAACTCATTGGGAGAAATATTGAACCAGCGCCGAAAAGCTCGACGAAAATTGGCCGTATCGTGGTAACCCAGAAGTGCAGCTATTGCTTCAACACTCAGGTTGGATTCCCGCAGATGCCTTGCCGCCAGTTCTGAAAGGAGGCCATCACGGATCTGTCGATAGCCCGTTCCCTCTCGTGCCAGTCGGCGTGCCAACGTTCGTTTGGATATGTACATGTTTCGTGCGACGTCATCTTCATTCACCGAACCAGTGGGCTGGGACAACAGCAGATGGCGTACGCGGCTAGCAACTGACAGCGACGCTGAGGGAACCTTTTCCAACAGTTTTCGGCATAAATCCTGAGCCAGCACATAGGACTCCCGCTCCCCCGACATATTATGCTCTCGGGCCAGAATTGCCGGCAGCTGCAAAGTGTTTAAAGTCTGTGAAAATTTGACAGGGGAATGCAAGTATTGTGGATATACCCGGTGATAGGAGGGGCGCTGGTATTCAAAACAAAATAGTGCTTCGGTTAATTTTCTACCCAGTATAGATTCGATTACCGACTGTAGTACCAGCGCGAAGCATTCCAGCAGCAGGCACCGCGCTTCTGGCCCCGCCGGCTGTAACTTGATCTCAATAGTACAACGCAGCCACTCCTGTTCCAGTACCACCTCCAAATGTGCAAAAGGAATACGCATGGGCAGGAAGTCGCGCAGAGATATCAGTGCGGTTATGAGGTCGGGACTGCTCAGTGCCAGGTAGCCCAGCGGCCCATGTGCAGCGGGTTGTAGCTGGCGACCAAGACGCAAGCCGAGTTCCGGTACATCAACCATGCGACGGCCATTTTCCAGAACGAGCAGCTGTTGCTGCCCGCTCAAACGCGCCTCATCCCCGGGCAAGAGCACTTCTTTGGGCAACCCGGTACCTAGCAGTAACCGGGAAAGATCCCGCTCATTCAAGCCAAGCTCTCTAGCCACAATTCGCGAGTAGCTGCTAGGGATAAAATTACAATCTTCGTCGTCGGACATCAGCAAACTCGGAGCCGGAGGTGTAGATTGTCTATTTATGACCCCCTTATGTCAATAAATGACCTCCCCTACCAATATGAAGTGAATAAACTACCCGCACCAAGAATCAAGGAGAGTCAGTTATGCCCGAAATTACATTAATTGAATACGACGGCCAGACACATATTATAGAGGCCGAGAGTGGAAAGTCCCTCATGCAGAATGCGCTGGACAACATGGTGCCCGGCATTGATGCAGACTGTGGTGGCGGTTGTGCCTGTGGTACTTGCCATTGCTTCATTGAGAAGAACTGGGGCGAGGTAACTGGCGCAAGCGAGCCTGTTGAAGACGCTTTACTGGGCATGCGCCCTGACCGTAAAGACAACTCCCGCCTGAGCTGCCAAATTGAGGTTACCGACGAAATGAATGGCATGATTGTCCGCCTTCCTGAATACCAGATGTAACTTTCACCTGAGGATATCCGCATGAATACGACAAACGAACTACCCAACTCGAAAACAACTCCGCTGGACCAGTTTGACCTCAGCGATCCTAGGCTCTACGAACAGGATGCGTGGCGGCCTTTCTTTGCGCGGCTGCGCGAGGAAGACCCCGTCCATTATCAATCAGAGAGCCCCTTTGGACCATTCTGGTCGGTGACCCGCTTCGCAGATATCATGGCGGTTGAGACCAACCACGAAGCATTTTCTTCAGAGCCAACCATTGTTATAGGTGATCTCACTGAGGACCTGCCCGTGGAGATGTTCATTGCCATGGACCCCCCCAAGCACGATGTACAACGGCGTGCGGTTCAACCCGCCGTGGCGCCTAAAAACCTGGCACAGATGGAGTCCCTGATCCGCTCTCGGGTAACAGCCATTCTGGACGACCTACCAGTGGGTGAAACCTTTAACTGGGTGGACAAGGTCTCCATCAATTTGACCACACAAATGCTGGCAACACTGTTTGACTTTCCTTTTGAGGACCACCATAAACTCACTTACTGGTCAGATCTCGCCGCAGGCTCTCCTGAAATGGCCGGTGGTAATGTCAGTGAAGAGGAGCGACTTGTCGGCCTAACCGAATGTCTGGAAACGTTTACCAATCTCTGGCACGAGCGCAAAGGTCGCGAAGATAGTTTCGACCTTATTTCCCTAATGCAGCGTGACCCCAACACCGCCGATCTGGTAGAACGGCCCATGGAGTATCTGGGCAACCTGCTGCTACTGATCGTTGGCGGCAATGACACTACTCGTAACTCTGCCACCGGTGGTGTGTTGGCACTTAACCAGAACCCCGGAGAATACGACAAGCTGCGTGCCAACCACGACCTGATTACCCCCATGGTATCGGAGATCATTCGCTGGCAGACGCCTCTCATGCATATGCGCCGCACCGCCACGAGGGATATAGAGTTCCAGGGTAAGAAAATCCAAAAAGGTGACAAGGTCGTAATGTGGTATCTCTCGGGAAACCGGGATGAAAGCACCATAGAGCAGGCCGATGATTTCATCATAGATCGCAAAAATCCTCGTCATCATAGCTCGTTCGGTTTTGGCGTACACCGGTGTATGGGCAACCGCCTCGCCGAGATGCAATTGCGTATCCTGTGGGAGGAAATTATGCAGCGCTTCAGCCATGTTGAAGTAGTTGGTGAGCCCCAACGGGTACTATCCACCTTTGTCCGTGGCTACGAAACACTGCCGGTGAAGCTTCACCCTCTATAGGGTGGGCTAAGTTGCAGACCGGTTGAATAAATTGGAAACAAGGGTATGGGTACACAGGAATTGCTGAGTCTGTAGCATCTTCTGCCAACACAGTTCTGTTCGGCCCCATCCCGAAGTTCGGTTTCAAAAACCCTTTACCCTTCTTAAACTTACCGTCACCAAGCTCGGTATTGCCCACCACCAGTCTCGACATTAGCTCGGTCTCAGTCACCCCGCCCTACCCCATCAGCAAAACCCGTTAGCTTTCTTCAAGTTACTGCCCAAGCTCACCACACACCATCCGCCTCATAAGCGGGAGGTGTGTGGCTCGAATCAGGCTCCGCCAGAATCTCATAAAGTAATCATAGCGTTATGTAAAGCACACCGTCCGACTCCACAAACCCAACAGGAAAGGCAAATAGGATGGTATTCACAGGACCTGCCCTATGATCTAAACGCTCCCAGTACCGCCTGACGAGTGTATTTTATGAGTTTGTTGACGCTGAGAATTCGCGCTCCGGGTGCTGTACATTCAACCGGCTTCTCTACGTATTTGACACGAAGTGTCGTGTAATCAATTTAAGTTACAGACAGATAGTGAAGTTCGAACATTGTGCCCAAATTCCTATCACTCTTCTGACAGATCGATAACTATTGAACCGTATAATTTTTCATTTACATTATCGCCCAAGATAACTAACCGTAATTTGTTCGCGCTCATGTCCCATCTCTTTCGAAATAACTAATCGAGCTTTGAGATCATTTTTTTTCTGCTCAGGTGTGAGTTGTTTTTTGGTGGCCCCACCACAGACAGGAGCGTGCCATCCAGTCAATTCCTGATAACGGACTTGGGCATAAGCATGCCTCAAACCATGCATGTTGCTGAGCCCAGCCTTCAGTGTTTGCTTTTCATAAATCCGCATTTGCTGCACATACTTCAGGTGGCTGGGAATAAGCGATCCCCGGCCCGCCAATAATCGTGCACGATCCAAAACATTCCGCTGTACCTCATTACGAATAAAGACTGTGCGCTCCTTGCCACCCTTGCACCAGGTAGATTTCAGGTGAATGTGGCTTCCTTGGTCAGCATACAGGGGGCTAAATTTAATGGCTTCTTCTCTTCGTAAACCAAAGGCAGCTTGTAGCTCCAGGCTCATCTTTATATAGGGGTTGGTTATGCAGCTAAGTTTCTCCCGATCCAGGGTTTGTGCTTTCGATACCGTGGCCACCAATTGGCGTTTTCCAATACCGTAGTGCGCATTATCTTTGGCAACGACCTGGGGTCTGCCGATTTTAGTGGCCCACCAGCGTATTACCGCCAATCGGTTTTTCAAAGTGCCTACAGTTAACTCTTCGTTCTTATACTGATCAACCAGTGCGCTAACATGCTTCTGCTTCAAAGAGCGTACGTTCATTCCCCGATAACCCAAGCCGTGAAGATCACTGGCCAGCTTTTGCAACGCGTCATGTCTGTTGGATTGAGTGGCGTAACTGCCATCCCGATTATTTTGGCAGAGCTTTTTCAGCTCAAAGTTAAGTTGGCGCATGGCCTTTCCAGATATCGCTCAGAGAGCGATGATTATGTAAAATATTGAGCTCCATTCGAAAATCTAGCTTTCATCTCTCCAGGAAGGATTAGGTGGAGCAAGCTTTTTGGACCGGTTTTACCGGACATCATCTGGTCAAACCGGTCGGTCAATTCGCGCACCACCGGTCAATCCAGACACCTGACCGGTCTGACCGGTTGCTCGCTACGTGAGTAAATTGAATCTTACGGGTGTATTTCTCATTGGTTAGTGTTGATGGCTGCTTTACAGTAATGAGCTGCAAAGTGAGAAAAAGCTTCCGCTGTTCCTCCTAAAGCCAGGGGACACCACTCCCCATAATCTGATGGCGATTCACTGCTTGTATCAAGCGAGAGCTGATACATACCTGTTCAACGCAACAGTAGAGATCTCCTTTAATGCCAATACTTCTCCTTATTAAGTTAAATTTGGGCTTCTTCAAACAGAAGATGCCGATTATGTTGCCCGCATTTTAATGACCAGATGGGCAGTTGGTCAGCTATTGAGAATGCAATAGCACATTGATGTTCCTGGCGGCCCCCTGATCTGATCTCCTGGATAACGGGAGACGGGCAACCACCGTTCAAATTGTCTCTTTCCTGCCGAAAAAGTCGCCGATAATGCATTCAGCACGTCTAGAAAGATACCTCCAGCCCTTATGTGGCGAGGGATACCCACCGCGTCACTACTCTTTTGCAAAGACCAGTGACGCGGAAAAGCATAAAGTACCTTGCAGCTTGGAAGCTATTTCCTACGCCGTCACCCTGCTCAGCCCTACGATGGCACCAGGATTTTTGAGTACCCCAACATGCTCCAGCGTATTTACCGCCTTCGAGATGCCCCCACCTACCTCGGTATGGACAGACATCTCTTCAACGCTCAGGTTCGGCCTTATCTCACCGCAATTCCCATCGGAAAACGGGGAATAGGCTTTGACCGGCTGGAACTGGATGCGTATGCGAACTACACTAAGATGGCTGTTGGGTGTCCTCCGAAGAGGAAACCCATATGGAAAAACGATCAGAAATCAACCGAGCAAGACGTCGGTCACCCGGGCTCACAAAGCGAGGAAATATCTGGTGGATCGACAAGCGCGTCAAGGGACTGGACACACCGCTTCGAGAAAGCACGGGAACGGGCTCTCTCGATGAAGCGGAGCGCTACCTAGCCAAGCGAATATTGGATATTCGCAACGCAACCATTTATGGCATGAGGCAGGAACGCACATTCCAAGAGGCTGCAGTTAAATACCTTGAGGAAAACACCCACAAGCGCAGTTTGCATGTGGATGCTGACAACCTGACAACGGTGATGCCCTTTATCAGTAACCTGCCCCTGCGGCGAGTTCACGACGGTACTTTAAGACCCTTTGTGACTCATCAACTGGGAAAAGGACTGAGCCAGGGCACGGTCAATCGCAGGCTGGCAATCGTCAGAAGAATATTAAACCTTGCCGCGAGAAGTTGGCGCGATGAGCACGGTTTAACCTGGCTGGAAACGGCCCCGATGATTACCCTGCCAAGCTATGAGCCGCGTCAGTCGTATGTGTTGAGTTGGGAAGAGCAGACCGCGTTATTTAGGCTGTTACCCGACTATCTACGCCAGGCCTGTTTGTTTGATGTCAATTGTGGCGCCAGAGAGCAGGAGATTTGCCAGCTGCATTGGGACTGGGAAATTCCGTTTGAAGACCGGTCACTGTTTGTATTACCGAAACAGTTAACCAAGAACAAACAGGATCGAATCCTGGTTCCAAACGACGCAGCGCAAGCGGTGCTGAGTGAAGTTCGTAATCAGCACAGTGAGTACGTTTTCAGTTACAAGGGAAAGCGCTTGCGAAATTTGCGTACTATGGCTTGGAGAAAGGCCTGGGTGAAAAGCGGACTCCCCCAGGACAAAATGATTCGCCAGGGCGTCCATAATTTGCGGCATACCTATGCCACCAGGTTACGAGCAACCGGTGTTTCACATGAAGATAGAAAGGACTTGTTAGGCCACTCTAATGGCAGCATGACCACACACTACTCTCAGGCAGAGGTCAGTAATTTGATCACTGCATCAAATAAAGCGTGTGAGAAAATGTCCCAGCCATTACTGACATTGGCGAAAGTGAGAAACGTGTATTTTAGCGGCTCCCACAATTCTCCCACAGTCGGTAATATTGTGGATTTGGCGGTAGAGAGAAAAGTTAGATCCTAAAAGCAAAAACCCCCGCAGCCGTTGGGCTACAGAGGTTTTATGTTTGGTGGAGCTAAGCGGGATCGAACCGCTGACCTCAACACTGCCAGTGTTGCGCTCTCCCAGCTGAGCTATAGCCCCAAAACTTCTCTAACTCATTGAACAAACAGGGATTTTGTTCTGAGTTGTGTTGCAAAGAGCTGCGCATTTTAGTGATAGCACCCCACCCTGTCAAGAATTAGCTGCTGCGCGCGGTAAACCTACAGTGTCAGAGCAGACCTCAGGGCGATTTCCCATGTTATTCTTTAATCTCACTTGTACTGGGACAAACCATGTCACGCCCACTTAAGCTTATGAAATCCATTAACAAATTCACTCTTACCACCCTCAGTTTAATGTGTTTACTGGCTTTTGCCGCGAATTCTCACGCGCAGAAAACAACGAAACCGATATTACACGGCACCCACTGGGTAGCAGTTACGGGCAAGCCTCTGGCTGCGACCGCAGGCGCCATGACATTTACACGCGGTGGTAACGCTGTAGATGCCGCCTGCGCCATGCTCGCGGCGACTTCCACCATGTGGGACACCCTGGGCTGGGGAGGCGAAACACAGGCGCTCATATACAACCCGCACACGGGAGAAGTAAAAGGTATCAATGCCTTGGGAGTTGCTCCCAGCGGCGCAACAGCGGAGTACTTTCACGCCAAGGGCATGGCCTACCCGCCCGAGTATGGCCCCCTGGCTGCAGTAACGCCTGGTACGCCGGGTGGCCTGATGGTGATGATGGCAGAGTTCGGAACTCTCAGTCTGGCAGAGGTTCTCGCACCCGCTATACAAATGGCGCAGGGATATCCCATAGAGGGAGTACAAGCCAACAATATCGAGAGACGGCGCGATGTTCTCGCACAGTGGCCCTCCTCACAAGCTGTTTTTCTGCCTCACTACGATGAAAATGACCCCACTGTTCGCGCTGCGCCGGAGGCCGGTGAACTGTTCAAGCAAACCGACTTGCTTGCCACATTAAACAAACTGGTAGAGACCGAAGCGAAAGCCCTGGCTACAGGAAAGTCACGTGAGGAAGCAATCTACGCTGCTTATGACCGCTTCTACCGCGGCGACATTGCCGAGGAAATTGTGCGCAGCTCGCGGGAATATGGCGGCCTGTTTACCATGGAAGATTTGGACAAATGGCAGGTACATATCGAAGAACCCGTCACTACCAATTACAAGGGAATTGATGTCTATAAGTTGACCACCTGGGTGCAGGGCCCCGCCATGCTACAAGCCCTCAATATACTCGAAGGCATTGACCTAAAGGGCATGGGCTATAACAGCGCACGCTACATTCACACTTTGTATCAGGCCATGAACTTATCCTTCGCAGATCGAGACTTTTACTACGGCGACCCCTACATGCCGCCTGTTGAACCCATCGCGGGGCTACTTTCCAAAAAATATGCGAAACAACGGCGTGCACTGATAGATCCAGGCAAGAACAACCCCGACATTCGCCCCGGCGACCCCTATCGCTTTCAGAAAGGAACGAATCCATACAAAGATCTGCTCAAAAATTGGAGCCCTATTCCACCCTCTGCTGCAGCTGAAGGCGCGGATGGTTTTCAGCAGGCGAGTTTGATGGATAGCGATGAGGCCTTTATCGCCGGAACTACCTCTATACAGGCCGCAGATGCCGAAGGCTGGGTCGTTTCGATCACACCTAGCGGCGGCTGGATTCCTGCATTCATTGCCGGAAATACAGGTGTCGGATTAAGCCAGCGCATGCAGAGTTTTGTGCTCACTGAAAAGATGAACCCCTACAATGTGGTTCGACCCGGACAGCGCCCGCGAGCGACTCTCACACCCACGCTCGCGCTGAAGAAGGGCAAGCCTTTTCTCGCCTTTTCGGTACAGGGCGGCGACACACAGGAACAAAACCTGTTGCAATTTTTTCTCAATATGGTCGAGTTTGGCATGAATGTGCAGCAGGCAGTAGAGGCGCCTAACTTCATAAGTTACCAGATGCAAAGCTCCTTTGGCGCACACAAGTCAGAGCCGGGACGACTTCAAATCTCCCCTACTCTGTCGGGCTGGATTAGCAGTGAACTGGGGCGCATGGGCTACAAGGTCGAGGCGCAAAGACGGCCCTACAGTCCGCTTACGGCAATTTATTTTGAGGAGGATAACGGCAGTATGTGGGGAGGCGCCAGCGACTACGGCGACGACTACGGCATAGCCTGGTAACTAACACTCAATAATACTGACGGGCACTTCCACGACATTTACGGCCAATCCACCGCGCGCGGTTTCTTTGTATTTGTCCTGCATATCCCGGCCCGTGTCACGCATGGTTTTTATCACCTGGTCCAGTGACACATAGTGTTCACCATTCCCTCGCAACGCCATTCGCGTTGCTGAGATAGCCTTTATTGCTCCCATGGCATTGCGTTCGATACAGGGCACCTGAACCAGACCACCGATAGGGTCGCAGGTTAAGCCCAGATTGTGTTCCATAGCAATCTCGGCAGCGTTCTCCACTTGCTCGGGTGTGCCGCCCAGCGCATCTGCCAACGCACCAGCGGCCATTGAGCACGCGGAACCCACTTCTCCCTGGCAGCCCACTTCTGCGCCTGATATCGATGCGTTGGTTTTGTACAAAATGCCAATAGCGGCAGCAGTTAAGAAGAAACGTGAAATATCTTTTTCGCTAGAGCCAGAGCAATGCTCTAGATAGAACTTGAGCACAGCGGGGATAATGCCCGCCGCGCCGTTGGTGGGGGCCGTAACGATGCGACCCCCGGCGGCATTTTCTTCATTCACAGCCAAGGCGTATAGACTCACCCAATCCATCACATTCAAAGGGTCTTCGGCACCGGAACCGGTCTGGCTTTTAAGTTGTCTGCGCAATTGCGCGGCCCGACGTTTTACTTTAAGCCCGCCGGGTAAAATGCCTTCGGTGTGGCAACCTTTGTCGATGCATTCATTCATCACCTGCCAAAATTTTAGCAGACCCGCGTGAATCTCTGCTTCGGGTCGCCAAGCCTTTTCATTCTCCATCATCAGTGCACTAATAGATAATCCACTGGCCTTGCACAGACCTAAAAGTTCATTTGCCGAACTGAAAGCATAGGGCAAGACGGTTGGGTCATCTACAATCACGTCACCATCGGTAGCAGTCTCGTCGACAATAAAGCCGCCACCCACAGAATAGAATGTGCTGCACTGCAACACCTCTCCATCAGAATCATAGGCGGTAAAACGCATCCCGTTGGAATGAAATGGAAGTGACTCCGTGCGATGCATTTGCAAGTCGTCACGGTAGCTAAAGCTCAGTATATGCTTACCCAGAAGATTTAGCTGACTCTCGTCACGAACTTTCTGAACACGCTGTGCAATTTGGTCTACATCAACTTGCTCGGGTGTTTCGCCTTCCAGGCCAAGGATAATGGCTTTTGGGGAGCCGTGACCGGCACCGGTAGCACCAAGCGATCCATACAATTCGGCGGTGACACCTTGGCACTGTGTCAGTAGATCCGCACTGTCCAGGCT
>JADGEN010000260.1 GCA_016744355.1 Halieaceae bacterium
ATTACACCCTCTTGCCGCTGGCCGGTGGCAAGCTCCTGTTCATCTGCGACATCGGCTAACAACGCGTAGTTAGCAATTGTGCGGGATATGCTCATTGCTGCGTTAAGCAGTGAGTGCATAAAAATTAAACCGAACACAATGGAAATATTATTGGGCAGCCAACCCAGTAGTTTCATGGGGGTAAGCCACATCAGGTTGAGTGCACCCAAGGCACAACTCAACTGTAGAAGCTGCTGCTTTTCCAGACGCTCATTGATATAACGTGACGTGCCAGTAACAAGCAATACTGCCACCAGAGGTGGCCCGGCGAACAGCATTGAAATCTGTCCGGTGTTGAGTTGCCAGAAGTAGGTATACATAACCATCATCAATGCACCGACAATACCACTCATACCACCGATAGCAGTGTCCAAGATGATTAGCTTGCGGAAGTTGCGATTGTGGAATGTCTGGAGAATATCGTGCCACATGCCTGCACTTGCCTGCTTCGTTTTTCCGGCCAGTGTGGGAATGTAATGCCAGGTTCCCACAATACAGATGCTGCTAAATATAAGCACAGCGACCGCATTTACAACGCCATAGCTGTGATAGTTTTCAATGATAAATTTGCCGTCTACACCTCGCTCATCAGTAAATAGCAGCATTAGGGCGCTGGCGGGTAGAAGTACGCCGACAAACCAGCCCATATTGGTACGCGCGCTGGCCAACCGAGTCCGCTCATAATAATCCGTAGTGATTTCTGCACCGAGTGCCAAATAGGGCACCATAAAAAAGGTCAGGGCTGTACGCAGCATAACCACGCTGCACAGTAGCCACAGGAACAGATGGGTTTTTGTCTCCAAGGCGAAAGCAGGTGGCGCGAAGACCGCAATAAAACTCAATGCGAGTGGTATCACGGATGCGACCATCAGCGGGTGACGGCGCCCCCAGCGACTGCACAGTCGATCGGACCAAGCACCAACAAGCGGATCTGAGATGGCATCCCATAGCACTGAAAGCGCTATGGCCACGCCCGTCATCGTGCCGCTAAGCCCGAGCACTTGCTTGTAGTAGAACAGAACGAAAGCGCCGAATGCGGCCTCTTTCAGTGCCAAATTGACAACTCCTGAACCGTACAGGAGTCTGTTGTGCAAACCGGTAGTAGGCATGTTAGCGGCGTCCTATTTAGAAATTGTAACCAAGGGTTACGCCGTACGTGCGTGGCTCCAATAGGTACTGAGCGGTCGTCAGGCCCACTCCCTGGTCACCCAGACCCTGGCCGGTGATATGGTCATCGTCGTTCAAGTTTCTACCCCAGGCTTCTACATACCAATCGCGATCTTGGCTATAGAGTGTGAGGGTGGCGTTGATCACATCCCACTCATCGACTCGGTCATTGTTTGCGTTGAATTTGCGTGAGTAGAATTCATCCTGCCAGTAGTAGTTGGCGGCTGCGGTTAGCTCCATGGCATTGTCAAAATACCAGCTGTAGGCTGCGCCAAGGTTTACCGAGAAATTCGGGGCACTGGGGATTTCATTCCCCTTGATGCCCACAGGGATGCCTGCACAAGGTACGGCCCCATCAGGGCAGCCAGGCCCGACGTACGCATTACTACTGACCAGCGAGATAACGTCTTCAGTAGTGCCACGCTGATTAATATCGGCTGGGTCAACGGCTACTCCTTCTTTAAACTCGGTGTCGAGCCAGGCGACATTAGCCGAGAGCATCAGAGAGTGGGTTGGAAGCCAGATAAACTCGCCTTCGAAGCCTTGAACTTTAGCATCAAAGTTTTCGTTCGCAGGAGTTTGCTGGGTAACTTTTGTGACCTGCAAATCTTCATAATCATAATAAAAGTAAGTGATGTTTGCCTGCAGCTTATTATCAAAGAAGCGTGTTTTTGCGCCAACCTCAATCGCATTTATGTATTCCGGGTCGAAATCCGCCAGCTCTGGATTAGTTTCAAGAAGTGGGTTTTCGGCGGAAATGGCGTTAAATCCGCCGCTCTTATAACTGCGAGATACCGTGGCGTACGTCATTATCTCATCGGATACATTCCAGGTGATGT
>JADGEN010000261.1 GCA_016744355.1 Halieaceae bacterium
CTCGCTGCCATCTCCCACTCCGAGAAGTCTGATTCACCTCAAATCGATTGGGGAGGTACCTGGGTGAGGAAGTTCTCGTACTCGTCGAAGTGAAGCTTTCCGTGCAATACACCATCGACGATCCAGCCAAATTTGTTTTGAAAGTGCGCGACCCCGAACGATCGCTGCAACATGCCACGCAGAGCGCTTTGCGCCACGTAGTAGGCGGTACTGATATGGACTCTGTGCTGACTTCTGGCCGTGCCAATGTTGGCGTAGAAGTGGCCGATCGCCTGCAGGAATACCTCAATTTATACGAGACCGGTATTCTGGTTTCCAAGGTAAACGTGGACGAAAGTAAGCCCCCCTCTCAGGTGCAGGGAGCCTTCGATGACGTTATTAAAGCGCGAGAAGATGAGGAGCGCCTGAAGAACGAGGCGCAAGCCTATTCCAACGGTATTATCCCCGAGGCTCGCGGTGCGGCTAAACGACAAACGGAAGAGGCCGCGGCTTATAAAGCTGAGGTAGTTGCCAACGCACAGGGTGAGGCAAATCGCTTCAATAAGTTGCTTGCAGAATACAGTAAAGCGCCCGTGGTAACTCGCGAACGACTCTATCTGGATGCTGTTCAGGAGGTTTACGGCAACACCAATAAGGTCATGGTCGACGTGGAGGGGGGCAACAATATGCTCTACATACCGCTCGATAAGTTAGCTGAACAGGCAGTGGGCAAGTCCAGTAGTGCAGGTGGGGGTGTCAGCGCCTCTAACATCCGCGAGCTGACCAATGCCGTAACCGAGCAACTGCGTCGTGACGCTGCTGCCTCCAGTCGCACCAGGGGAGGGCGTTAATATGTTTGGACGCAATTCAATTATTTTATTACTTGCTGTAGCCGTTTTGATTGGCAGTAATTCGCTATATGTCATCAAGGAAACTGAACGCGCCGTATTGCTGAAGTTTGGTGAGGTGGTGCAGGCAGACATTGCTCCGGGTTTGCATTTAAAAATTCCTTTTGTGAACAATGTGCGCAAGTTTGAAGGGCGCATTCTCACAGTGGACTCTCAGCCTGAACGCTTTTTTACCAAGGAGCAAAAGGCGCTAATTGTCGATTCTTATGCCAAGTTCAGCGTGCTGGATACGGAGAAGTTCTACACCGCCACAAACGGTGAAGAGGGTCGCGCCATGGGCCTGTTGGCTCAGCGTATCAACAACGGCTTGCGCAACCAGGTAGCTAACCGAACGGTCTCGCAGGTAGTTTCCGGAGAGCGCGATCAATTGATGGTAGACCTGATGGCCGACTTGAAGCCGGTAGCCGAAAGTGAGCTAGGGGTTAGGTTGGTGGACATACGGGTGAAGAAAATCGATCTACCCCCGGATGTGTCGGAGTCCGTATATCAGCGTATGAATGCAGAGCGTGAAAAAGAAGCCAGGGAACACCGCTCACAGGGTCGCGAGCTAGCTGAAGGCATACAAGCCTCTGCCGACCGTGAAGTGACGGTTATCCGCGCTGAAGCCTACCGCACAGCTGAGGAAATTCGTGGTGAAGGCGATGCCGAGGCAACCCGTGTATACGCCGATGCCTTTAATCAGGACCCCGAGTTCTACTCGTTTACACGCAGCTTGCAGGCTTATAAGGATGCTTTCGAAAATAGTGGTAATGTCATGCTGTTGCAGCCTGACAGTGAGTTCTTCCGCTACCTGAAAGACCCAAAGGGCGGTAAGTAAGGCACAAACAGGGGGTGCCATTCGCCCCGTGTGTGATAGAATTCTTTAACCGTGGGATTCAGCGCTTCAAGCAAGCGCCGAACTCGCGGTTTTTTGTGCGATGACGTTTCTGGATATGGCTTTTAGGAGTACGACATGGACTTCTGGCAAGTACTTCCCGCTGCTATTGCACTGGTATTGATTATTGAAGGCTTAATGCCCTTCATTAGCCCCAACCGCTGGCGCAATATGCTTGAAGTGGTGGCGCAAATGGAAGACCGGGTTATACGCAACATTGGTCTGTCCAGCATGTTGTTGGGTGTGGCAATTCTGTACTGGGT
>JADGEN010000262.1 GCA_016744355.1 Halieaceae bacterium
TGCAACCATTTCATAACTCGCGCGGCTGGTTACCAGCACAAAACCCTGTGTAGAATGTTCGTTGTGGTGCAGTGATCCCAGCAATTTATCCAGTGCATTGTGCCGCCCCACATCTTCTCTCAGGAGCTCTATCTCTCCCTGCAACGAGCACCATGCGGCGCCATGTACACCGCCGGTACTGCCCTTGAGTAATTGCGCCTTGCCCAGATTCTCTGCCGCCAATGCAATGGCCTGATGTGATACTTTCCACTCCTGACTGATATGTGACGCTGCGGGAATAGCTTGCGCCAGCGACTCAATTCCGCATAGCCCGCAACCTGTGCGCCCCGTTAGGTTACGGCGGCGCTGTTTTAACTTTGCGAACGCCTGTGCGGCAATAGTCAGATTCAGTTCCACACCGTGCTCTCGTTGTTGCAGCTCAAAGTCCTGTAGCTGTGTGGCGGAATCAAGTATGCCTTCGGAAAGACTAAACCCCAGCGCAAGGTCATCCAGGTGTGTAGGGGTTGCCATCATCACGACGTGTGAAACCCCGTTATACACCAGCGCCACAGGCACCTCCGTCACCACGGTATCCGAATCGGATACCCACTGCCCTTCGCTCCAGATGATCCGTTCAACGCGCTGTAGCGGCGGCCTCATGTACTGGCGGCTTCTTCGTGCAGTGCTCGCTGCCTATGGTCAAACTTCTTCTGCCGGGCTTGCCAGGCTGACGGAGCTGTTACTTTTGAAACTTGAACCGCGGTTACCTTGTACTCAGGGCAGTTGGTCGCCCAGTCGGAATTATCAGTGGTAATTACATTGGCCCCTGATATTGGGTGATGAAAAGTTGTGTAGATAACACCCGGATTAACGCGATCGGTCACCAGAGCATGCAGCACGGTGTCGCCTACCCTGCTCTGGATCCCCAGCCAATCACCGTCTTCAATACCTCGCTCCTCCGCATCCTGGGGATGAATCTCCAACACATCTTCCGAGTGCCAGGATGAGTTGTCGGTTCGTCGAGTCTGGGCACCCACATTGTATTGGCTCAAAATACGACCGGTGGTCAACAGTAGTGGGAATTTCCGGCTGGCCCGCTCATCCGTGGGTACATATTCCGTGAGAGCAAAGAAGCCTTTGCCCCGCACAAACTCATCAATATGCATGGTAGGCGTACCCTCGGGTGCCTGCTTGTTACAAGGCCATTGAATACTGCCCAATCTGTCCAGCTCCTCGTAAGTGACTCCGTGAAAGCTGGGAGTCAGCCGCGCAATCTCTGCCATAATCTGCGAGGGATGAGCATAGTCCCAGTCCAAACCCAGCGCGTTGGCCAGCGCCTGGGTCACCTCCCAGTCTTCCTTTCCAGCCAATGCCGGCATGGCTTTTCGTACCGGTGAAATTCTGCGCTCGGCATTAGTGAATGTGCCGTTTTTCTCGAGAAATGAAGAGCCGGGCAACAAGACATGTGCGAACTTGGCAGTTTCATTGAGAAAAATATCCTGCACCACCAGAAAATCCAGCGAGCGCAAAGCCGCCTCAACATGCTGGGTATTGGGGTCGGATTGCGCAATGTCTTCACCCTGGCAGTACAGGCCTTTAAAACTGCCCTCTAATGCCGAATCAAACATATTGGGTATACGCAAACCCGGCTCCGGGTCGAGACTAACGTCCCAGGCCTGCTCAAATAAAGCCCGGGTCGTGTCATCCGAAACATGACGATAACCCGGAAGTTCGTGAGGGAAAGAGCCCATGTCACAGGAGCCCTGAACATTATTCTGACCTCTCAGGGGATTGACGCCTACCCCCTCTCTACCCAGATTACCCGTCAACATAGCGAGATTGGCAATGCCCATTACAGTGGTAGAACCCTGGCTGTGCTCTGTAACGCCAAGTCCGTAGTACACAGCCCCATTTCCGGCCTTGGCGTAAAGGCGTGCCGCAGCGCGTAAATCAACTGCGGGCACACGGGTGT
>JADGEN010000263.1 GCA_016744355.1 Halieaceae bacterium
CTGTTGTTCGGCGTGAGGGTTTTTTGCGAAAGCGCCTTCAATGGGAGGCGGCGCAACAAACTTCCCCTGAATTGTTTTGAAATAGTCTTTAACCCTGCCGGTGATATAGATAAAGCCGTCCTCATCGACTTTGACCTTGTCGCCAGTATGCAGCCAGCCATCCTGTATCAACTCAGCCGTTTTATCGTCTTGCTTATAGTATCCAGGCGTACAGCCATCAGCTTTGATGGCAAGCTCACCCTCCTCAGTAACTTTGTATTCAACTTCCCCTATGGGCTTACCAATCGATCCGACGCGACGGTTCTCCTCGCTGGACAATATGACACCCATGGCTTCTGTCTGCCCAAACCCCTCCATCAAGGTCAATCCGAGTTCGTCCCACCAGTGAATCAGCGCTGGAGGCGTCGGTGCAGCAGCGGTAAGGCAATATTGCACTTCATTGAGCCCCAGACCTTCAACAATGAGTTTACCAATACCCTCCTTGTCTTGTTCCAACGCGGCTTCAAGCGCCTCTTTACCACCAAACTTACCGATGACTGCCTGCTGTAGCTGCTCCCAAACACGGGGTGGACCGAAGAAAACATGTGGCCGCACCCGCGCCATGTCCCGGGCCAGCGTATCCATCGCTTCGTTAAAATAGACTTCGCCGCCTAATACAATTGATGAAAACTCTACGATCTGCCGCTCCGCAATATGTGAAAGGGGCAAATAAGAGAAATAACGTGGGCTATCTGCCAACCCAAACATCTTGGTAAAACGCCTGATAGGGACGAGGTTGGTAGCGTGTGTCTGTATAACGCCTTTGGGCATACCCGTGGTTCCCGAGGTAAACACCAGGGAAATCATATCGTCGGACTGGCATTGATATTGGGGCGCCTGGCCGGCATATTCAGCCAGTAAATCCTCCCACTTCAGGTGCGGCTCATCCAAATTGACGCCTGGTAGAGTCACTATCAGGACATCTTTGGGAAGAACTGCCGTTATCTGATCCCAGTTGCTTGTTTCGCCAACGAATATAACTTTGGCCTGGGTGAGCTCCAGAATATACTCCGCAGTAGTCCCCGGCAGCGTTGTAAACATACTGACGGTAACATTTCCCGAGGAAATAATTGCCATATCAGCCATCACCCAATGCGCACGATTGCGGGACAATACAACCATTCTTTCGCCATGACCGAAACGTTGTTCCAGCATGGTGCCAACCGCCGAGATCTGCTGTTGGGCCTGACTCCAGCTATAGTCATCGGAGCCCGACTCATGCAGGTCTCGCAGCCAGATTTTATCGGGGGTCTGTTGTGCCCATTCGGCAATTAATTCAGGTAGTGTGTTGGAAGTCATATTATAATTATCCTTGTTCAAGTAAACCCAATCAGAAAATACCAGCTTAACGCAAACAGGCTATCAGGTGGCAACCAAATCCACCATAATAGACGGCAATATATCCGACCCTGAGAGGTGCCACATGAGCAAACAGAGCTCTATCGATAAAAAACAGTTCAATCCGCCCAAGTGGTTTATGAAGACAATGTCTCGCAGCCACATCTTTCTAAACCGTATTAGCGCTGGAAAAATGTTCAACACCCTCGCTGGCGATGAAGTCTGCTTTGTAACAATGACGGGGGCAAAATCTGGCCGAATCATTACTATGCCCTTGATGTATGTGCCCTATAGCGAGGGGGTTTTACTGGTAGCCTCTCTGGGTGGAGCGCCAAAGAACCCTGTTTGGTACTACAATATAGCCAAAAACCCGGATATCACAGTGCGCCACCGTGGCAAAAAAATGGTGCTGCATGCACGTCTGGCCACTGCAGATGAAAAACCGGATTTATGGCCCCTGTGCGACAATAGTTACGCGCCCTTCGCTGACTACCGGGCCCGCACAGAGCGGGACATTCCTATCT
>JADGEN010000264.1 GCA_016744355.1 Halieaceae bacterium
CGCTACTGGTAATCGCCATAGCCGCTCTGGCCATGGGCGAGCCCGGCTCCAGTTTGGCATTTTACTATGGCGGACAAGTATTGATCGCCGTCGCGGCACAGCCCCTCTAGACAGCATGCATTGATAGATGGAAGCATGCATCAATCTCATGGTCGAGGGCGATGATTGGCAATTGCCATACAACCACATTTCCACCCACCGATTATGGGGGCGGCGGGTGTGTTGTGGAGTCGAAAAGTAAGCGCAAGAAAAGCAACGAGTTTTGTTTGTGGTGGAAGGCAGGGTGGGACCGGATGATTGAGAACGAACTTTATCCGAACTTCGTTGGTGGTGATACCGAAAAAGTTAATTTGTTGATACCGCTCGCTTAGATATACTATATACAGCAAGGTCGGGAGTCACATCCTGCGTAACGAAACCCTTTCCAGAACGGTCGCTATAACGATGAATCACGAAGTTGCCTACCCGATTGGCACCCCCGGAAAAGTATGGTCCGCATCCCAGAAAAGTGAATGGCTGGCTATGCAGTCGACCAAACGGTCTTACCGGCAAGAGGTGCAGGAAAAGCTGCAGCCGTTAGCAGTCCATTTCGATGTAGAGCAATACGGCGTACTCCCCTGGAAGGTTGATCGCTATCCACTGTATGTAGTGAAGAGCAGAAATTGGTCAGTAGATAAACCAACCGCATTGGTTACCGGCGGCGTGCACGGCTATGAAACCAGCGGAGTACAGGGAGCTATCCGCTTTTTACAAAGCAATGCGCTGGCATATTGCGATCAGGTCAACCTCCTGGTTGCACCCTGCATCAGCCCCTGGGCCTATGAAACCATCAACCGCTGGAATCCGGAAGCGATTGACCCCAATCGCTCCTTTTTGCCCAATAGTGAGGCACAGGAATCAGCAGCTCTAATGCAGTATCTCGCCACACTCGGGGTTGAACTGACCTTACATATAGACCTGCACGAAACGACTGACACCGACAATACCGAATTCAGGCCGGCGTTGGCAGCGCGCGATAATGTCGACCACCCATTCTGGGATATCCCCGATGGCTTTTACCTCGTGGGCGACACTGAGAATCCGGTGGATGATTTGCAAAAACAGATAATAAAGGCGGTGAGTGAAGTCACACACATTGCCCCGGCCGATGCAGAGAGCAGAATCATAGGCGAGCCAATTTCTCAACCAGGGGTAATCAATTACCCTACGAAAGCGTTGGGGCTGTGCACAGGCTTCACCGATGCCAGCTACTGCACCACAACGGAGGTTTATCCTGACAGTCCAATGGTAGATAGCGAAAATTGTATTCTGGCGCAGGTGATGGCCGTCACCAGTGGACTGGACTACGTGACCAGAATGTAGGGCATCGCCTTAGTTGGCAGCTCTTGCTATGGTATCAGTGTAATGAAACATCCCACCAAGTTAAATCACCGAAAGTGGGGCAGGGCGATAGCTTGAGGTAGGAGGCTAGATGGCCTTGGTCTCAAAAAGATGTTTTGTCAAAACCATATTAGGCCCTTGCATATTGTAAGACTACAGCCAAGAAAACCGGTTCTGTCGCATTTTTAAATTTATGCAGAATAACTGTACCCATCAGGCGTAACTATCCTGCCAGGGCCAGTGCGTAAAACTGTTCCCACGCCGGCAACGAACTCTTGCTTTGGCCTTTCTTCAGCATTCGCCAGAGCTCAATTCCTGCCAAGGTCGCCCGTGCGGACTTGTCCCTGGCGAATTACAAATTCAAGCGGCCATCGGCAATTCAAATAATCCATGACAGTGTTTTTGCCACCGGTATTCATTGATATCGATTACCTTTGCTCTCCCAGAGTTCACTGGTGTAGTTCCATTCCGAACAGAGTGAGTCCGATACTCCTTGTTAG
>JADGEN010000265.1 GCA_016744355.1 Halieaceae bacterium
GCTCATAAGTTTCCTAGAGTGGATTCCACCCAGGCCGGAACCGCATCCAGTGCAGCAGACAAACCTGCCACATCGCTTCCACCACCTTGTGCCATATCGGGTCGACCACCGCCCTTGCCACCGAGGCGCTGGGAAAATTCACGCATCAGGTCTCCGGCTTTTACTTTATCGGTAAGGTCTTTGGTCACACCCGCCGCCAGGGCAATTTTGTCACCCTCCACAGCAGCCAGTAGTATCACCCCACTGCCCAGCTTGTTTTTAACCTGATCGAGGGTATCGCGCAGTGACTTTGAATCGGCTCCCTCTACGTTAGCTGCCAGCACCTTAATGCCCTGCACTTCCACCGCTCCCGCAGTGAGGTCACCGCCAGCTGAGGTCGCAAGCTTCTGTTTAAGGCGGGCAATTTCCTTGTCTTTGTCGCGATTGTCACCCCGCAGGGTTGCCACTTTGTCAGCCACGTTGTCGGTGGTGCACTTAACCAGTTCGCACACAGCACCCAACTGCTGATCTGCCCGATCGATAAGTGCCAGTGCCGCAGCACCGGTCACCGCTTCGATACGCCTGATTCCGGCGGCAATGCCCGACTCGGAAGCAATACGCATCAGTCCAATATCGCCCGTGCGTGAAACATGCGTACCACCACACAGCTCTACCGAAAAGTCATCGGTACCCATAGAAAGCAAACGCACTTCGTCACCGTATTTCTCACCAAACAGAGCCATGGCACCGGCCTCTACGGCAGAGTCCATGTCGGTCACTCTAGTCATCACTTCACTATTGCCACGGATGTGTTCATTCACCAGGGTTTCAATGGCTTTCAATTCTTGCGGCTTGATTGCTTCGGGGTGGGAGAAGTCAAAGCGCAGGCGCTGCGAGTCCACCAGTGAGCCTTTCTGACTTACGTGCGAGCCCAGCACCTTGCGCAAAGCGGCGTGCAGCAAGTGCGTGGCAGAGTGATTCAGGCGCGTAGTCTGGCGCACGCCCGGGTCTACAATGCACTGCAGGGAGTCACCCACACTGACAGCGCCGCTCAGAACCTTGGCGTGATGCAAGTGGTGGTCACTGGCCTTGGTGGTATCGCTAACTTCTACGCGTACACCGTCTGCGCTTAGAAAGCCGACATCACCTGCCTGACCGCCCGACTCTGCGTAAAAGGGCGTGCGGTCCAGAACCAACACACCGGACTGGTCAGTGCCCAGCGCCTCTACCTGCTCACCATCGAGTAAAATGGCGACGACCTGCCCCTTATCGTTCAAGCTGTCGTAGCCCACAAATTCGGTACTGCCATCGAGTTGCAGCGCATCGTTGTAATCGACTTTAAAGCTACCACCTTCTTTGGAGCGACTGCGCTGTTGCGCCATGGCCGCCTCATAGCCGTCTATATCCAGCGATAGGCCTCGCTCTCTGGCGATATCATTGGTCAGGTCGGTAGGGAATCCGTAAGTGTCGTAAAGTTTGAACACAACTTCACCGGGAATTTCATCACCCTCCAGATTGGCCAGGGCTTCATTGAGAATACCCATGCCGTTGTCCAGAGTCTTGGCGAATTGCTCTTCCTCGTTAAGCAAGGCCTTCTCTATCTGGCTCTGTTGTTTGACCAGCTCGGGATAGGCTTCCCCCATTTGCTCGACCAAAGGTGCAACCAGCTTGTGGAAAAACGGCGCACTGGCACCCAGCTTGTTACCGTGACGAACTGCGCGTCGAATAATGCGGCGCAAAACGTAGGCGCGCCCCTCGTTACCGGGCAACACGCCATCTGTAATCAAAAAGGAGCAGGAACGAATATGATCGGCTATAACATTGAGCGAGGTGTG
>JADGEN010000266.1 GCA_016744355.1 Halieaceae bacterium
CAGTTGGTTAGAGCACCTGCATGACATGCAGGGGGTCCACGGTTCGAGTCCGTGTAGTCCTACCAAACAACCTATTCCTACAATCATAAGCGATATCACGATCAGACAGGCGTCAGGCGTCCAGCTGTTGGCTCAGTTCGAATATTGCACCCTGAAAATTTTGTCGGCTCTGATGGGTTTATCAGGCTGTGTCGCTATGCCTGCGGACAAGGCTGGTGGTAGCATTAGAAAATATGACCCAATGCTTGAGGCAGCTCTTTGGCTACAGAACATCTGGATAAAGTATCCCTATGTGAAAACGGCGGGATATAGGCGAGACAATGGACTTGATTGGCTTCCTGTATGGCTTTGGCTTTCTCCATGGTGTGATTCTGGCCGGCATTTTATTGTATTCCCAAACGGGAAACAGGCGCGCCAATGCTTTCATGGCTGCGCTGGTGGCTTGCATTGCAATTCGATTCCTTTTCAGCTGTCTCATTCGCGCAGATGTATTCACGCGATATCCCGAGTGGAGCCTGTTTAGTATACCGTTGGATTTCGCCTGGGGTCCTCTGCTATACCTGTATGCTTACGCAATGTCTGCGAGACCGTTAAGGCTCGCCCATTTACTTCATTTCATACCATGTGCCCTGTTGTTTAGCGCCCCCATTACATTCGCCCTCAATCCCAGAGAGCAACAACTGGAATTTCTCGGCTACCTCTGGGGCAGTCGGGAAGACCTCGAAACCGGCCGTAATATACTGGGTTCACTTCCGGCTTTCTGGCGGACCTGGGTTGAATTGCATCTGCAGGGCAGTTTGTTCTCCGTTCAGTTCGGCATCTATTGTTACCTGGTTTTGCGTCAAATTCGTAACCATAACCTGAATCTGGAGCGGCACTTTTCTTTTACCGATAAGATGAGTCTTCGGTGGTTGAGTATTCTCACCTATATGTGCGCACTTTTTCTGCTGCTATTTCTAGCTTTCAATCGTGGCGGGCTTATGCTGTATGGCCAGTTCGAAATTACCGCGCTAGGCCCGAATATGCCTTTTCTATTCCTGGTTCTGGGTCTTTATATTATTGGCATTGGGGCGCTTTATCAGCCCCGTATTCGCTCGGGTATCACTGGCTCGGATGATCGTGTCCTCGCACCTGAGCCCGAGCCCATGGCTGTGCTTGATTCCGGGTCAGAGCAGGTCACGATGAAAAGCAGCACCCCAGAGCCGGTACCGGTATCTGATGTTACACCGGCAGTTTCCGAGTCGGCCAAGTATGCCCGTTCCGGAATTACTCTCGAAGATGCGCAACGCTATAAAATTCGCCTCATGCAAACAATGCAGGAGCGGAAACTCTACCTGGATTGTGACCTGACCTTAAGAGACCTGGCGGAGCACGCAGGTATGAGTTATCACCAGGCCTCTCAGGTCATCAACGACCAGATGAACCAGAGATTCTTCAGTTTCGTGAACGATTACCGAATCCAGCTGGCAAAGGAATTATTGGCCGATCCCAAGACCAGTAAGATGGCGATCGTTGATCTGGCGATGGAGGTGGGCTTCAAATCGAAGTCTTCCTTCTACGATGCTTTCAAAAAAGTGACACGGATAACACCGACGCAGTTCAAAAAAAGTTTGCAGGAAGCCGCTTAATAGGATCGCGCCCCATTTTGGTGCGGAGCCTGTAACCTATTGTTTTATTTCCATATATTTTGTCCAATGTTTCCGGAGCCGTGTCCGTGGCCCTCGGGGAGTGTTGGTTTTTCATCTTTTTTTGTCCGGCCGCCTCGGCTCGGACACATTGACGCTAAGCCCCCACTAATATGATG
>JADGEN010000267.1 GCA_016744355.1 Halieaceae bacterium
TAGCCACACTGGGCGGTCTGGTGTAGTCGCTTTTACGGGTGGGTTTCATGGCCGCACCAACATGACGCTGGGATTGACCGGTAAGGTCGCACCTTACAAGACCGGTTTTGGACCATTCCCAGGGGAAATCTATCACGCGCCGTTCCCAAATGCATACCACGGTGTGTCATCACAAACGGCGCTTGATGCGTTGGCGATGTTGTTTGCCGTTGAGATCGAGCCCAGTCGTGTTGCAGCGCTGATTATAGAACCGGCTCAAGGCGAGGGTGGGTTTTACCAGGCCCCAACAGAGTTCATGCAGGCGCTACGCCAGCTATGTGATCAGCACGGTATCGTATTAATTTGTGATGAAATTCAATCTGGCTTTGCTCGCACCGGGAAAATGTTCGCCTGCGAGCACGTTGGTATAGAGCCCGACCTCATCACCCTGGCGAAGGGTCTCGCTGGGGGGTTCCCGCTTGCCGCAGTGGTGGGTAAGGCTGAGATCATGGATGCCCCTCATCCCGGGGGATTGGGCGGTACGTACGGAGGTTCGCCCATCGCCTGTGTGGCTGCCTTGGCCGTGCTCGATATTATCGAAAAGGAAAGTTTGTGTGCCCGCGCTACCGAGATTGGTGAACGCGTCGTCTCGCGACTCCAAACTATGCGAACTCAATATCCTCAGCACATCGGAGACGTTCGAAACCTGGGTGCGATGATCGCCATGGAGCTGGTTCATGACGGGGACGCCCAACGGCCAAATCCCGAGCTAACTGCGGCAATCGTGACCGAGGCCGCACATCAAGGGTTGATTTTACTCTCCTGTGGTATACGAGAAAATGTTATTCGCATTCTTCCGCCGTTGACCATCACGGACACCTTGGTCGACGAAAGCATGGGTTTGTTGACTAAAACCTTAGATGTACTGATTGGCAGTAAAAACTGACTTGGATCTTCCAGCCACCCGATTTTTCGGGTTTCATGGCGGCAGTCAAAATTGATCTAAACTGTGTCTGCATATTGTCAGCACAGATTGCGAGGTAGTCATGGCAGGTTTTAAGGGTAGCCGACAGGGTTATAAGGCGCCCAAGAAAATTGGGCGCGGAGTTTTGGAGGCGAAATCAAGCGACGGCCCTCACACCGAGTGGCTGGGCATGAAGCCTCACTACGTCCATACATTGACCATCGATGGCCAGAAATATCGCTATTGGTCTGACGACAAGGAGCTGGGCATTGATGTCGGCATGAAGGTAACCTACCGGCACAAGGACACTAAGCAGGGGAGTATTATTGAGAAACGTTCCCTAGGCGTTGTCATAGATCCCAGTGCCCTCAATTAAACGATAGACGCCGTATCAGTGCGGCGGTATTTCTTTAGATACACCAGATAGAAAGGTGAAATAAATCTGTGGAATTGATGAAGAACGGCCTCGGTGAATCGGCGCTCGAGCGCATTGCCTGTGCACTGGAACAGGTAAAACCTGACTTCGACACCGTGAACTTTGTATCCGAGGCAATGAGTGGCCTGGAGACTTTGGAGTTAAAGGGACGCGTGTACCACGTAATCGAGGTACTACACAGATTCTTGCCAGGGGACTTTGCCAAAACGGCGCGCCTGTTAAAGCGGCTTCCAAATGTTTGGGACCATGGCGACCCGGACGACCCCCTGAGAAGTTTCGCTGCCTGGCCCGTGATAGATTATGTAGGCGTTTACGGCCTGGCTCACCCACGCACAGCTCTGGCCGTGCTGAAGCAGCTGACGGGCCTGTTTTCAGCGGAGTTTGCCATTCGGC
>JADGEN010000268.1 GCA_016744355.1 Halieaceae bacterium
ATTACAGGCCGGATTCTCCAGTCAGTTCAATGACCTGCAGGAATGGGAACAGACCATGATTATCGCGGCGCTGCAGCGGGTGGCCTATATGATGGATGCCGAACATATTGACGCCTCCCCGGTACTCGACGTCGGCGCCCTGGATAGGTCGCTTGAGCCACCATCAAGTATCGAAAACCTTAATTGATCAACATGTTAGAAGTGCGATAATTCTTGGCAGATAAATCTCGGAGTGCTTACTATTTATCGTTCACTGGTCACCCTGTCACTGCTCATGACTTTACTCATGGTAATACTGAGCGCTTATATTCGTCTCGCTGAAGTGGGAGTGGGCTGCACAGATTGGCCCAGCTGCTATGCACAACTTAACCCCGACACGGAAAAGAAAGGGGTTACCGTGCTAATGGAAGATGCACGCAATGTGGCCTACTACAATGCCAGACTCGCCCACCGCTATATCGCGAGTACTCTGGGTCTATTTATCATTGTTATATTCGCCGCTTCCCTTCGCCAACGAGAGTCCCGTGCAACAGGCCTGCTGGTGCCGCTGGCCATTTTTGCCATCACAGTCTTTCTGTCTCTACTAGGCTATTACACCCCCACCCGCAGCAATCCGCTGATTACCATGGGCAATTTATTGGGCGGCATGGCAATGCTGGGGCTACTGTGGTGGTTGATGCAACGGGAAGCGGGTGTCATCACACCTGACAAACACACAAGCGCCTATAGACCGCTGGCCAAGATCGCCTTAGCCCTGGTGCTGCTGCAAATTGTTCTTGGGGGCTGGAGTAGCGCCAACTACGCATCGGCGAGCTGTCCAGACTTGCTACAGTGCGAGAGTAATATCTTAGCCGCGGGGAATCTATCAAATGCCTTCAACCCATTTAGAGCAATTGAACTGGATGCCACAGCCCAGGTCGTGCGCACTTCATCTCTGGGTTTGCTAAGTATGGCCCACCGGCTGTTTGCGATTTTTACCGCGGCCTACCTCGCCTGGTTGATGCGTAAACTAAAAGGGGCGCCCGAGATAAACGACACATTGCGTGGCACGGTATTGGCTGTTTCGTTGTTTTCTATCAGTCAGGTAGTGCTGGGCGTGAGTATGATCTGGTTTAGCCTACCGCTACTGCTGGTAAGCCTTCACAATGCTCTCGCCGCTGGCCTGTTATTAAGTAGTATCAATCTGCTGCATCGACTGACTCCGCAAGCAGGGTCTCGACTTCCTGTGCCACCGCAGCCACATCTTTGAGGGTAAACCCCAGACCGGAATATCGAATTTTACCGCGTCTGTCCACCACGTAGTGTGTAGGAAAACCCGGCACCATATAGGCCTTGCTCACTGCACGGTCCTTATCCCACAACAACGGAAAAGACAGATTATAATCTTCTGCGAATTGCAGGGCGCCTGACAAGCTCTCCTCAACGTTAATACCAATGACTTCAAAGTCCTCGCCGTCATGGCGCTCGCGCAACTGTTCCAGATAGGGCATTTCCTGACGGCAGGGAACGCACCAGGAAGCCCAAAAAGTCAGGTAAACAACCTGCCCTCGATAGTCTTCCAAGTTGATCTCACTGCTGCCATCCAGCAGTGGCAGGCTAAACCCCATAGCCTCCCTGGCCTCCCAGTTCTGCTCGCCACAACCCGTCACACTCAGCAAGGCAGCAAAAATAATTATCGCAGCACCACCAACACAGCAACGCTGTCGTCCGTTTTTCTTGCTCTCTATCATTGTTTTGTCGCTCCGCTTACTGCACCAT
>JADGEN010000269.1 GCA_016744355.1 Halieaceae bacterium
CTATTGTCCCAATGAAGCCAAATAGTGTCCAATCCAGTTGTCTTCCCGCACAGGGCGTGGATAATGTCGACCTTCCCTGGGAATATGTCGAACCGCCCCAAGCTATTCTGGAGATTTCAAATGATTACCGGCAGTATCGTCGCCCTGCTGACTCCCATGCACACCGATGGCAGCATAGATTGGGTCAGCCTTGAGTCACTTTTGGATATGCACCTCGCAAAAGGAACCAGCGCTGTTGTAGCAGCAGGAACCACAGGTGAGAGTGCGACTCTCAGTGTACCTGAACACTGCGAACTTATTCAGCATTGTGTCTCATACGTCAATGGGCGTATGCCTGTAATTGCGGGCACAGGTTCAAATTCCACCGCTGAGGCCATTGAGTTGACGCAAGCCGCCACTAAAGCGGGTGCCGATGCCTGCTTGTTGGTGACCCCTTATTATAACCGTCCCACCCAGCGCGGCTTATTTGAACATTTTAAGGCAATAGCCGAAACAGTCGCAGTGCCACAGATTCTCTATAACGTGCCCGGTAGAACCAGTGTCGATATGCACAATGACACAGTGATGAAGCTCACGGCCCTGGAGCATATTGTCGGGATCAAGGACGCCACCGGCGATCTGGCGCGCGGACAGGATTTAATCGCTCGTTGTAACGAAGACTTTGCGATTTATTCCGGCGATGATGCTACCGCGATGGAACTCATTTTAGCCGGTGGCCATGGCAGCATTTCAGTAACTGCGAATATTGCCCCGCAGGGTTCTGCTGATATGTGTCGCTACGCGCTGCAAAAGGATAGGCAGGGCGCTACCCGCGAGAACGATAAATTAGAGGCATTGAATAGCGCGCTATTTCTGGAGGCCAACCCTATTCCCGTAAAATGGGCGGCTTACAAAAGGGGTTTGCTAGGCCCCGGAATACGGCTGCCGCTAACCCTGCTGGATGAGCAATACCACGCTCAAGTTGAAGCAGCAATGGAGAGTGCCGGGGTTTGATTGAAAGTAGAATGACAAATAAAACGGAAGTAGGCATGCGTGGAGTACTGTTGGCTCTGGCACTGATTACCTTGAGCGGCTGCGGCTACCTTTTTGGCGACAAGGGTGTCTTTAGGGACCCCTCCGAGGATTACAAACGGTCACCAGAAACTCCTGTTATCAAGGTTCCCGAAGGGAAAAACTCCGATTTTTCCCAGGAAATATACGCTATCCCTCCCGTTGCGGACGAGTTAGTGCTGGCGGGAGAGTTCGAGGTGCCAAGGCCGACACCCTTGGTGGCAGGTGCCAGTGATGAAATCGTACGAATTCAGAAGTTGGGCGACGAGAGTTGGGCCCTGGTAGCAATGGGACCAGGGGAAGTCTGGCCTCAGGTTCGCAGTTTTGTAACTGCTTCCGGTCTGCAAATTGCAGGGGTTGACGCCCGCTCGGGCATTATGGATTCCGGTTGGGTCGAGCTGGAGGGGCAGCCCATGGCATCCCGCTTCCGTTTTCGCATTGAACAGGGCGTACAGCGGGGCAGCAGTGAGTTGCATGTGTTGCAAATGAACCAAGCAGGCGATGTCACCAGTTGGCCTCTAAAGTCGGACAACAGCGAACTGGAGAGCCAGATGCTGGGCGGAGTTGCGCAGTATATTGCCAATAGCACTGACGCTGCCTCTGTTTCAATGATTGCAGATCAGGCCATGAATGCTAATGGCAAAATCTCCCTGCAGGAAGCGCCTGAAGGCTATACCTATATACAGGTGGGGC
>JADGEN010000026.1 GCA_016744355.1 Halieaceae bacterium
GTATCTGACAGGGCAACCGGGACCACAGAGTTATTGATCAAAAAATCCATAGAGAGACCCGGAATTTGCAGGGGTTCTTCAGGGTAATCGGCAGCAACAAGCAGGGGAAGCTGTAGTATTTCTGTCAGCGCCTGAGCGACATCCAACTCGGAGACCAGACCCAGCTTGACCAGTACCTGCCCGAACATACCGCCCATTTCCGCCTTGGCGACCAGGGTTCGCTCAAGATCACGGTTGGTGATCTTGCCCTTATCGACTAAAAATTCGCCCAGATTCATCATGTTTCAGCGTACTTCATTTTTTATCGGCACTTTAATTCCTAACCAGAAATCCAGAAGGTGCAAAAGTGAACCCAAATTTGGACTCTCGTTCTTTATCAAACCTATAATCGTCGGGGTAGAGCTCAAAATATGCGTCGACCGCTTCCTTGGGACCCTCCCCCCAACCGGGACATACCGGGTTACCGTTAACGTTGCCATCTTCTACGACAACATAATCGCCAGGCTTCACCACTTCCCGGAGCGACTCGAGCTCAGCAAGAACATGAGCCTTCCTATGATCACTATCGAGAATAAAGAAGGTCTTGCCGGGTGTCTGCGCTCTTAACTCAATGATATTTTCGACTACAGTCGAGTCCGTCGATGATACATTAAGAAAGCGTATTGCCTCGTCAGCCCGAGCTTTTGGCTCAAGATTTTCATGTGAAATATCGACCGATAAAACCCGTAAATCGGGATTCACGCTTCGCCCGATCATACTGAAAAACAACGCCGACCCACCAAATAAAGTTCCAAACTCGACAATCAGGGAAGGCTTCAATTCCGACAGAATTTCTTGATAATTCCACATGTCAGAAACTGACTTGTAGCATGGTACGCCCAAAAACTTCACTTCTTCCCACACTAATGTATCGTAATACCACTTGTGATATTCAACACGCGAATCGTATTCCGACATAGTATTTTACCGCTAAACCGTGATGTATTGAGGCGCAACCCTATCGTGGATTCCGTCGTACTGGCCGTGGCACTAGCCCGGCACCAAAACCGAGAAAGTATGACCCATACGAAGACATTTCGTCAAATGCCCAGCAAACATACTGTGGCCAAATACAGTATACCCGGCCAGGTACTAAATATTCACCGGCACATAGTCTGCCGGCTTGAAGTGACAAAATATATTGGCAAAATTTGTTCCATCAAAGGCAATGGGGCGGCCATGGGTAAGCCTGGCACCCTCATAAAAAACAACATCGCCAGGTGAAAGCAATACATGATGGGTACGATAGTAATTATCTTCAATAACGAGCGGCCAGTCCTCATCCGCCTGCTGGTCCACATTTATGATTGCGCTGATAATATGTGTATCAAAACGATCTCTATGCAATTTTAATATCGCCCCTTTTTTATACTCGCGTATCCCGTAAACATAGGTAGGGTCAAGTTGTTTGCCACACCACTTTTCCATTTCTGGCTTCATTGCATGGTGTATTTCCTGACGCAAATCATCTGGGAGGTCGACCAGACAACTGCTTTGCTTACTGCGATTTTCGTTATAAACGAAATCGCCCGGAATGTGCTCGTCTGTGGCTGATTGTCGGTTTTCCCCATAGAAAGTGGAAATTTTATTAAACAGCTCCGCAGGCAGCTTCTTTTTGACAAAGCCAACTTTGGTATAGCTGGGAATATACTCATTGCGCTCTTTGGTAAACATAGGCGGAGGACTACTGATACCAGCGGAGGAACGAAACCAGTTCGTTATCACCGCTTTATAGCCGTTTATAACCGGTAATGCGTGGTGCATGCTATCAACATTAGGGGTGCCATCGGAATTCAAGCTGTTCCAGATAACGGCCATGCCTGTTCTCGGTTTAAAGCTGGCATCAACATTGACAAAGCAGGTTGTGCCGCCCTCCTCGACCTCGTTAAGATAGATCATGACCGTGTAGGTACGTTGTCCTTTTTCGGCGGCATGTGTTTGCATTTCATGCGCTTCAAAGTAATCTGTGTGCGCTTTAAACTCCTGCCCCACTTCATAGTACTGCCCTTGTATTTCTTCAGAATACGCTCGATCAACGCCTATTATTCGGCAAATTCGATCGTGAATATCACTTATAAAGGGGTCATTTGCCTGGGCCAGATCGCAGGTGCGGCTGGTACGATAACTCTGGTCCACCTCGTAACTTGAAAGCGTCGAGGCGCTGAGATTCGCTAAAATACGTTCTATGATTTTGTCGCATTCTTCGGGATTTAAAAAATCCTCAAGGGTATAGAGCTCCAGGCGCTGGGATTCTAGCCTTTTGGCACCGGGAATAAAGAGCTTACCCGTGTCAATCTTCACCCCCTCGTTGGTCGATAGTTGCGGCTCGTTCTTGCGTTGGGCATCAAACGGATTAATCAACTTATTGAGCGAAACACTTGGCTTGTATCTCATCTCTTTACGAATCGCCCGGTACTCATAGCCCTCGTCCAGGAGGATTTTAAAGATACCGTCTTTATCCATCCCATTATCGACATTGGTTTTAATCCAATTCTTCCAGGACTCATCGAATACGGTTTTCACTTACTGTCGCCTCGCATTTATTACTGCTCACTCTTACTAAGCTTGCTAGTACTTCCCTGATGATAGTGTATGGCCTGCTTTCGAGAAAGTCGTGCCATCCCGAAAGCCAAAATCTTGCGCAGCATGGTAGCGAGCGGGCGAGGTAAGCGCGGACTTTGGTTTAACTTGTCAGACGTATAAGACAGGAACTCTATAAGAACGGCACCATATTGGACTGGCTCTCCAATGTAGAGAGCCCGTTCTTCTTGTTTCTGCTCTTTCTTATAAGGATTTTGATGAGATCTGCGTGGCAAATAATAGCGCGATATCGGCACGCGCTGCGCCTGCACCTCCAAAGCGTTATACTCGGACACCATCTGTGACGCACTGCGAATAGTTTGACGCTGCAGAGCCTGCCCAGCCCTGGCAAGCTCCTCCCTGTTACCATCAAGCTGGTGAATCTTATCGACTATGTGGCCACCTCTGGCATCTACCAACCAGCCATTTTGTGAGTCAGCAATACGATCTTCAAAAGCGCCCAGCCGCGTAGCCAGGACCGGGACTCCATACGCCCACAGTTCGCTGAGAGTGTAGCTGAATGTTTCAGGTACCACTGATAGCAAAAGTCCCAGGTCCGGGGCTACTCCTCGCAAATAACCACCCAACTCCGATTTCTTGTACTCTGGCACAATTGTTGTGTTATGCGTTCCCACGAACTGCTCACCCGACTCACCCACACCCAATAGCCAAATATCCGCGACCTTCGAAATCTCTGTAATTATTTCCTTGAATAGATCTCCGCCCTTTTCGGCTGAGAGTCTGCCCAAAACTACAATTTTTAGTCTTTGCTGCTGAGTTCCAGATACAAGCTCTGGAACAGATACCAGGCTATCGACCAATGCCGGATCCAGGCCATGCTCGATAATATTGAAGGTCTTTTCCAGCAGTTTCGGTTCCAACTGGCGGTAGCGTGCGGCGACGGATTCAGTGGGAGCTATAGCCACTATTTTGCGATCTGTAATGAGATCAATAAACGCCGCACGAATGGATAACCAATGAGCATCTGACTCGAACTTAAAAAATGAATGCAGGGGGTTTGACTTAGCACATTCACTCAAGTCTTTTGTATCACATGATCGACACGCATCCCCAAATGTCGCGTACAACGCGGGGCAAAACGGGAAAAAGTCGTGAAAAACATAAGTCGTCAGAAGATTGGTTCGCAACAAATCCAGGGAATGACCAATCAGGGAGGATATCATCAGCGATTCTACTGAATACTCGGATATTATCTCTTCGAGCAACTTTTGATATTCATAGTGGCACAATATCGTCGACATTATCGGCTCAGATAAGACCCATGTGCGTAACGGGACGCCTATTTGAGCGGAGTGATACAGTGCAATCGATTGACCAAAGCCACTAAGGTCGCCAATTGACCTCAAAACCAAATGATTGTGACCGGTATCCGCGTCAATAAAGTCCTCTATCCAGCGCCCCAGGCCTCCGCCCCAACTGTGGCCAACATGCAGTTGGACGGGCAGGCATTTGCGAAGTTCAGCAGGTTTTTCATGCCTGCCGGAAAGCTCCTCCAACGCATGGCGAGTAGCCGTTAAAGGATGACGACCGCCATAGGCGTTATGAAAAGCCTGCGGCAAAAATTCAAGCTTAGTTGGATAGTCAACACCTATATCTTCTATGTAGAGCTGGTCTGTCGCGGCCAGGCAATGTCCATCCTGCCTTAGCGACTCAAGCAACTGTGCGTCAGTGTCGAACTGTTCCAGTTCCTCCCATGCATCTCCTTGCAAGAGCACACAGCTTTCCAGAATGACGGGCACCGCAAATTCGATACCGTCGACATAGTCACCTAACCATTGATCAATTTCATCACAGGCCAGACCCGGCTCATGAGAGGGGTTAAAAAATGCTGACAATATTGGGTGCTTGCTACACAGGGGCGAAACAGCGGATACGCCCCTGGCTCTAATACCGGCAGCGATTAACCTGGCATCCCAATGGTGCGGAACTTTCACACCGGCCTGCAGAAATACCGTCTTTTCGTGATTGAATTCAAAAACGGAGAGTGTAGTGGCCCAAAAACTGTCGGATTCCATTGATGCGGGCAAGCTACAGTAGACAGGATAGTCCAGCTCCTCCAGGTACGGGCTTAGCCTCTTGTCATCCACCGCAAGGATGGATATGTTTTTACTGTATGACTTTGCTTCTACATTAGACAGAGTGTCGTGCAACAGGCTGGTATCGCCTGAAGTGGCGATAATGACAATTCGCCAGCTTTCATCCAGATATGCACTATTTAACATGTTGGCCTGCACGCTTTCTCAATTTCAAAGTGGCATTATCATTCCAGGCCCAGGTTTTGTTTACATCCCACAAACTATCGGTACGCTGCTTTAGCTGTTCATTTAGCAAACGCTGTTGCTCCAGGACCTTTTGCACTTCGGCGCTCCACTCCCTAAGATTCCGCTCTAACAGTTCGAACTGTCGCAGAGAGATAAAACCCAATTTGGACATAATAAACTGGAACCAGTTATTGCGGGATTCCTGATCTCCTGTCCCCGATATTCCCACCAGTTTATTAATGTCCGTTACAGCAGTTGGCTTTTCCGTAAAAGGCACCACCTGATGTGGCTGTGCATCATAGCTGGACCATTCAAGCTCCAGTCCCACCGATGATGCGAGGGCCGTTATAAGCTCTGGGTGATAGAATCTTACATGTTCCGGATCGCGCCAAAACCCCAACAGCTGAGAGCGAATTGATTCAGGATCCGGGAAGGCAAGTACCACTACGCCTCCGGGCACTAGCCTTTGAGCCAGTAAATGGATTAACTTTTGCACCACATCAAAGGGCAGATGTTCGACGAAATGTGAGCAGTATATGCCATCGTAGAGCTCCCCGCTTTGCTCCAGAAAATCCAGAGCGTCCGCGTCAATAATATTCAGGCCCATACCCCTGCCATACTCTGCAATGGCGGGGTCGCGCTCTACGCCCACACCGTTAATTCCCTGTTGGCGCAAACAATCGAGGAAAATTCCCACACCGCAACCGAGATCCAGTACACGCTTGCAGCCGGCAAAATGCGTGGTGTCGCCCCACTGCATGGTCTTCAGTAGAGGGTGATCCCGTTGGCAAAACTCGTAGGTAGAATAATCAAACCCATAACCTACGTGGTCAGAACGGGACACAGCAAGCGATTCAAGCACTGCTTCCAGCTTCTCATAGTTGCCCCAGCTCGCTGGCTTTATCCAGGAGGTCGGCCACTGCTGCGGTGTTTCGGGGTACCCCGGGATGATTAGCTGACACTTCGCCAGTGAATCCCGCAGCCAGTGCTCGGTAGAATTGTCCAGGCAGGAGAGGTCTTCAGCGGGCTCATCCAGTATTAATAGGGAGGGCACCCCCATTATCGCCGCTACTCGCGGCAAATCAACGGTACAGCCGCACAGGCCCGCTATAACAACAGCAGTAACCGATTGGCCAATCAATACATCAGAAAAAAAACGATTGAGTGCCTGCTGACTAAACCCCCCTTGGTATAACCTGCACCCATCGGCAACTTCCACTCTGGCAGGTACTGAAGATGATTCAACCCGCCATGCGGAGAATCCATCTTGAGGAAAACTCTCAACAAAAGAATACTCAAGCCACAGCAGGTTTTTTCCCGACAGAACGCTGCGATCAAAGCTCTCGTGACACACAACAAGAACAGATTTTTGAATCGTGTCGATAGACATTGGCTACAGTATTCCTTGATCACCGGGGTAAGCGCAAAGCAGCACAGTATGACACCACAAATTGAACTAATCGGATACAGGCCACATTGATCAAGACAGCTCCAAAAAATGTCTTGATCAATGCGGCCTGATGCAGGACTTGGTTACTATTAAAGTACTTACTCTGGTTTTACAGCTTACTGGTAATTAGACTGGGTCTCTTGCAAAAGTTCCTCATTGAGTGTCAGGTTCGCAGCAGAACGGGCTGCAATAATTTTATCCTGCCAGACCTGATTACCCCTTTGGGTTTGAATCTCGTCAATTATTTTTTCTTTTACATCTTCAAACGGAATTGGCATAGCCGGTTTACGTTCTTTAAAGCGAATAATATGGTAACCAAAGGGCGTTTTAACAATTTCGGCAACTTCACCCTCTTTTTGCATCGCAAAAGCGACATCCTCGAAGGGCTTTACCATTCTCCCCCGTGCGAAAAAGCCCAGGTCTCCACCATTTTGCTTACCAGATGCATCATCAGTAAATTCAATAGCCAGTACAGAAAAATCTTCGCCGGCTATAATCCGGGCACGTAGTTCCGATGCCAATTGCATTGCCTCCTCATCCGAACGCGCTTCAGTTGAAATCAGGATATGAGACACCCTTATTGTCTCCTTAGTTGTATAACGCTCTGGCTCAACGATATACGCTTCCCTGGCTGCTGCGTCCCAGCTTACATCCTTTAAAGTACGTCTTACATAGTCTAGGCGATACTCTGCAACCACCCGCCTCTGGTATTTCATTTTAGCCGCCCATGCCGCCTGGGTCCTATCGAACCCTGGCCGCGCTTCTGCCTCGGCGGCGAGGCTTCGCATGATATAAATGCTCTCCGCCATTTCTTTAAACATGCCATCCCGCGCTAACACCGCCTCGCGCTTAGCCAATGGAATATTTTCAATGATATAACGTTCAACGTCCTCCTGGGTGACTTGAATGTCCCCGTCACCTACCAACACGGCCTGCGCCTGCGCGTGGGAAACGGTTAGTAGGGATAGAAGGAAGATTGCCAGATATTTAGTGGAACGGTACATGTGTTCTCCAGAACAAAAAAAAAAACGCCAAACATATATACCATATGTCCGGCGTTTTCTCAGTCAGTATTAAGAAAAGTTAAACTTCAACTTCACTGCTGCTAGTTGGTAAGGCCTGCCCGGTTTACATCACAGATCGATCCGCTGCAATCCACTGCCTCGTAGTTGAGGAAGTACTCCGTATCTGTCTCCAGGTGGCACCTGCTGCGAGCCCAGCTGTTTTGCGCCCAACTCAGAGTCGCTGTCTCTGCAGCCTCTCTGGTGCACTTACTCTCAGGCAACGCTGTGCCGGCGGGCCCGGCAGCGCAGGAGGATATCCACATTCTATGGGTGTAATTTCTCCCACCAGTGACCGCGGCGAATCCGACCTGTCCCGAGTGATTCGCGTCGGACGTAGTAGTAAATGCAGTCGATTTAATCTCAGTGCCCAATTTAATTAAAGTTTTAGGACCTGCTTGCGACCAATCCAGGGGATCTGTCATGGCAACTCCGTTCGGCACTGCGCCACAGTTACCGGATGGCGTAGGCGTAGGCGTAGGCGTAGGCGTAGGCGTAGGCGTAGGCGTAGGCGTAGGCGTAGGCGTAGGCGTAGGCGTCCCGCCATTAACGATGACCTCCGTACCAGAAGTGTCGATGTTAAGATTACCGTCTGTAATCTGCAGGCTTACAATCTCTACATTTTCTACGGTCTGGCCGTCAATTGTCAGACTGGCAGCTGATAGTGTCACGGGTACAAATCCAACAGACACGGCAGCAGCAATTGCTAGTTTACGCATAATTTCACTCTCCATAAATGGTCTATCTAATAATGACTACATCGTTCACGTTTTGCAAGATATAACCAAAGCATATGGTATTAGCCAGTAAAATGCCATCGTTAATATGTCACAAATCCAAAAAGCAATGCACATCACCACGATTAGTCCTCCAGCCATGCCAAAAGTTCCCCAAGATCTGGCGCGTCATGAGCTTTTTAGCTAAAAAAAAAGCGCAGCATAAATTATGCTGCGCTCTCTTTATTACCTAAGTTCTCTGCACTTTTATCAGTGCTTGAGACCTATGGTCTATGGTCTATGGTGCTGGTGCTGCAGATGTGATGCTACGTGTACCTTTGTGCGTCACGCTACCTGCGTAGTTAGACAGTACACCGCCAACGTCACCGTTAACATACTTCTGTACTGCAAAACCGATAGTGGGCAGGCCACCAAGGATCTCACCAGAGTCCATCAACAACTCACGCTCACCTGGTGTTGCCGAGGTAAAGTTGATAGTCGCCCAACCGTTATCATGGATAACGCTCAAGTCACTACCAGTACCACGATCCGATGCCTTCAACACATTGCTGCTGTTAAAGGTAAGAACGTTAGCTTCTGCACACAGTGCAAAAGCAGATGGTCCTGGAGGAGCAGGAGAGAAGTCCAAGCCGCCTGGCTGTACGCCTTCTTCTTCGCGATCCCAGTACTGAATGCCAATTGGCTCACACGATGAGGAAGCCGTAGGATCCCAAACGTCAGTGAAAGGTGGCAGTGCTACAGCAACAGTCGCTGGAGGAATAGGCGCAGTATTCACATATACGTTCTTGGTTGGGAAAGTAATAACCCAATCTGTTCCTGCAGAGATAGAGGGCTCAAGTACGAAGTCATTAGCGATAGTATCGTGCATCAATACTGCACTGACAGCGTCAATATTGGTGACGGAGTCCATGCTAAATACCTGATTGCCATCGAGTACATCGGCAAATGCTTCACCGTCGTCCAAGCTTGGGCGACTGTCACCCGGGGCAAAATGGATAGCGTTATTAGACTGGAAGGCATCCAGAGCAACTGCGTCATAAGTCGCATCTGTACCTTCTGCCACGTCTATCAAAACACCGTAGCCGTAAAGACCGCCACTAGGAGTAGTTACACCGTCGTCCGAAGCAACGACCCATTGACCTGCGCCAGACCATGCTGCTACCAGATCGCTACACTTGAAAGGTACACCGGCCACGTGGGTGGCAGCTGCTGCGAGTGATGAATCGGTAACTACACCCATCTCGATGATTTCAACGTAACCTTCACCGGTACGATCCAATCCAGCTTGAGAATCGGTATCATACTCAAAGTTCCGGAAGGAAATAGTAGCACCGTCTGAAATCGCACTAGGCACAGTACAGGATGTGTCAGCTGATGTAATTGTCGCAGCATCACTGCCAGCTGTAATTACAGCTGACCAGTGATCCTTTGGAGACAGGTACAAGTTAAAGTCAAGAACTTCAGCACTGTTCAGAGACTCACGAAAACGAACTTTTACAGCTTTAACTTCATCAGTGGTGTTAACCAGGTTCACATAAGTGTCCTGACCACCTTCAGTTGTGTAATAAGGATAGAGTAGTACCTGGCCGAGCCCGTCTGGGTTAACGTGAACAGCTTGCGCTCCGTTGACACCAGCCAAAGCAGACAGTACCGCTATGGGAAGTATTTTTTTCATGTTGTTGCTCCTAGGTTTTACAATAGTTCAATTTGCTATTAGTTATATCTGCACAAACGCAGGCGCAGTATGCCCCAGAACACAAATCAAGTCTAGCGCTTAACTAAACGATATACCTGATTAACTCCGGACCAACCTACGCTCGGCAAATCAGCATATAGCCATTTTTGCGTCAACGTCGTTAGTTAAAACAGTCTGACACTTTCAAGGGAACGTCTGTGCGCTCCACCTAAACTACCAAACTGTGGGGATTATATAAAAAACAAGGAGTAAAGCAAGCTTCCTGACAAAATAGTTTACTGTAAATATTACATTATATAGTGACTAATCAGGGCGCTACCCGCTCACTTATCTAGCAGGGACATAAAGCCACCAGTCACCCTCAACTTGAATCCACTTATAGTCCAGGGGTCGGCGGTTACGCACTCCCATTTGCTTGATTTCGTATTCTACAATGAACCTGACCTGACACACTTGACCCTCGCACTCCACTGTATCGACCTCTCCGGTGTCCCAACCTACAGCACCCTCCACTCTAGCGTTGTAGCGCCCAGCAGTGGCGAATTGCCTGTAACTGGGCGAGGTGTAGTCGTATGCGCTCTCAAGATCACCGTTCAGCAAGGCATCCATCCAGCCCTGAGCTCGCACGCGCACAGCTTCCTCAGGGGATAGCGGCTCCGCACAGGCAACTAGTAGACTGACCAGCATGGTCAGCACGAGTACAGGTTTAAACGCACGACCGAACAAATTACGCATTTTCGTAACACTCCAACAGTTAACAACATGGAAACAATCAACACGGCCAATCAGAAAAGGCTTTCGTGCAATAATACCAATTAAATCTAAAAAATATGGGGTTTCGGGTAAATCCGAGCCCGCTCTAGCGTGACCCGCTTCTATCACTATCCAATAAGAGTGCGCCGCGAGACTGATCAATTAGCTCAAAATCACGCATCCGGGAACGCATTTCACGACTAACTTCCCGCAAGTCGCCTTCATTAAACATGACTCGAGGCGTGATGATAACCAGCAACTCTGTACGCTTGCTGCTATTGTCTGTGGTGCCAAAGAGACTACCCACCACTGGGAGTTTGTACAGCCAGGGGACACCAGCTACTCCCTTTGATTTATTTTCCCGAATCAAGCCCCCAAGCACCACCGACTCATTCGATCTCACCGCAACGCGACTGTCGATATTACGCTCCAGAAATGAGCGCTGCCCTGTGGCAATATCAACCGTGCCAACATCAGTTACCGACTGCTCAATGTCCATGGTTACCATACCGCCAGCGTTCACAGACGGAGTTACTGAAAGCTTAACGCCAGTATCACGATAGGTAATCGATTCAATAGCTGTACCTCCATCAGTGACAGCGGTACCCGTTTTTACGGGAACCTGATCTCCAACATGGATATAAGCTGTGTGATTATCCAGTACCATGACCGACGGTGTTGAAATAACATTTATTAGTGATTCTTCGGCCAGCGCATTCAAAACCGCACTAATATCGCCCGCCGCATTCGCTATGGCGTAGGAAAAGCCCGGCACAACTGGTGTAACAGATGTTCCCGAATTTATTAGCTTACCCACTCCTGTGTAGTCATTGCCAAGGTCGCTCTGGAAGCTCCACTCCAGGCCATATCTCAAGTCATCGGTCAATGAGACCTCTAGAATACTGGCCTCAATAATAACCTGTGCAGGGACCACGTCTAACCTGCGCAGTGCAGCTTCTACCTTCTTAAATTCTTTGCCTGTCGAATAAATGAGTAGAGCGTTGTTTTCCTCATCGGCAATCACCCTAACATTCCCAAGCATAAAGTTTTTTGAGCCACCAGAGGGACTGCCAGCCGATGATCTGGGTGTGCTACCAGAGCCTTGGGATGAAATGGTCTCAGGTGTCAAACCCGGGGCAACTCCACCACTAGACCGACTACTACCAGCGCCGCTTCCGCCTGAAAATATACTGCTGAGGAGCTCGGCAATATGGCCAGCATTGCCATTTTGCACTGGATAAACAAACAGCCGCTGATCAAAACTGGACTCAGGAGCCCGATCAAGTCGCTCGATCCAGTCGCCCAGCCGCTCCAAATACTGCGCCCTCGGGGTAACTACCATGATACTGTTCAGGCGCTCCACTGGAATTATCTTGACCAGACCGCTAAGCCCCAAGCCCGCTTCACCGCCCTCCTGGCCACCACCTGTCTCCCCCAATAACCCCATCAGGGCTAGATCAATATCTTCTACAGTACTGTTCTCCAGTGGAAAAATGCCCACTGACATACCTTTGAGCATATCGACATCAAAGGTATCAATAAGCTCTAGCCAGCCGTCTAGCTGTCCCCTGGTCCCAGCCAACATCAAGAGATTACGAGCCGTATCGATTCGAACAAAGGCTTCTTCCTCGGCCACAGGTTTCAGTATTTCCGCCATATTCCTGGCGCCTATATACCGTAGTGGCACGATAACTGTACTGTAGCCAGCCCCCAGATCGCGGGCGTCCGATATGCCGGGCCTCAACTTACTCAGACTTTTGGATGCACTGATATAATACCGGCCATTTTTGTCACGCAACATCAGGGCATCATTGGCACGCAACAAAGACTCCAGGATTTTGAGAAGCTGGTTTAGTGGAACCGGCGTGCGGGTTCGCAGGGTAATCTCCCCTTTTATCGGGTGATCCACGATATAATCCAGCTCCAGGATATCTCCCATCACCGCGTGAACGACTTCGATTAGCGGTGCCTGCTCAAAATTCAGGGTAACGTCATCACCATAAAACATTATTGCTGGACGCGGCTCGGGCAGATTAACCATATGATCATTGCCCTTAAACAGAGTGGGTTGGTTGCGTGCAGCCCCCTCCATTTGCGCCAGCCCGACAGCGGATACCTGCATACTTTCTGTAGCCGGAGTCAGTTGCCCGGACACATTTGTATCTGAACTTTTGTCGACGCTAACCTCCGACATCGTTTCTGCACTCGGCTCAATATCTGCTCCCGACTGCCCCTGATCAATTGCCGCACAGCCGGATAGAAAAATAGCGGCCACTGCAAAGGCCAATAGAGGTTTAATGGCAATTTCTGTCAACTGATTCCACCTTCTTTGCTCGTTTTTATTGGCATTACTTGTCAACTTCCCTACTCTTGGCTTTCACGGGTTTTAGTGTGGGCGTCGCCCCCTTGGGACTCACATGCTGTAATTCAATGGTCCGGGTGTCGCCTCCATTTTCAAAAACAGCCTCATCCGCATTCATCAGGCTCAAAGTCCATCCTTCCAGTGATTCGTTAACTGACACCCTGTGGCGCTCACCTTTGAGCATGACAATGACTCCAGGGTTATCGCCAGAATATAGCCCCACTAACTTCACCTTGTTTATAGCGTCGCTTGCGGGTACCGCCGGGCCATCTTCCACGGACTCAAACGATGGATCGTATACAAACGCGTTTCGTCCCTGCCAAAACAAGGGTCGGCTTACAACTTCACTGGCCGCCGTGGGGGCGGGCGCGCGGTAATTGATCAGGCCAGGCTGCAAGACTGACTCCACTGGTGCTACCGGGTCGGGCGCCGACACAAGCAACAGCCGCGCTCCACTCCACAACAACTGCAGTATCAACAGACCGCTCAGGCCAATAGCTGCTAACTTCAAGTTTTGCTCGGCCGTACTTTTCATTGGCGGGCACCTCGCCCTGCCAAATAATCCGCAGTACTATACAGCATCAGCGCAGCAACCTTAACGAAAGCAAATGGAAACGAACTGAAAGCATACGCTGATCTTCCGATTCTGGCGCCTTCTCTGCGCCCCGTCTGGTGTTTCTTATTCGCAGTGGCTTGATATTCACCGACTGTATCAGCACCAAAGGGCGCAGCACTCTCAAACTGCCGATAGCCTCGTCCAATGAGCCAATATCACCCTCTACGGTGATATTCAGGTTCAGCTGCTCAAAGCCTTCAATTTTCCTTCTCGGAAGAATCTGGCTGCCCGATACTGAGAGCCCTGCCGCCGCCATCACTTCGCGGACTTGTTGCTGCATTGAGGCCGCCGTCATGGCACTGTCTTTGCCGTCAAAGTAAGCCACTTCTTCCAGAACCTGGTTTACCTGATGGGCTGCAGCGGCCAGCTGCTCTTCGCTGTGTATAAATCCCAGCAGACGGGCAGTCCTGGGGGTGATATTGTCAATTTCCCCAGCGTATTCCTGACGCATAAGCCAGAAATTCCCAATTACATATAATACGAGGGCAAGCAGGCAGAACAGGGATAATCCGACTACCGCCGTTGTCCGGTCCGCCCTTATCGGGGGAATCATACGTCATCACCCTTCGAGGCCAGGCGCACATCCAACACAAATCGCTCTGTTCCGGACCGCTTGTCCTTTCTAATCGCTGAGGGAGCGGTAACTTCTCCATAGGCGGGCTCATCGACCAGCTTCTGCATGACCGCGGCGGCATCCAGCGATTGGCCGTCGATGCGAATTTTTGTGCCTTGTATGTCTAGACCAGTCAACCAGGTTTCGTCATCGATTAAACGGGACATTCTCACCAACTCGGCATAAAGGTCAGGGCTCTGCGCTATCATGGTGTTTGCCACCACCAACTGGCGCTTTCCTTCCGATAACTGCGAGCGCAGTTTTACCGCATTTTCCGCCCGCTGATTAGTATTTTGGTACATCTCATTTACCTGCTGCAACTCCAGGTATTTCATCCCGGCCGCCAGAGCAAAACAAACCAACACGACAGCCAGGCAATAGCTCACCCCCAGGGCACCCAGGATCATTCGCTTCTTGTTGCGCCCCTGCCTCGCTGCCTCGCCGAAACCTGACAGTACCACCACATTATTTCCAATTTTCGCCCATGCCTCGTGGGCATGAACATCGTGACAATCAAGCAAACTAGCAATAAATTCCATCACGGTGCTGGATGAACTTATCACCAGTTGTACCGCCAGCTCTTGGTCGGTAGTGCTCAGAACAGTCCAGCCGTAGCAGGTGTCATCTTCAGGAAATGGGCTATTGGCCTTCACCTCCATTGCGACAACTGACGCCAGATTTGCTTCAGCAGCCTTTGGTACCGTAATTTTTCTGGATAGCACCAGTTCGTCCGGCAACATCACTGCGCTGGACTTTAATTCCGTCGTATTATCGGGCTTGGAGACGGGGCGACCAGCCTGGTAATAGACCGGCTCTGCGTGCTCGCCATAGACTGTGAGCGTCTCGTCGATCAAGGGCATGACCGGCGAATTCGGCCCCCAAAGAAAGTCTCGCCAACCCGCCTGGAAAATATACAATCCCCGGCGCAAGTCATAGCCAAACAAACTCCAGGGCTGACTAGTTTCCAGCATAAATACTCTCTACAAAGACCAACATTTCTCTTTCTTTCTTATTTAACCCTGCTACCGGTTCAGTACGAAAAAAACGCCAGGGGAGACCATCTGCCCCCACCTGACTTCGATCTACCCATCGCCGGCGCCGGTAGTTAGCCTCACCGATTTTCACCAGGGCATCAATACGAAACAGCGACAGCGACCGCTCTTCCTGAAATGACATATTCACCCCTGCGGGTGAGACAGCATCCACCGAGGTGTCCGCAAACCGGGACCGTGCCAGATCCTGGACACCAATATCTCCTCCCGAATTGAGCATGGCGAGGACCGCTACCGGCGCTGACTGCCAATCCACACCGGCTTGACCCTGCGGATCAACATAAATCGAATCCTTGACCCGCTCATATACACCTCTGTCAACGCCATCAACCGATAGCAGGCCCTCTATTGCTTCAAATGGGCCCGGAGTCGCATTGCCCGATTCCGACTGCCCTTCGTAGGCGGTGCCTGTCGCATTGTCACGAGCCGGCGATGAACGCCACTCTACCACATTAGCGGCCAGAACCTCCCCTCGTCCTTCATCCAGCTCTCCGTCATCTGTAAACAAAACTGCCAGCAACTCCTGAGACGCCAGATTCAAATTCACCAATCCAGCCACGGGAACAATCCTGACGTTCACCCGGGCATCTGAGAACACAAATTCACTGCTGTGAATTCTCCTGCTGTTAAACTCGCCGTCTTGCTCACTGATTATCAGATCAGCCAGAGCCAACTGAATCGCGCCATCTCCAGCCGCCTGCGCTCTGGCCTGTCCAATTTGTAATTGGGCCAACTTAATATCCATACGCGCCTGGTAGACAATGCCCGCCACCAGGATAGACATGGCGGCGAGAAACCATACCAAAATCGCCAGGGCTACCCCCGACTGCCGCAACCGGATGGGGCCGGGTGAGTGCGCATCTAAAACTCTCATAAATAAAACGCCTGCCTGCTGCCTATCTGTCTAGAGCTTATTTAGCCACCTAATTCAGCCGAATTAGCAGTTCCGGCCAATATTTCTCACCAGCCTTGATCTGCATCCTGACAGAAACTGGCGTGCTTGATGAATCACTCCAGTCGTCCATCCATTCTCCGCCATGGACTGGAAGATAGCTCACACGATACTCCTGCACGTCTTGTAAAAGAGCTCGCGCCTGCATATCCCCCCAGCCGACTGGTGTCACACCGCTTCGATAGGGCTGCCAGCGTACAGTCAGAGCATCTCCTTCAAGGCCCAGGTGCATGAAATAAACACCTCCGAAACCCGCTCCGGCCGCCACGGGAGCAACCCAGGTAAACTCCGACGCCATACCCAAAAAATAGGTTTCCCGTCCCTCCACAGCATCAAAGGAAAGTGCCCTGTTACCACCACCGGAAGAAATGGTGGCTTCTACCGAGCGCCTGAGAAATCCACTGACCATACGCATTTCATCAACCCGAGCCGTCGTTCTCTCCAGGCTGACCTGTGTATTTGCAAATGTCCTCAATGAAGACACGATAGCGACCATCATCATCGACAGAATCGTAAGCGCTATCATTACCTCCATCAAGGTAAATCCACGGACTCGATTCATTGCACGGACTCCATGCCAGCTACAACGGATTGAAGAGCGACCTCGCGGGTCTTATCTCCATCGTTCCAGCTAACCGATATCTCTATTTGCTGCAAACGCCCACTCTGCAAGGCTGAGCCCTCGGGCATTTCAATTGGCGTGGCTTGAACAAACCAGGAAAACCCTCCTGAAGTCTCACCTGATTTACTCATACCAGTCTGGGGAACAGCAGCATTTCCTGCCAACAACGAGCGAGCCAGCTCCACTCCGTATGCGTACTTTTCATCAATCCTGACGATACGCGTCGCACCGGCAACTGATTGATACAATGCACCAAGCGAAAGACCCAGAATTGCCACAGCGACAACCATCTCGAGTAAACTGAACCCAGAACTCTTGCAGCGCTTACTATAAGATGCAACCAAGCAGACTATCCCCGAAAATCACGTTCTCACGCCAACACGGGCAGTATACCAAAAAAACGCTCCCTCACGCCCTCTGACTGGAGACAGGAACGATTTCCCCCGTCATATAACTGGAATAATCCGATGCCAAAAACATCATTACATTCGCCACTTCCCAAACCTCTGCAGCACGCCCGAACGCTTCTTTAGATGCCAGCTCTTCCAAAAGTTCCATCGGCGTGGTCTTTTTCAAAAATTCATGAAAGGCAATCGAGGGTGAAACCGCATTAATGCGAACATTGAAATCTGCCGCCTCCAAAGCCGAGCAGCGCGTTAACGCCATCACACCAGCTTTAGCAGCAGCGTAGTGGCACTGCTCTTTCTGCGCGCGCCAACCCAGCACCGATGCATTGTTGACGATTACGCCGGCACCTCTTGGTTGCATCTTCTTCAACATGGCCCGGGTCATACGCATGGTACCGGTGAGGGTAACGTCCAGAACCCTGGACCACTCTTCGTCTTCCATATCTACTAACATCGTTGTGCCACCCAGTCCCGCATTGTTAATGAGGACATCCACGCCGCCCATGAGGGACTCCGCATTTTCGACCAGTTTGCAAACGTCTTCTTCTACAGTGACATTCGCGATCTGACCGTACACCGACTCAAGACCGTGCTCGGATTTAAGCGCCTCTACAGACTTGGCAAGTCGGCCCTCGTGAACATCACTAATCATTACCGCTCGCGCACCTTCTTCCACGGCTCGAGTGGCTGCGGCAAAACCGATGCCAGCACCCGCTGCAGCCGTGATCAGTACAGACTTGCCGGTCAGTAGGTTATGGCCTTTGACATAAGGGGGTGGCTGTTTCAGTGCCATTGTTAACTCCTATTAATATTGATCGAAGGTTAACCGCGCGGCTCACGGGGCATGCCCAGTGCTCGCTCCGCGATAATATTTCGTTGAATCTGGTTCGTGCCACCGTAGATGGTATCGGAGCGCGTGAACAGATACATGGACTGCAGGCGATTGAGCTCATAGGGCGCACCATCGAGAACTTCACTCTCAGCACCCAGTACATCCATAGCGAGCTTGCCCAAATTGCGATGCCAGGTTGCCCAGTACAGTTTATATATCATCGCCTCTTTTTGTAGCTCACCGTTGCCGCCGCCGGAGAGCATTCGCATACTATTGGCTCGCATAATTTGCAGCCCAACATAAGCGTCGGAGATACGCTGGCGAATGGCCCCGCTTTGAGCCGCACCGTTCTTTTTGGCTAGACGCACAATTTCTTCGAATTCGTTCTTGAACAACATTTGCTGCCCCAGTGTAGACACGCCGCGTTCAAAGCCAAGTAGGCCCATCGCCACCTTCCAACCATCGCCGGGCTTACCGACAATATCTTGTGCGCCGCATACGGCCTCATCAAAAAAAACTTCATTGAACTCGCTGGTACCGGTCAGCTGCTCTATGGGAACGACTTTAATCCCCGGCTGATCCATTTCCATCAGGAAAAAACCCAGGCCTTTGTGACCCACCGACTCAGCTTCGGTTCGCGCTAGCACGAAGCAAAACTGCGACTCGTGCGCCAGTGAAGTCCACACCTTCTGGCCCGAAATTTTCCATTGCCCCGATTCTTCGCAGAAACGGGCTCTGGTTCTAATATTTGCGAGATCTGAACCGGCGGCAGGTTCAGAGTAACCCTGACACCACAGTTGTTCACCGCGTAAAATTCCCGGCAAGAAACGCTGCTTTTGCTCTTCACTGCCAAACGCAATAATCGTAGGGCCTGCCAGAGTCTCGCCAATATGGCCTATGCGACCGGGGCCGCCCGCCCTGGCATACTCCTCATGAAACACTACCTGCTGTTCAATACTCACACCACGACCACCAAACTCTTTAGGCCAGCCCACGCAAGTCCAGCCTCCGGCGTGTAGTTGGCGCTCCCAGGCAATGCGTTCATGCACAAACATATGCTCATCGCCCGGACCTCCGCGATGGCGAATCTGTTCAAACTCGCCGCAGAGGTTATCCGCTAACCATGCGGCAACCTCATTGCGAAATTGTTCGTCTTCTGTACTGAAACTGAGCTTCATGCCACAGCCTCCACATCAAGCAAAATGCAAGCCAGGCGCTCGCGATGAAACGTGCCATCGCCGAGAAAGGTTTCGGTCGACTTTGCGCGCTTGAAATATAGTTGAATGTCGTACTCCGCAGTGAAACCGACTCCACCGTGTAACTGAATAGCCGTGCCTGCGTTATGAAAATACGCGTCACTGCAATAGGCTTTGGCAGTGCTTGCCACCTCTGCGAGCTGTGAACCCAGGACTCCACCTTGCAGCGCCTCATCCGCTATGCAAGCAGCGTAGTAAACTGCCGAACGCGATGCTTCAACTTTCACCATCATATCTGCCGCTTTGTGCTTCACAGCCTGATAGGATGCGACGACGCGGCCAAACTGCACGCGCTCTTGTAAATAAGCCACGGTGCTATCCAGTGTTTGCTGGCTTCCACCCAGTTGATCAGCGGAAATTGCAACAGTTGCCAGATCGATTATCTTCTGCAGTAAGGGCCAGGCGCTCCCGCGCGAGCGCATCACGTTTGCGCCATCTACGCTGACATTATGAAACTCCAGCTGCGCCTGCTTGCGCGTTTGATCCATCGTGGGTAACCACTGCCGTGTAATGCCTTCGCTAGTCGCCGGCAAAACAAAAAGACTGATACCTTCTTCACCCTGTGTGTCAGCTGCTCTCGCCGCAACTATAAGCAGATCTGCGCTGTGACCGTCCGGCACGAAGCGATAGCTACCGTTGAGAATAAAACCATCGCCCTGAGGCTTGCATATAACATCTATCGCCGAAGCATCCCACCGACCTTTTGCCCCTGTGTATGCGAGCGTGGCTGTTGAGCCAGCGACGATTTCAGGCAGGTACTTTTCTTTTTGCTGTTCAGTACCAGCAACCAATAGCGCATTGCTTGCAAGGCAAACCGTAGAATAGAAGGGAGCGCACAATAAGTAGCGTCCCATCTGCTCCAGCATGGCAACTAGCTCAACGTACCCCAACCCCATTCCGCCGTACTGCTCAGGAATATTAATAGCCTGCCAAAACATTTCCTGTGTGATACTCGACCAAAGCTGAGGATCATAGCCAAGTTCGGTTGCCATGGCACTGCGAACCGCAGCACTGGTTGAGGCCCGGGCAAGAAAAGCATCCGCCGTGTCGCGAATCATTTCCTGCTCTTCCGTAAATTTAAATTCCATGCGCCAATTCTTCCATGTTCGATCAACTGCCGTAGACTTTTTGCGCGGGAGTTTCCTGCGCGAACAATTGATCTATAGCGCTGCCTATTTCTTCAGGGGACCATTTATCGCCTTTGTCGACAGGTTTGGTAGAACGCCAACCATCTGCGATGGAAATTTTACCGCCCTCCGCTTCAAACACACGACCGGTGACGTGAGACGATTGCGCAGAACCCAACCAGGCAACCAGCGGAGCAACATTAGCGGGGTCATAGTAATCAAAGCCCCCCTCCTCCGGTTTTTTCATCATGTCGGCGAATACGTCTTCAGTCATGCCGGTTCGCCCTGCAGGAGCCAGAGCATTTGCGGTTATTCCATAGCGACTGAGTTCTGCTGCCTGGTTTAAGGTCAGCGAGGCAATGCCGCCTTTGGCCGCGGCGTAGTTACTTTGTCCTACAGAACCATTCAGGCCTGCGCCAGATGAGGTGTTGATTATCCGCGCATTGACTTCGATGCCTTCCTTGGCCTGCGCTCGCCAGTAGTGAACGGCATGGCTACTAATACAGAAATGCCCTTTGAGGTGAACAGCAATAACCTGATCCCACTCGTCCTCGGTCATCGAGGCGAACATACGGTCGCGACACACTCCCGCATTGTTTACGACCACATGCAAACCGCCAAATGTTTCTATAGCGGCTTTAACAATATTCAAGGAATCGTCATAGCTTGTGATATCAGACGTATTGGCTAGCGCCTTGCCGCCCATAGACTCGATTTCGTCAACAGTGGTTTCGGCGGACAATGCATTGATGTCATTCACCACAACGCTTGCGCCTTGCCCGGCAAACGCCAGCGCGTATTCACGACCTAAACCGCCACCGGCACCCGTAATGATCACTACCCTTCCTTCACATATTCCTGTCATTACCTATAGCCTCTCAATAATAGTGACATTGGCCTGACCGCCACCTTCACACATAGTTTGCAAACCATAGCGACCACCGCTGCGTTCCAACTCGTGTAGCAAAGTCGTCATTAACTTTGTGCCAGTTGCCCCTAGAGGATGCCCCAACGAAATAGCACCACCATTCACGTTGGTTTTTTCATGAGGGAAGCCGGTCTCTTTCAGCCACGCCATGGGCACCGAAGCAAAGGCTTCGTTTATCTCAACCAAATCGATGTCGGCAAGCTTCATTCCGGATTTCTTAAGTGCATATTCAGTTGCCGGAATAGGCGCGGTTAACATCCAAATTGGGTCTGCAGCACGCACGCTCATATGTGCAATACGGGCTCTTGGCGTCAAGTTATAGCGCTTCAATGCAGCCTCTGAAACAATCAACATCGCAGACGATGCATCGCAGGTTTGACTGGACACCGCTGCGGTTATTGTTCCACCTTCTTGCAGTGGCTGTAGCTCAGACATTTTTTCCATCGATGTGTTGCGTGGCGTTTCATCCATGCCTACACCATTGAGTGGCACAATTTCCTGTGCAAAACGCCCCTCCTGAATTGCACTCAATGCGCGCCGGTGCGACTCAAGCGAAAAAGCTTCCATATCCTGGCGGGAGCAATTCCACTTGTCGGCGATCATTTGAGCGGAGTTGAACTGGGAAACAGGCACATCTCCGTAGCGAGCAACCCAACCCTGGCTGCCGGAGAAGGGATCGCTAAAACCAAGAGGTACTGCGGCCAACATAGCTGACGAAATAGGAACGCTGGTCATGGTCTGCACGCCACCGGCAATGACCACATCATTCACTCCGGCCATAATGGCCTGTGCGGCAAAATGCACGGCCTGCTGAGATGAGCCACACTGTCTATCGATTGTGGTGCCCGGCACTTCCTCAGCTAAACCTGCTGCCAGCCAGCTTGTACGCGCTATATCGCCTGCCAGGGGGCCAATAGTGTCCACACAACCGAACATCACATCGTCGTATTCGTTATCGGGAATATCATTGCGATCGACCAGTGCTTTTAATACATGTGCACCCAGATCAGCAGCATGCACATCGGCCAGTCCGCCTTTACGCCTGCCTGTTGGGGAGCGCACTGCGTCTACTATATACGCGTCTGCCATAAAACTATTTCCTTGTAAGAAGAGTTATTAAAATGTGCTGCCGGCGCCTAAAATTGCGTCTTCGGCAAGAATATAATCGGATACTCGGGTTTTATGAAATCCTTCGTCACCCCAGGTGTTAGCTAACGCCCAGGCCTTTTTCATAAAAATATGCAGATCTACTTCCCAGGTATAACCCATGGCTCCATGCGCCTGGATAGTATTTTTAGCCGCTAGCTTAGCTGCCTCGCAGGCTACGATTTTTGCGTGAGACACATTGCGGGATGCACTGGCCTGCCCATTGGCAATAGCATACGCTGCACGATGAACCGGGGCTTTTGCGTATTCCAGACGCACCGCGATATTGGCCATGTGATGCTTTACTGCCTGAAATGAGCCGATGGGCTTGCCGAACTGATGGCGATCAGTCGTGTAGAGAACTGTCATATCAATCATGCGCTGCGCGAGACCCAGAGCCTGGGCTGCACAGGCCAGAGCTCCGCGGTTCAGCGCAGTATTTATAAGAGCGGCCGCTTGTGCTCCGCTGGCCAGCGGCGGTACTGAATCTTCAAACTCGACAGCGTAAAGCTTGCGCGAGGGATCAATGGACTCGTTGTGCCGCAAAGTCACCTGCTGCGGCGTTAATGCAAAGATGTCATCGCCTTTTTGAATGAGCAACAGCTCAGCCGTATGCGCATCTTCTACCAAAATATTCTGCTCCAGACCCACAGCAACTTTTGCTTCGCCAGCTGCAATCTTTGGCAGCCACTGAGCTGCCAACTCGCCACCTAACTCCTTCAACATAGGCACCGCAACCAGTGCGTTGTGCACCAACGGTTCCGGTAAAGCCACATAGCCACACTCCTGGGCGAGCAACACAAAATCCAGCTCGCTCATCCCCAGGCCACCGAACTCCTCCGGAACTGTTATGCCGGGCAAGCCCATCTCAACGATTTGCTGCCACAGTAGCGGATCCCTACCATCATCTTTTTCCCAGCTAGCGCGAATTTTTTCCGGCGTCACTTCATTTACCAGGAAATCGCGAACAGAATCCTGAAACAACAATTGATCTTCACTGAACGTAAAATTCATGATTTACCTCGGCATTCCCAGCATTCTTTCAGCAATAATATTACGTTGGACTTCATTGGTTCCCGCATAGATGGGACCCGACTGTGCGAACAGCCAGCCATCCAACCAGTTCCCAACACCAGAGGCATCCGGCGCATGGGGCAGCAACTCTGCCCGAGCACCCAGAATACTCATTGCTGTGGCGTGCATAGCCTGGTCTAGTTCAGACCAGAAGATTTTGTTGGTGGAAGACTCCGCGCCGATTTTGCCACCTTGAATCAAGCGACAGGCGGTTTGATAAGTTGAAAGGCAGTAACTCTCCGCATCCATGTAGGCGCGCAGCACAGCCTCCTTAACTGCCGGATCCTTGTCTGCCGTCGCTCGATTTTCTTTGTAGAGCTCAACCAGTCGGCGTGCGGTTTCCTGAAAGCGTGCCGGCGATCGCAACATTAAACCGCGCTCGAAGCCGGCAGTTGCCATTGCCACACTCCAGCCTGCGCCCTCGTCTCCAAGACGGTTTGCAACAGGCACTTTAACGTTGTCAAAAAAGATTTCAGCAAAACCCGGCAGGCCATCTAGTTGGGGAATGGGACGTACGGTAATTCCGGGCGTATCCAGTGGCACCAAAATAAATGTAAGACCTCGATGACGCTGGGACTCAGGATCGGTACGAAACATTCCAAAAGTCCAGTCGGCCCATACTGCTCGGGTAGACCAAGTCTTCTGCCCATTGATTACATAGTTGTCGCCGTCAATCTCTGCGGTTGAGCGAATAGCGGCCATATCCGAGCCTGCGTTGGGTTCTGACCAACCCTGCGCCCACACTTCTTCCCCTGTCGCCATCCTGGGTAAGATGCGGGCTTTTTGTTCCTCGGTGCCATATTCCATTAGTGTTGGCCCGAGCAGGAAAATACCGTTTTGGTTAACTCGCAGCGGCGCACCTACACGATAGTATTCTTCTTCGAAAATAAGCCACTCAATCAGATCACAGCCGCGCCCACCCAGAGCCTCGGGCCAGGTAACCATACCCCAGCGCCCTTCATTAAGCGTTGCCTCCCACGCCCTATGTTGACGAAACCCCTCTTCGGTATCGAAGCTTTGCAAGGGCTGCGTTGGCACGTGTTCGGCAAGCCACTGGCGAATTTCCTCGCGAAATGCGTTCTGCTCAGGGGTAAAGGATAAATCCATTGTTACTTATCTCCTGCGAAATCTGCGTCGCGCTTACCTACAAAGGCATCGCGTGACTCCTGGGAGTCACCCATGGTGTAAGCTTCCAACGTAAACCCCTGCTCCCAGCGATATTTGTCTTCCAGGTTGCCATCTTCAATACCGGTTAACGCTTCTTTGGCAAGCTTTACCATGGCGGGCGATTTTTCGGCGATTTTTGCCGCTATTTCCCTGGCTGCGGGAAGTAAGTCTTGTAATGGCACAACCTTCTCGACCGCGCCCAGACGATAAGCTTCCTGAGCGTCGATAAATTCACCCGTGAAATACATGTAGCGAACTTTCTGTACGGGGAACATACGCTGCAAGTGAGCACCCCCGCCCATCGCACCACGGTCAATTTCTGGCACACCAAAACGCGTGCAATCGGATGCGACCAGAATGTCAGCGGCCCCGGCCATACCAATACCACCACCCAACACAAAACTGTGAAGCGCAACTATTACAGGCTTGGGGTTGCGATGTATGGCACGAAAAGTTTCGTAGTTGCCCTTATTCACATCGACAATTTTATTGGGCTCGGCGGCCAGTTCCTTAATATCCACGCCAGCACAAAACCCCTTGCCGGCAGCGGCTACAATAATCACCCTTACTTCCTCGCTCTCACCCAATGCATCGATCTCTGCTGCAATGGCAAACCATCCGGCGCTATCAAAAGCATTAACCGGAGGATGATCGAGAATCATTTCAGCGATGCCATTTTCTATGCTTGTTTTAAAGGGTTTATACATAAGACGTTCCTGATTTTTTGTAGTAATTCAAGCTTCGTTCACCCGAAGCGCCAACAGAGCCAGGCGTTGTTCTGCCTCAGTCACAATGGCATTTATGAGCTCGTCACAACTGAGTAACTCGTCGATCACACCCGCCACCTGACCGCTGGGTAGCACACCCTGCGAGGGCTCCCCTTCGACCATGGCCTTCTGAATAATCATGGGCGCATTCGCTGACATAATGGCCTGAGCAGCGGTCATGTCGTCGTCGCGACTCATCGCAAGGGCCGACTTAAACAAGCCAAGCACACTGGCACCCGTATGCTTGCGAAAAGCCAGACCGTTGCGCAAGGCTACTATTAACTTCTTTAAACCACTGGCCTTTTCAAGATCAGCCAGCAACTCATTCATGATCATACGCTGGGGCAAACCATCCATCGCGCGGGACACAATAATATCCCCGGGGCTTTTGCAATCGAGGTAACGCTGCAACGTCACATCAGGTACGGGACTCTCCCGCGTCAACAAAAAACGCGTGCCCATGGCAATTCCATCAGCCCCCCAGGCCATTGCAGCAAGTAAACCACGACCATCTTTGAAACCACCTGCCGCCACTACCGGCACCTGAGTACCCACCGCATCAATCACCTGCGGAATAAGTAAGGTCGTGGGAACTTTACCAGTATGACCACCGCCCTCACCGCCCTGCACAGTAACTACATCGGCCCCCAACTCAACCGCCTTGATGGCATGTTTCGGAAGCCCAACCGTTGGCATGCAAATAACACCTGCACCTTTCAGTTTCTGAATAAACTCCGGCCCGGGTGAACGCGAATAGCTCACAGCTTTAACACCGTGCTGGATTACCATATCTACGATATCTGCCGCGTTGGGCTGGTACATATGAAAGTTCACACCGAAGGGTTTATCGGTTAGAGCTTTAACTTGGAGAATGTCACGCTCCATTTCTTCAGGGGGGATAGTAGCCCCAGCAAGAAAACCGAATGCGCCGGCATTGCAACTGCCTGCGACCAGGCGAGGGTCTGCAACCCATCCCATGGCAGTTTGCACGACGGGATATTTACAGCCCAGCAATGTTGTCAATCGAGTCTGGAGCATAACTTAAACCTTTTTCAGGACCGATCGCCCGCGGGATTGTCTTTTATCTGGAAAGCGCGCTGATTATGCGGATCCATTGCAGCGATGATGGCCAGCTGCTCTGCAGTAGGCGCTGCAGTGACAGGAACGCTGCCGGGAATGTGAATTGTAAAACCTGTATTTTCCTGCACCTGTTCTGCGCTCACCCCGGGATGCAATGACACCAGGCGAACCTGATGATCCGGCCCACCAAAATCAAGCACACACAAGTCAGTTATTATCAGGCCAATTTTAACGTCATCCAGGGAATGTCCCTTGGGCATTCGCTCGGGGTTATAACCAATCGACGATACAAAATCACATTCACCATCAACAAATACACGAGTGTTGTGACCAGGCACAAAGAAGCTATTGGGATGAGAAATGGAGTTGCCGGGAAAACCTCGAGCACCCAACATCATAACCTTGGGCTGCTGATAACTCCCACCTAACGCCGAGGTATTGGACTGGCCAAACCTGTCAATTTGAGTGGGACCCAGCATCGCATGACGACAACCACTCCATACGTTATCGAAGATTCTGGAAAAGCCCATCCAGCTCTCGTTAGCCTGCACAAACCTGTCTTCTCGCGCACCCAGTGGGTTGGGCTCACTGAGCATGAAAGACTCTGAGTCTGTCATCATCAAATCGGTGTTGCTGGTTTTCATGGAAAGACTGGCTGCCAGGCGAGGAATGACACCAATGCCGGTAGCCAATACTTCCCCGTCGTTCTCAAATGCTTTGGACGCCGCGACGATACAAAGTTCGGCGAGTGAATAATCTGTCGTAGGATTTGTCATTGCTTTGCTCTCTTAATCTATGCGCTTAATAGGTAGGCAGGGCTAGTGATTGAATGGCTTCGAGGCCACCTACATTTTGTTGGTACTCGGCTTCAGATTCACCAAGATACTGATCACAGTAACCCTTAAAACCCTCGTCTGTTTTGGCAGAACCGGTGTAGGTTTTAAAGTGCGCAACATCAAAACCATATTGAGGTGGACAGGACGAGGGATGAGCTCCACCGGGAATATGCACAACTCCGGTAGTCGCCGAACGCTCCCAGTGCACCTGACGCGCTATCGCTGGATCTTTAAAATAGCCGGTGTCCACCAGTTCATCACAGGAGACGAATGTTTTGGCTGCAGCTCTGGCATACCAATCGTCCATATAGTGATCCGGACCAGCTATCTGACAAACGCCACGCTTGTCTGCGTGATCCACATGAATCAGGGCGGCATCCAGTTTCAGCGCAGGCATGGCTACCCATTCTTTATTGTCATACGGGCTGTCGATTACTTTTATGTCAGGGTTCTGAGTGATGATGTCAGTACCCAAGCCCACTTCGGTTGGAATAAAAGGCACGCCCCAAGCTGCCGCTCGCAGCCCCAGTAGCATCATGCCCTCGTCAATCTCCATAACCTCCAGCGCCCCACTCTGCCGTGCCTGACGAAAATAGGGCTCCAGCGGAATAAAATCCAGTGAGACAAAAGCGAAGATCAGTTTTCTGACCTTGCCTGCAGCACACAGCATTCCAACATCTGCGCCGCCGTAGGAAACAATCGTTAGATCTTTCAAATCGGAGCGCACTATTTCTCGAATCAGGGCCATAGGTTTGCGCCGCGGGCCCCAGCCACCAATGCCAATTGTCATGCCATCTTCCAGCTGCGCCACCATTTCTGCCGCTGTCATTTGCTTATCCATTTACCAAAACTCCTTTAAACCTAATAGCTAACTGACAATCCGCGCCATGCGGTAGTCGTGTTTTATAAAATTGACACCCAAGGTGCTCTGCGTACGGCGTACGCCTTCCACACCACTAATGTTGTTGTGAACAAATTCAGCCAAATGCTCTGTGCTGCGCACCATGGTAATGGCGAGAATATCTGAACGACCAAGCATTACACCGACAAAACCCAACTCAGGCACTTCAGTCAGCGCTTCCGCCACAGCCTGAGTCTGATGACTGCGCTCTACCTCGATCCAGATATAAGCAAGTGCTGCATCACGAAACCGATCTATATTGGTAACAGCAGTAATGCGAATCAGCTTTTCCTCTTGCATACGCTTGATGCGCGCCCGCACGGTGCCCTCAGTGACACCCAAGTCATGCGCAATCTTTCGGTTCGCGGTTCTGGCGTCTCGAGACAGGCGCTCAACAATCGCTTTATCAACATCATCCAAGCGCTGCCTAGTCATGGAATGGCACCCAATCAGGCTGGTTCTTAAGCACATCAAGAGCCAAAGATGCGGTGAGACGTCGGATGCCCGGCACAGTTGAAAGCACCTTCGCCTGCAATGCATTCAGTGCATCAAGATCTTCGGCTACAACCAAAATCTCCACATCGTGAGTGCCTACCACCACATTGACAGAGAATATCTCTGGAATTTTCGCCAAATCTTTTGCAACCTCAGACGGGGAACGATCTTCAATCTGTACACCAATAGCCAGCAGCATCTGGTAGCCGGCAGCCTCAATATCAGTGACTGCAACCACCCGCATGGTGCCGGACTCTTCCAATCGCTTTACCCGGGAGCGAACAGTTGCCTCGGTCAGTTCGAGCTCGCGGGCCAGCGCGCGATAGGGAAGCCTGCCATCGGCCCTGAGCAAATCAATAATGGCATGATCGATATCGTCAAGCGTGATCAGGTCAGAATTACCAGTTGTTTTCGCGGACTGGATATTCACGCTTTGTCTCCGGCTGCTAGTGCGCGCAATTCACCCTTTAATACTTTGCCCCCAGCGTTCATAGGAAAATCTTCAACAAAGGATACGGAGCGGGGAACCTTGTAATTGGCCATATTGGTGCGTGACCACGCAATGACAGAAGCCTCACTCAACTGGGCACCGTGCGCAGCAACAACAAAGGCCTTGGCTACTTCACCCATGCGCTCGTCGGGCACACCAATAACGGCTGCCCGCGCTACACCGGGCATACTGCACAAACTGTTCTCGATTTCGGCGGGGTAACAGTTAAAACCGCCTACGATAAACATATCTTTAATACGATCAGTAATACGCACATAACCGTCAGCGTCCATCACCCCCACATCGCCTGTCTTCAACCAGCCCTCGGCGGTGATTGTATTGCTGGTTTCCTCGGGGTTATTAAAATATCCGCGCATCACGTTATAACCGCGACACCAAATTTCACCCTCTAAGCCAATAGCCACTTCCTCACCCCGGGCATCCACGCATTTCATCTCCACCCCTTCCATGGCTAGTCCCGAGCTGAGAGAAATTCTCTCCGCGCTGTCGTCTGGGCGACAAATCGATACGACGCCACAAGTTTCTGTCAGCCCATAAGCGGTTACTACCACCTCAAAACCCAACTGCTCGCGCATATCTTCCACCAATTTCACGGGCACAGGCGCGGCACCCGTCACCGCAAGACGCAAACTGGAGAGGTCGTATTTTTCACGATCCGGGTGGGCGAGCAGCGACTGGTATATAGTCGGCGGGCCGGGAATCATTGAGATTCTCTCCCGCTCTATCAGCGCCATCACTGTATCCAGATCGAAACTTTTTACCGGCACCAGGCGCGCACCGCGAATGAACACCGCCAGCCACCCAGCCTTATAGCCAAAGGAATGAAAAAACGGGTTAATTATCAGGTAGTTATCGTCGCTACGCAGACCCACGGTAGAACTCCAAACATCGAAAACACGGATATTCTGGCCGTGGGAGGTAATGACGCCTTTGGGTTTACCGGTAGTCCCCGAAGTAAAGAGAATGTCCAAGGTGTCGTCCGGGGTAATGGAAGCAGAGATTTCATTGATAGTATCGCTCTCGACAGAAGCCCCGCATGCCAGAAAGTCTTGCCAGGAAGCAGCCCCTTCGGCCTTGCCGCTGAGCATGATAATTTTTTCGAGTTCAGGCAACTCATGCCCTAGCAATAGCTCAGGATAGGACACATCGAGGAAGTCGCTAACCGTGAAGAGGAACTTCGCGCCGCTGGTGCTCAGGATATACGCAGCTTCAGCACCTTTTAATCGGGTATTCAGGGGCACCAAAACACCGCCCAGCGATTGAGCGCCTATTGCCGCGATAATCCACTGGTAAATATTGGGTGCCCAAATGGCAAATCGATCACCTTTTTTGAGGCCCGCGGCGGAGAAAGCCTTGGCAGATTCTATCCTCGCAAGGTCTAGCTCCTTGTAGCTGAGTTCAAACTCCCCATCAGATATCGCAATCCTCTCACCAAAGCACTCCGCTCCGTGCTGGATGACCTGGGGCAAGGTACACGCTGTATAAGGCTCAGTGGGCATAGATAACTACCAAAAACGCAACGAAAACTGCAAACGGGCGCCTATAATAGGTAGCTTAGCGGGTTAAGACAATAGTATTTCGTATAATATAGCCTACATATTTACGAATAGTATATATAGTTATAAACAGTAGAGTTTTTAGCCGGATATTACTAACTACGGCTATAAAAACTGCCATGAATCACTATTTCCGGAATAATCCACGAACTTTTCCGTCTTCAACTTTATCAAGTGCGCCTCCAACGACAACTTCGCCATGTTGTGTAGCGACACATCAACATCGTCGTAAACCACGGATACCAACTCATCCAGGGTTGCCGAATCAAAACTCTTCAGCCCCGCAAGTACCTTGGCCTCACGCTTCAAGCGATGGTTGACCAACCACTCCACCACGGCAGCGGAGTCCTCCAGCACATCCCCATGCCCGGGGGCGATGAACTTTAACGGATACTGCAACAGCAGCTGTAGTGACTCGATATAGGCTTTCATATTGCCACTGGGCGGCACAATGACCACAGTGGAGCCGTTCATAATATGATCGCCGGCGAACAACATCTGTTCTTCCTCGAGGAAAAAGCAGTAATGATTGCTCACGTGCCCCGGGGTATGTACTGCCCGAAGGCTGAACTCAGAGGTCTTCAGGACATCATCGTGATGTAACTCAGACGTGGGCTCGAAGGTGTCGTCCTGAAACTTGTCATCTGCAGGAAGAGCGCCGATTACCTCAGCCCCAGTGGCCTCAGCCAGTGCCTGCCATGCAGGGGAATGATCCGGGTGAGTGTGGGTACAGATGATCCAGCGGATACGACCTTCACCAGCTTCTAATATCGCCTCGATGTGTGCAGGAATTTTTGGGCCCGGATCTATTACCGCTATCTCTTCAGTGCCAACAAGATAGGTGTTTGTGCCGGGGCCAGTCATAGCGCCCGGGTTTGGAGCAACGAGGCGTTGCACCAGCGAATTCAAGCGATAAGGAATGCCGTGCTCCATCATCTAATTAGTTCCTTTTTAGAATCTACTTATTTAACCATACCGGCTATAGGCACTTCAGGGTCTACCTCAGCTTCATAATCGACACCTTCTACCTCAAAACCGAACAACTGCAAGAATTCATGCTTGTAACCGGCAAAGTCAGACAACTCATGCAAAGTATCTGTATTGATTTGGTCCCACAGCTCGCCAACAGCGGCCTGGATGTCGGGAGCCAGCTCCTTGGTGTCGGCACGCAGGCGCCCCTCTTCATCCAAATAGGGCTGATCACCATATAGAGAGTCGCGGAACAAGCCGTTAACCTGCTCTATGCAACCCTCATGAATACCGCGCTCTTTCATAACCTTAAACAGCAATGCCAGATAGATAGGCATGGCGGGAATCGCCGCTGAGGCCTGGGTCACCACTGCCTTCAGAACCGATACGCGGGCATCACCGCCTTTTTCAGCCAAACGCTCACGAATACCCAGCACCCGCTTATCCAGATCTTTCTTTGCAGCGCCTATGGTGCCGTGCCAATAAATATCCCAGGTGAGCTTTTCGCCGATGTAAGTGTAGGCCGTTGTTTTAGCACCATCGGCCAACACACCAGCCTCGTCCAGTGCGTCAATCCACATCTGCCAATCTTCGCCGCCCATGACGGCTACGGTGTTGTCAATTTCATCCTGATTGGCCGCCTCGATGGGAAAGTCCTGCACGGTTCCCTTGTCGGTATTGACACCTTTTTGCACAGTGGAATTGCCAATGGGCTTCAGGGTGGAGTTATGCACCACGCCGGTTACGGGGTGCTGCCGGCGCGGGGAGGCCAGACTGTACACGACTAAATCTACCTGCCCCATATCCTCACGAATGGTTTCTATGGTTTTCGCTTTGATCTCGTCACTAAACGCATCGCCATTAATACTCTTGGCATACAAGCCATCGGCCTCGGCAAACTTGTGGAATGCCGCCGAGTTGTACCAACCCGCCGTACCCGGCTTTCTTTCGGTGCCCTCTTTTTCGAAGAAAACACCCAGTGTTGATGCGCCGCAACCAAAGGCAGCGGTAATACGCGAGGCCAAACCGTAACCTGTGGATGCCCCAATCACCAGAACACGCTTGGGGCCGTCTGGAATGTCACCACCCGCCTGTACCGTTTCAATTTGATGCTTCACGTTGGCTTCACAACCAACGGGATGAGTGGTCACACAAAGAAAACCGCGTACACGAGGCTTGATAATCATCTGAATATTCCTGAACTTTGGTTGCAATCAACCCGCCAGAGCGACATTACTCTGGCTGGCAGCGAGTCGGCAGTGTAGCATAACGCCGCATGACCAATCCTCCTTTACAGCTCCTTAAAAACTCCCCCCTGAGGTTTAGAACGCCACAGGCCTGGACCGAAAAAGTCATGTCGGATTTTGACAGCTTTCTGCTGGACCACGCCGCAGCGGAAAAAAAAGCGTCTGGTATGGCTATGTCCATGCTCTCTCACTACCCCGATAAAATCGAGCTGGTTGCGGCTATGGCAGACCTTGCCATAGAAGAATTAAGCCACTACCGGGAAGTGGTTAAATGGATACATCGCCGGGGATTAATCACGGCGGCTGACAAGAAAGATCCGTATATTATTGCTTTCCGAAAAGTCATTCGCAAAGAAAGCGAGGAGTACATGCTGGATCGCCTGCTCACCGCCAGCATCATTGAAGCAAGAGGCGCGGAACGTTTTGCCCTTGTTGCACAGGCGCTTGAAGATCCGCCACTAAAGAAATTTTACCAGTCGATAGCGCGCTCAGAAGAACGCCACTTCGAACTATTTCTGGAGCTGGCAAAAAAGTATGTCGATGAAACTGTCATAGAAAAGCGCTGGAATGAGCTGTTGGATATCGAAGCGGAAATAGTCAAGACCCTACCTATACAAGCCGCACTGCACTAAGCAAGACCATGAAAAAAGACATCGCCCTGAAGCGTTATCTGGAGCGACATATAGAGCCGGGCTTACCCGACGCACCGCAGAAATCATGCTGGCAGCATGTGCTCGTTATACCCGCTTACGATGAGTCTCCCGATTTACTGCGCGCTTTATCGTGTCTGGGCGAAACTGAAACAACTCTCGTCATACTGGTTATAAATCGGCCCGACTCAGACCCCGATGCCACCCGAAATAAAAGCCTGCGAGATGCCATAAGCCGACTCGAACCGGTCTCTCAATATACAGAGCATGAGCTGTATCGGCTGAGCACTTCGGTAGACCTTATGGCCTTCGACATGGAAGCCGCTATAGGCCCCAGCCCCGCTGCCCAAGGCGTGGGGCTTGCCCGCAAAATGGGTTGCGACATAGCTATGCTGTGGCAGCATCAGGGCGCAATACGTAGCGACTGGATATGCTGTAGCGATGCAGACGCCCTGCTTCCCAAAGACTATTTCTCCCGACTCGAAGCTGGAGCCAACTCAAGCGCCGCCGTTTTCCCGTTCGCACACCGCCCCGATGCAAGCGATGAGGTCAGCGAGGCCACCGCCCTGTACGAATTGAGATTACATCACTATGTACTGGGACTAAAATACGCCAACTCTCCTTACGCCTACCATACACTTGGCAGCTGCATCGCCATAAAGCGTCAACAGTATTGCCAGATAAGAGGCTACCCCAAGCGCTCCGGTGGTGAAGACTTCTATGTACTGAATAAACTGGCCAAGGTGGGATCGATCGCCAGTTTGGACGGCGAGTGCATCGCGATTACATCCCGCAGGTCCCACCGCGTACCCTTTGGAACCGGCCCGGCCGTCGAGAGAATAATTACTGAAAAAGATACCAGGATTTTCTACCACCCCGAATGCTTCGAATCATTGCGAGCCCTTCTTGCTGTGGTACCAAAACTCAGAGAATGCGCTTTAGACGAACTCATTCCACTACTACTATCTCAGGGTCTTGCCTCGGACCTTGCGCTGCTGACTTCCCAATCTCTGCATAAGATGAACATTTCAAAAGCCATGACACATTGTCTGCAACACGGTAAAACAGAGGCCCAGTTTGTCAGCCAGTTCAATCAATGGTTTGATGGTTTTAAAACTCTAAAATTTGTCCACGCCATTCGCGATGGCAGGAAGGGAATGATGTGTTTGGAAGAGCTCCTCAAGGAGCAACCCGCTCTATTCCCAAACACTGAAAGCGCTATTGTAGAAGTGGACGTACTACTGGGCAATATAAGAAAAGAACTTGGGTGGACGATAGAAACTACGCTATGACCAGCAAACAGAATCAGCCAACATCACACTGCCCGGAATACGCGTAATCGAGAATTTCTCGCTCCTCGCCCAGCCGAAACAGATGATTCACTCTGCCCGGAAGTTCCAACAAACACTGCTCAGTGATTCGCTGGTAATACTGAATAAACTTGGCAATCTCAGCGTCAGACATGACTTTCAAATTTGAATTGGAAGCAAGGCCGTCAGCAAGCTTACACTCCTGCTCGAGCCGCCAGCGATACACACAATCAAAAGACGGCGCCTGCAACATAAGCCACTGATCTACTCGCCGGTACAGAGGCGGGAACTGCTCTGCCAGAACTTGGTTTACATGGGAGCGCCATCTTCCATCTTGATCCTCCTCGGCCTCAAGAGCGTTAATGGGAGCGATGAGTTGTTGCTCACTTTGCGCCAGCGCACCAACACACCAACCCTCAACAATGACAATATCAATCGGTCTTTTCACTGCATCCCAATCACTTTCCGCCCGTCTGTCATCGCGTGCTTTATCGAACCGGGGAATGTTAGTGGTCGAATATCTACTGCCATCCATCAAGCCATCAAGCGTTGCATTGAGCAGTCTTAAGTCGTGAGTGCCGGGCACACCACGGGTGAGCAGCAGAGGGTGAACGGTTTGTGCAAGATGGGCGCGCTGGGCGTGAGTATAATAAAAATCGTCCAGCGATAGCGCCACTGCTGAAATATTGTAAGACGAGCTGAGCGATGCGACGAGATAATCGGCCAGTGTAGATTTTCCAGACCCCTGAGCGCCATTCACGGCGACCAGAATTGGAGCACCCGCAGCAGCTTGAAATTCTACAAGGCTGGCTGCCACAGGGTCGAACCATGTCTGCGCATGCTGAAGATATTTTTCTTGCAGCCCATGCACTTGTAGAAATTTATTCTGCCAGGTCACTTAACAAACAAAGCGGGGGTCAGCTTTAACAACTAAAGCGCCAATCGCCTGATGTCAGACAGCAAGCCTACCAACTGGGTGAGAAAACGGCCCGCATCACCCCCGTTGATAACACGGTGATCGTAAGACAGTGCCAGCGGCAACATTTGCCGCGGTTTAAACTCTTCGCCATTCCAAACGGGGCGAATATCTGCCTTAGACACACCCAATATGCCAACTTCAGGCGCATTGACGATTGGCGTAAAACCGCGCCCCCCTATACCGCCCAAACTGGATAGGGTGAAACAGCCTCCGCGCATTTCATCTGGGCGTAATTTTCTATCACGTGCCTTCCCGGCCAGTTCGATAACTTCATCAGCCAAGTCCCATAAAGATTTTTTATCCACGTCGCGTATCACAGGTACAAGTAGGCCAGCCGGCGTATCAACTGCCATGCCTAGATGAATATAATCTTTGTATATCAGAGTTTGTCCATCGCCTGATAATGAGCTGCAAAACTTTGGATTATCCCGCAGTGCTACCGCACACGCTTTTAGAAGGAAGGGCATGGGCGTTAACTTCGTGCCACGTCTTTCCGCCTCAGCTTTCAGGCCTTTTCTGAAGACTTCCAGATCTGTTATATCCGCATCATCAAACTGTGTGACGTGAGGTACATTCAACCAACTGCGGCGCATATTTGCAGCTGTCAGTTTCGCCATTTTAGTTAATGACTCAGCACGGATTTCTCCAAAGTCTGAAAAATCCACGTCTGGTACGGGTGGAATGCCCGCACCACCAGTGACTGCTGCGACTGGACGACTGCTTAAAGAATTTTGCACATAGGCGTGCAAGTCTTCTTTCACCAATCGGCCCTTGGGGCCCGAACCGGTGACTTTGGAAAGGTCCAGACCAAACTCTCTGGCAAGCTTTCTAACAGCCGGACCGGCGTAAACTGAACCTTCACCACGGCCTACTGGGTGCTCAGCGGATGAATGCACAGGGGCTTTGTTTGCTACAGCGCTTGCTACCGCCCCGGGCGCGGATACTGCCGTAGCAGGCGACGAGCGCTCTGGCTTTGCCTCATCCAAGCCAGAACTTGCTGCTGTGCGCATAACCATTAGCGCTTCACCCTGAGAGATGGTGCCGCCTTCTGTCACCAAAACTTCTATGACTTCTCCGGCGAAGGGCGCTGGAACTTCCATGGAGGCCTTGTCAGATTCAAGCACAACTAACGAATCGCCCTCTGCTATCTGGTCTCCCACGGCCACACTAATTTCGATAAGCTCTACGGGGTCATCACTGCCTATGTCGGGCACTACGACTGTTTGATCAGTTGCACTAGCGGGAGTAGATTCCACTGACTTCGAGTGCTGCTCGGTAGTTGATTTGCCGTGTGTCTCGGGCTCTGCTATTTCAGGTGCGACACTGGAGCCAGCTTCTTCAGTGGAGGCTACCGCTTCGGGCAACCCTTCTGACTCTATCACTACGATCACATCGCCCTCAGACAGCTCCTCGCCTTCGTTCACCAATAACTCTACAACAGTTCCTGCTGCGGAAGCGGGTATTTCCATTGAGGCTTTATCTGACTCCAAAACGATGAGACTTTGCTCCAGCTCGACCTCATCCCCTACCGCGACCAACAACTCAATGACTTCAGCGCCTTCTGCGCCGCCTATATCCGGTACTTTTACTGGTATCTTCGCCACGTCAGATTCCTTTAAACAGTTACAGGGTCAATTTTATCGGGCGAAATACCCAGAGCGCGCATGGCCTCCGTGACTACGCTAGTCTTTATCGAACCCTCGTCCGCCAGGGACTTGAGTGCGGCGATAACAACATACTCACGACTCACTTCAAAAAACTTACGCAGGCTCTCGCGTGTGTCACTTCTACCGTAGCCATCTGTACCCAGAACCGTTAGGCGCGCGGGAACAAATTCGCGGATCTGCTCAGCAAAGGACTTCATATAATCAGTGGCGATCACACAGGGCTCGCCACCATCGCCAAGAGCCTGTGCCACATAGGACAATTTCGCTTCACTTTCTGGATGCAGTAAGTTCCAGCGCGCCACCGCTTTGCCTTCACGCTGAATTTCGTTAATGCTGGTGAGACTCCAGA
>JADGEN010000270.1 GCA_016744355.1 Halieaceae bacterium
GGTTCGATCTCGAGGGTTGCGCTACGGGGGAGACCGTTGATGTCTCAATCGACTTTGGGAAGAACTGGCCCACTGGCGCAAGAGCACACAAAGTGAAGGGCGGTAAAATCGGCAGAGCCATACGTAAGGCTTCGACTAGAGGTACCGTCGTCACTTACGCTGTTACCGATAACGGACCACTTGATACAAACCCAGCGGATGGCGCTATTAGCGACCCCGTTACAATGGCTGTTACACGACCAGTTCCCACAGTGCAGTTGTGGCATCTCATATTTCTAGGGGCGTTCCTGACGCTGTTAGCCAGGAGGAAACTACAAATAACCTAGCCCGGCCCAAGCAACCCGGGCGCTCTTTCCTATAGCGCTCTTATTCCAATACTTAATGCTGAATGTGTAGTAGTCTGTTTGATCAGAGTCCAGTATGTCCAAAACAATGAACAACCTCGATCACTCTGCAACTGAGATTCGAATAGAGCAAATAAAAACGCTCTACGAGTCCATGGCTTCACTCGTCTTAATCAACCTTGTTGTTAGCACAGCATTGGTCTATGTATTTTGGGATCTGGTGACCCATAGCTGGCTTTTGACTTGGACGGTCACCATGCTTGTCATGCTTAGCATCAGGGTTGCCATTTACCTGTCGTTTAAACGGCGCTTTGAAGAGAGCAATCTGAAGCGTTACCAGACATTCCTGATATTGGGCAGTGCCTCTGCCGGGGTCATTTGGGGAGTCGGCGGCCTGATTATGTTTGTTCCCGGTCAGCTAGAATATCAATTACTCATTTTATTAAGTCTACTTGCCATGGCTGCTGGGTCAGCCTTCTCGCTCAGCATCTACCTGCCTGCCTATTTTGCTTTTGTGCCATTGATGTTGGCGCCTATCATCCTCCGTTTGTTATCAACCGGCGACACGATTCACACTGCGTTGGCCAGCGTAACCATTATATTCCTGCTCGCCCAGACCGCTTTTAATGTAAAGATTAACAGAGGGCTCAGTAGCGCCATGGAGCTGCGCTTTGAAAATTTGGGTCTTATTGAACAGCTAAAAGAGCAGAAGGCGGAAGCCGAACAGGCTAATAATGCGAAATCTCGCTTTTTAGCAGCAGCCAGTCATGACTTACGCCAGCCGCTCTATGCCTTAACTCTGTTTGTGTCGGCGCTCGAAGAGCGCATTACTTCGCCAGATGAGCGTAAGATCACTAACAAAATCAAACGATCTGTTGATTCCTTGCAGAGCCTTTTTGAAGCCTTGCTCGATATATCAAAACTCGACGCAGGGACTGTTGATATTCGCAAGACCGAATTTTGGTTGACGGGCATGTTAGCCACGCTGGCAGATGAGTTTGACCCGCAGGGTGCTCAGGCCGATGTCACTATCAGTTGGCCCCAGAAACCCTTTGCTGTGCACAGCGATCCTGCCTTACTGGAGCAAATACTGCGTAATTATATCGCGAACGCTATTCGCTACACCCAAGCTGGCGAAATTTCTGTGACCTGCGAGCCACGCGGTGACTGCGTTAAAATTAGCGTCAGTGATACTGGAATCGGCATCTCCGTTGAAGACCAGACCGCCATATTCGAGGAGTTCTATCAGCTGGGAAACCCTGAGAGAGATCGAACGAAAGGTCTGGGCCTGGGTCTCTCCATCGTGCAACGTGCCGCAAAGCTGCTTGATCACAAAATCGAGGTGATTTCAGAGTTCGGCCAGGGTTCAACCTTTGCAGTTACAGTCGATACTGC
>JADGEN010000271.1 GCA_016744355.1 Halieaceae bacterium
GTGTTCTAACTGCGTCAATGGCTTGCTCAAGTGTCGCCTCATGTTTCGCAACCAGGTCGGCTCGTTTTTGATCTACACTCATACTCTTTACCCTATTCGCTCGACAATCATGGCGCTACCTGCACCCGACGCACCCGCTGCAACAACAACACCATATCGACCATTGGCCTCATCAAGCGCATCCAACAAAGAAGATAAGAGTATGGCTCCCGACGCACCTAAAGGATGCCCCTTGGCCAAATGCCCTCCACCGACATTGACCTTCTCTGGCGAAGCACCGTAGTCGCGCATAAATTTCACGATAGTTACGGCAAACGCCTCCATAAACTCGATTCGATCCATATCATCCAGGGCCAAGCCGGAACGCTCGAATACTCGTCCCATTGCTGCAAAACTCGCAGTTAATGACTCGGCGGGGTCACCCCCTACTTCTGCCCATGCAACAATGCGGGCCCTCGGCTTCGCATCAATGGCCCCTTCTGCCCCAACCAATGCCAGTCCCGCACCGTCCGACATCGGTGGCGCATGCGCGATGGTGTGGCGGTGATCAATATCGCGACCAAGAATGTCCTTATAGTGTTCTGCAGCTGCGCCAAATGCCGGCTTAAGTGCAGCCAGGGACTCAGGCGTACCGACACGAACACACTCTTCACGATCAAGACCATTTACTGCGATTCGCGATTCGACAAGACCGGATCTCTCGGAAGCCTCAGCTCGTTGCTGAGAAATAAGCGCAGCCTGATCAAGATCTTCACGAGAGATTCCTTGGTCCTCAGCGAGCCTATCCGCGGCAAGCGCGACAAGCATATAGCGGCTTCTAAGAGGCAGAGTGGCATCAGAATAGAAATCTGCTTTATCGGCCATAAAGGGAACGCGGGACATCATTTCAACACCGCCCGCAAATACTGTTTCAGCCTGTCCGCACGAGACCATCGCAGCGGCTTGCCCAATAGCAGTAAGGCCCGATACGCACAGGTTATTCAGCGCAATAGCCGCAGTTGCATCTGGCAACTCAGCCCGAAATTTGGATACCAGTGCGATATTTCCACCCTGTGCACCAACCTGCCCAACGGCACCCAAAACGAGCGCATCAGGCGCTACATCGTTGTTGGTTCGCTGCTTTATTGAACCCACAAGGGTTGATACCAGCTCATCCGGCTTCATCGAAGCCAACGCTCCTTCCTTCTTACCCTTTCCGCGCGGTGTGCGCACAGCGTCATAAATAAATGTCATTGTATTTTTCTCATGAGACTAACAACCCCAGTAGTTGGCCCAATTGATCGGGAGCCAGTCAAAGCTAGCGAGCCGTATTCTCACATTAGTAAGTATGTTTATGCAAGTACCTGTATCCTGAACGCCTGATGCTCAACAAAACAACTTAGGTAACAAAACAATCGGACTAACGCCGTAACAATTAACTGACAAATTACTGCAAAAAGTCATCAGGCAAGTGCAAAAAGCCGTAGAAAGCTATCTTGTCGACATAGCAAAAGATGCCGCTGCGGATTCAATAAAGGAAAAAATGGGTCTGGATGACGGGAATGACGGGGATAGCGCAGTAAACTCTGGTCTAAAATCGCTGTTTAAGAAAAAGGGGAAAGCGTCCGGCTGGGTTGTGGTGTCTGCTCTATTTTATTCAGTCCCCTTACAACCCGCCAACATTTCAAGCGCCTCATCGCAC
>JADGEN010000272.1 GCA_016744355.1 Halieaceae bacterium
CTGGTGTCTACCTCAAGCGCTGGTTTGTATGGCAATCATGGTCAAAGTGCCTACGCCGCGTCAAAAGGAGCACTGATCGCCATGATGCGCTCGCTGGCGGTGGAAACACGGAAAACTGATCTGCGGATCAATGCGATAGCACCTTATGCAGTCACTCCGTTGACCCAAGCCTGGTTTCCGCCGACGTTAGTTTCCAGATTTTCCCCGGAAGTGGTCGCGGAATTGGTTTGTTGGCTGGTGAGTGAGCAGTGCCAGCTGCACGGTGAAACCATCGTGGTTGGGGGAGGGGGGCTGCGGCTGGCCCAGATGCAGGAAACCGAAACCTTACGGGTAGAGGGCGATCTTGAGGCCGTTCTTGAGCAATTGGTGTTACTGCCGAAAGATCAGGCTCCGGACCATGCTAGCGGCGAATTCGAGACGTTCGCGAATTCTTTACAAGATCAACAAGACTGAAGTTGTGAGTCGAATTACTGGCGCCTGAATTGAGGGGATATAGAAGTGCAGCAGGAATACGACGCATTTGTTTTGGGTTCAGGGGTGGGAGGCGCCGAGCAATGACATCAGCTTTCGCGATTGGCTGAATCAGTACACGCGTAATTATCGAATCCATGGGATGTTCCAGTCTACAATTTCCTCGCTGTTGACGGTAAACAGCCATGAATTGCCCGCGGGAGAATACTTCAAAGTCATCGAAGTCCTCTCACCCCTGATTTTTGGTTTTATCGAGGGCGGGAGCTTCAGTGGCATTGGTAGCGCGGCGCGAAGATAGGCTCGCAGTCCAGGTGGAAAAAATTCAGCGTCGCGGTGGCCACGCAATCGCGGTGGCTATGGATGTCTGTGACGAGACCAATATCTGCAGGGCTTTGGAGCAGATTGAGCGGGACTTTGTGCCAGTCGATGTACTGATTAACAATGCGGGTATTGCCATCGACAAAACATTTCTCGAAACCGATAATCGAGATTGGAACAGCTTAATGGACACCAATGTTATTGGCCTGGCAGCCGTGGCCAGGGAGACCGCCCAGCGCATGATCATAGGAGAGCGGAATGGTGCAATTATTAATATAGGTTCCATTTTGGGTATACGCGCGGGTAATCTGGCGGCTGCTTATGCAGCTTCCACAAAGGCGTATCGGGGAAATGGAAGATTTGGATGGCGCGCTTCTGTTGCTGGCATCTGAAGCCTCGCGCTATATGACGGGTTCAACTATAAAGGTTGATGGGGGGCACACCAGTAATTCGCTGTAGTAAACAATCCCAGGAGTTTAATCTCCCCCGATGCTGAACTGCACTTCCCTGGCTTTCAACACTTCTTCGCACTCGCTGCACTTCACTTCGCCATGCAGGCTATGCCCGCAGGGTTCGTGAATCAATCGCATGGGTTTTCCCTTGCCTGTGGGGTCGCACCACCTGTCACCCCATTGCAGGATAGTCAGAAACCAGGGGAAGGTGGCCTCTCCCTTTTCTGTCAGTCGATATTCGTAGCGCTTTGGTCGCTGCTGGTAGGCATGCTGCTCGAAAATGCCCTCTTCGACCAGAAACTTTAGCCGGTCGGCGAGAATATTGGTCGCAACAGGCAGTTCTTCATGGAACTGGTCGAAGCGTGTGAAGCCGTGGAAAGACAAAGCGATGATATTGGCGGTCCAGCGGTCACCAACGATATTGACG
>JADGEN010000273.1 GCA_016744355.1 Halieaceae bacterium
GGATGTAATCAGTCACTATTGGCAACTTCCAGCGGCGTTTCAGCTTCCGGTTCGTCAAGCTCCATATCTTCAAAATATTCCTCTTCAAACCCGGAGTCGAAATCACCAAAGGTATCCTCTATCTGCCCATCGTGAATCAGGAATTTGCGGTGCTGTAAGTAAGCCTCTCGTATAAAGACATAATCGTCGCCGCTGATAAGCCCTTCCACCTCCAGTAACGCGGCGCGATCATTGACGCTATCACTCGCTGCCAGAGTGATACTCTGAGTGCCTTGCAACAGTTGAAGTGGATTGAGTAGCGTATCGACCAATGCGCCCGCAGAATCCCTTGCAGTGCTGGGTCCGAGAAATGGCAATTCAAGATAAGGACCGGGTTCCACCGTCCAGAAGGCCAGGGTCTGGCCGAAGTCCTCGTGGTGTTTTTCCAGGCCAAATGCGGGATCGGCAACTTCGAACAGGCCCCCTAGCCCTATCGTGGTGTTGATCGCCAGCCGCCCGACATCTCCCGCAGCCCGCTTGAACTTGAGCTGCAGTAAATTATTTATCGTTACCCTGACATCGTCAATATTGTTGAAAAAGCTGCTTGCACGACGTCTCACGAAAGACGGCGTAACCGTTGAGTACGTTTTAGCAATGGGCTTCAGGATCGCGCCGTCCATCGCTCTATTGAAGTCATGAACCGTTCGATTCACTTCAATCAAGGGGTCTTGATTGGCATGAGACGTTAGGGGTAGAAGCATTAGCAGGGCAGCAGTCACAAAAGCCAACGGGAAAGCCAGGGCTGGACGCATCCAGCTAACCCGGCGTAGCGAGGCCCGTAGTTTTTGTCTATTCGTTGCTTGTATGACTAGTGTTTTGCAGGTCATGGTGCCACCTCGTCCGCTTCCTTCAATTGAGTGGCGTCACTATAGCGCTGATGTTTAAGATGACCTGTAGCGCTTAGTCCATTTTTTATGCCCAATCGTACAAATCATGGTGCTACGAGTGTGGGACCATCAAGAAGCCTGTTTGTGGCCGCGAAATGCGCCCGGGGGCTTGCCGATGGTTTTTCGAAAGGCCTTGCGAAAAGCCGGTTCCGACTCGTAGCCGCAGCGCTCTGATATTTCCGCCAGACTCATTGAGCTCGATTGCAACAACACGATTGCCTGCTGCATGCGCCAGGAAGTGAGGTATTGCATGGGAGTTGTCGCAGTGAGTTCGCTGAACCGGCTGGCAAAGGAGGAGCGCCCCATGGCAGCTTCAGTGGCCAGGCTCTCCAGAGTCCAATGCCGTTCCGGGTAAGTGTGGATGGCTGTTAGTGCGCGACCCAGGCGCGGGTCGAACATGGCTGCCAGCAGACCCTCCTTCACGGTCCCCGTGGTGATCTGTTGGCGAATAATCTGTATGAATAACAGGTGGGCCAGCTTGTTGATCGCGGCATAGAAACCCGGTGCAGCGGCCTGTAGTTCTCCTATCATCAGGTCTATCAGGGTTCGGAATTGCGGTGTGCTACTCATGTGAGACATGTCCAAGACGATTACCGGGGGCAGGGAGTCCAGAAGAGGCCAGGACGCAGGGTTGTTAAATTCAAAAAAACCGCAGGTAAGGTGCGCGTTGGGAGTTTGTTCCGGGTCGAATCCGGCGTTGATCTCCTGCTCGGCCGGCACCGCCTGTGAGC
>JADGEN010000274.1 GCA_016744355.1 Halieaceae bacterium
ACTATTGGTTTGTAACGAGTCATAATCCAATGCCAACGTTTCAAACTCATACGTTAGCATATCTTTTTCTTCAACCATTTCATTTACCATAACCTTCATTTCGCTCCGATTTTTAATATAAAGATAGCCTAATATAAAATGAATTTTTCATTGAGGCAAAAATGGATATTGAGTTAATGCAGGCTAACGCGGCACAGGCAGCAGCGCTGATGAAGTCCTTGTCCAATCCCAGTCGCTTGTTGGTACTGTGCGCGCTGGTTACCCGCGAGCATACGGCGGGAGAGCTCGAAGAACTGACCGGCATTAGTCAATCGGCGATTTCTCAGCACCTCGCTCGCCTGCGTGCCGCCGACATGGTAGACACGCGGCGTGACGCACAACGTATTTACTACTCGTTAAAAAACCAGGCAGGCAGGGCAGTGCTGGAAACTCTGCATGAACTCTACTGCCCCGAAAACTGACATAATAAAACCCCGAAGGGGTAGGGAGACCACATGGCTAAGGTCGTAGTAATGGGAGCGGGCATAGGTGGAGTATCGCTGGCCTATGAGATAAAGGCCGAATTGGGGCCAGAGGATGAAGTGCTGGTAATTTCCGACTCGCCAGAATTTCAGTTCGTGCCCTCTAATCCCTGGGTTGCAGTGGAGTGGCGTAAGCGCGAGCAAGTGGTGGTTGATCTGGAACCTCATTTCAAGCGCAGAAACATTGGTTTTTCCTCGGTCGGCGTGAAAAAAGTGCACCCCGAGGAGAACAAGATTGAGCTGGGCGATGGCAGTTTTGTGAAATACGACTATCTGGCGATCGCTACGGGTCCGCGTCTGGCTTTTGATGAAATTCCCGGACTTGGCCCAGACGGTTACACCAAATCTGTCTGTCATATTGATCACGCAGTGACTGCACAGGATGATTGGAAGGAGTTTGTGAAAAACCCCGGACCGATGGTGGTTGGCGCCGCTCAGGGCGCTTCTTGTTTTGGACCCGCCTATGAGTACGCTTTCATTGCCGACTCGGCGCTACGCAAGCTGAAAAAGCGCGACCAGGTACCTATCACTTACGTAACTTCTGAGCCCTATATTGGCCACATGGGTTTAGATGGTGTGGGCGACTCCAAAGGCTTGTTGGAAAACGAACTTCGCCAGCGCCACATTGACTGGATCTGCAATGCCAAAATTGTAGAAGTAAAAGAAGATGTGATGATTGTCTCCGAATGCGATGAAAACGGAGAGGAAAAAAAGCGTCACGAATTACCCCACACCTATTCCATGGTATTACCCGCGTTTACCGGCGTGGATGCGGTGCGCGGGGTAGAGGGGTTGGTCAACCCAAGGGGCTTCGTTATTATCGATGAATACAACTGTAATCCAAGCTATCGAAATATTTATGCCGTGGGCGTTTGTGTGGCCATTGCGCCGAAAAAAGTGACACCGGTACCAACAGGTGTGCCCAAAACAGGCTTTATGATTGAGTCTATGGTGAAGGCATCTGTGAAAAATATTCATGCGGCTATTCAGGGAAAAGCGCCAGAAAGCGTGGCGACATGGGCCGCTATTTGCCTGGCAGATATGGGGGATACCGGTGCGGCATTTGTGGCCATTCCGCAGATTCCGCCGCGCAATATCACTTGGGCTAAAAAGGGCAAGTGGGTGCATTTG
>JADGEN010000275.1 GCA_016744355.1 Halieaceae bacterium
TCAGCACCATAAAGAAATCCACCATGCCTGCGACTTGAGACTCGGATTGACCAACCCCTACTGTTTCAACAAGGATGACATCGTAGCCAGCCGCCTCGCACAACAGCATAGTTTCGCGGGTCTTTTGTGCCACTCCACCTAACGCACCTACAGACGGCGAGGGCCTGATAAACGCTTGATCGCTGCGGGAAAGCTCTTCCATGCGGGTTTTATCACCCAGAATCGATCCGCCTGCAATTGGCGAACTGGGGTCTACAGCCAGTACGGCCACCCGCTTACCCTGCTCAATCAGGTGCAGGCCAAAGGCCTCGATAAAAGTGGACTTGCCGACACCGGGAACGCCGGTTATGCCGACTCGAATGCTTTTGCCGCTGTGTGGCAACACTTCTTCGAGAACAGTTTGGGCTTGTTCCATATGTGCAGGGAGACGGCTCTCAACCAGGGTAATTGCCTTGGCGAGTGCCCTGCGATTGCCATCGCGAAGTGCTTCAATATCAATAATAGGCACGAAGTTCTACGCGTTCTCCACGGCACTAAGCACTTCTCGTGCACATAATGGTATCGGTGTTCCCGGCCCGAAAATACATTTCACGCCTGCCTCGTAGAGGAAGTCGTAATCCTGGCGAGGAATAACGCCACCTGCGATGACAACGATATCATCCGCCCCCTGCTTACGCAGCTCTTCAACCAATTGTGGCACAAGCGTTTTGTGTCCGGCTGCCAGTGAGGATGCGCCAACTACATGCACATCGTTTTCTATCGCCTGGCGCGCGACTTCTTCAGGGGTTGAGAACATCGGGGAAAGGTCTATATCAAAACCCACATCGGCGAAGGCTGTAGCAATAACTTTTGCTCCCCGGTCGTGGCCGTCCTGGCCCATTTTACAAACCAGCATACGCGGACGCCGCCCGTGGTCACCAACAAACTTTTCGATGTCAGCACTTATGCCTTGCCAATCTTCATCGCCTTCAAATGCAGAACCATAAACACCGGATACTGTTTGCGCAGTTGCTTTAAAGCGGCCAAATTCACGTTCCATAGCGTAGGAAATCTCCCCGACAGTGGCGCGGCGACGCGTTGCCTCGACAGCTAGCGCCAACAGGTTACCCTCCCCGCCACATGCACACTGGTATATTTCTTCCAGTATAGCTTCTACCGCTGCGGAATCGCGAGAGCCACGTATCGTCTTCAGTCGATCGATCTGGGATTCGCGCACTGCGTCGTTGTCGATCTCCAAAATTTCGACGTCTTCTTGCGCATCTACTTTGTATTTGTTGACCCCAACGATTACATCTTCGCCCCGGTCAATGCGTGCTTGCTTGCGCGCAGCGGCTTCTTCAATTCTGAGCTTGGGCATACCGGTTTCAATGGCCTTGGCCATGCCGCCAGCCTGTTCAACTTCCTCGATTAACGCCCAGGCTTTGTCCGCCATATCCGCAGTGAGCGATTCCATCATGTAGGAACCACCCCAAGGGTCGACAACGTTAGTTATGCCTGTTTCTTCCTGGATGATGAGCTGCGTATTGCGCGCAATACGAGATGAAAACTCAGTTGGTAGTGCGATAGCTTCATCCAGCGCATTGGTATGCAAAGACTGGGTGCCACCAAATACCGCAGCCATCGCCTCTATCG
>JADGEN010000276.1 GCA_016744355.1 Halieaceae bacterium
AACCATGCCGTGGGTTAACTGGGCCGGCAATCAGTCCTGCACTCCCAGTTGGCGCAGTGCACCTGCGTCCGAAGATGAATTGGTAAGCGCATTAAAATCGGCCAAGGGAGTGGTGCGTGCAGTTGGCGCAGGCCACTCTTTTAGCCCTGTTGTACCCACTGACGACACGCTTATTTCAACTGACCTCCTCAGTGGTCTGATACGACACGACAGCGAGAAAATGCAGGCTACTTTGCAGGCCGGAACGCGGCTTCACGATATGGGGCCTCTGCTTAACTCTATCGGACAGTCCGTACCCAATATGCCCGATATGGACTATCCCGCACTGGGTGGTGCCATCGCCAACTCCGTGCATGCTACCGGCACCGCTTTCGGATCCATGAGCAGCTACGTTACTGAGTTCAAACTTGCCACCGTCTCGGGCAAGCTACTGGAATGCAATGCAGAGAAAAACTCTGCAATCTTTCAAGCGGCGCGTACCTCTGTTGGCGCACTTGGCATCATGTCTGAAATAACCCTGCAAAACCTGCCATCTTACGATCTAACCGAAATCAACAAAGTAGAAAAACGCGAAAAAGTGTTTGCCGAAATGGAGGCGCGATGCCGGGCACATAGACATTTCGAATGCTTCCCTATCCCCTACTCTTCACTGTGCATCACCGTTGCCACCGATATCGCCAAGGCCTCCGACAAAACAATAGGGGAAGACGACCCGCAGGCAGTAAATACCTTACGTACGGTATTTGACTCTGTATCCTGGATACCAGGCATAGGCGAAGTCCTATATGACAAAATCCTGGGCGCTGCCATGGCCGATACAGCTGAACTCGTTCGCACCGGTCCCGCCTACAAAGTCTTTCCCCATATACGCATGGTACGTTTCCGCGAAATGGAATATACCGTCCCCGCAGATGCTGGCCCGGCCTGTGTGGAGGAAATACTGACTACAATCAGAGAGAAGAAAATACCGCTGTGTTTCCCTTTCGAATACCGCTACACAAAAGCTGACGACATTTGGCTCTCCATGTTTGAAGGTCGCGATGGTTGCTCTATCTCAATCCATCAGTTTGGCGACACTGATTACAAAGCAGTGTTTGCCGAAATAGAGCCCATCTTCTGGAAGTACGAGGGTCGCCCACACTGGGGAAAAATTCACACTCTGGAGGCTGCACAACTAGCCAAACTTTACCCACGGCACTGGCAGGATTTTCACGAAGTTCGGCGAGAACTCGATCCTCAAGGAAGATTAATGAACGAACATTTGAAAACAATTTTTGGAGCCTGAGATGTTAACTCGACGGAAGTTATTGTTGGCCACCGGTGGTATCGCAGCGGGTGCTGCTCTGGTCAGGCAGGGTGACAAGGGCGGTGCTCACTCCCCCTACTTCGCACAGTTAAACAAAACCCTGCGGGGCAACGGCATAGATACACCCGTGATGGTGATAGACCTGGATAGGCTGGACCGAAATATCGACCGGGTAATGCAGTCAGTGAACACCACGCCCGAGAAGACCTACCGCGTAGTTGCAAAGTCTATCCCCAGCCCTCAGCTGATTGATTATGTCGCACAGCGCGCAAACACCCGGTCACTGATGG
>JADGEN010000277.1 GCA_016744355.1 Halieaceae bacterium
CGGCCAAGATAAGTGGCGTCACGGTAATCGCGCTAATATACTCGATCAAAAAGAGTTTAAAAAACTGATCAGGAAGCCCCAGGGCTTCATCGACAAGGAATATAGCCAGTGAGTTCAACATACCTAAGGCCATATTCGCCAAGATAATAGCGATAACAAACAGCCGAAAGGGTCGATTTGAGGATAAGAGGCGTAAGGCCTTCACGATTGAAAGCTTAGATTTCTCTGCATGAGGGCGATCGGGAACTGATGTCACCAGGGGAAACAGGGTTACTGGGAACAGGACAAAGGTGACTACCAGCAAATAGAGCAGCACATGTTGTACCGGTGCGTCGGAATCCAGCAGTAACACCGGCCCAACAGCCACCGCAAGGTTGCCCATCATGTATCCAACTTCCCTGTACCCAACGACCCTACTTCTGCCATCGTAGTCGGCACTTAGCTCCGCCCCCCATGACAGATATGGTATGTAAACCGCCGTCCAGGATAGGAAAAGACAAAATAGCCAAAAGCTGGCATACAAGGGTCCTACACCTGGCGCCGGATTGAACACGAACCAAATCGACAACATCAGCAGGGGTGTACCCAAAAAAACCCAGGGCTTGCGACGACCATAACGTGACGGCGTCCTGTCAGATAGCCAACCTATCAGTGGATCTGTTATTCCATCCCAAATTCGAGCCAGGACAAAAATCAATCCCACTATTCCCAATTCAATACCCATCTCTCTGGAGTAAAATACTGGCAAATAGAGATAGATGGGAATATCTGCCATAGCCAGGGGTATAGAGATGCCACCATAGGCCAGCAGCATTTTTGGTGACAGTCTCTTCTCTTTACTCTTTGCTGAAATCATAGCCTACAGAGACACCCCGTACATAAGGACAGTTAGAGAACCTACCGACATAATCCACGGATAACACCACCAACATCGCATCCCAAACTTGATCTTTAGAACTCGTATTTAGCCTCGACTACCCAGCTTAGAGGTCGACCATAGAGGTCATAGAAGCTGCCTGCTCCATCTTGTCCCCCAGCGAGGATATAAGCTTCATCAGTGAGGTTTTTACCAACTAGGGCAACGCCCCAGCCCGCATCCTGAGATGTTAGAGATATCCGCGCATTGAGCAAGCCATAACTTGAGCGACGCTGTTGAAATTCGCCGATAACCCCACCGGGTGCATCGGTGAATACATCAGAGGGGAAAAAGTCTGATCGCCAGGAGTAATCAAGCTGAAACGCTCCGTCCAAACTATCTGTGATGGACATCTCGTAGCGTGCCTGTAAGTTGTAGTTGTGTTCTGGTCCTGGTCGTTTTAACCCTTCGAATGAATACTCTGCACCCAACAGCGTCGTTGCGGTAGCATCCGAGTCAGTAATTTCAGCGTCAACGTAAGCGTAACCACCGCTCAAACTCAAGCCGGGCAGAGACTGGGGCAACCAATACGCATCAATTTCAAAACCGATGGCATCATCCGCGTGATCAACAGTACCTGAATTATCTTGATACTCAAGGTCTTCAGCAGTCATCATGTACATCGCTGCCACACCAACT
>JADGEN010000278.1 GCA_016744355.1 Halieaceae bacterium
GCTTACAGCCCAACGGGCAGGACGTAATTGGCGATTCCTGTTTAAGTTTAGCAGCGCAGCCCAAGACATACTTCGCAGCGATTCAGTTCTGAATGACAGTCGGTAACGCGGTACTGACACCTTGTTAAAGACCGCTGGTGGACGAATCCTCCAGAAGTGCTACAAGTTTACTGCTTACGCAGCTAGTTGTGCACCGTAGTTGTCATCATTGGCAACTAATAAAATGCAGCTTTTGATTTACGTGATTGGCTACCATCACGGCATGCACCTTAGGGTTCGCAACCGCCGTCGAATCCGAATCGCCCCCGTAGTGAAATGCAATTATACCTCAATCGCCCTCTAAGTGAGCGCCATGGTGAACAATTGCACGTAATTAGACGTCTTTAAGCGAAAAAGTTCCCTGCCTCACTACAATTACCCGCGTAGGGCACGCTTTATTAGCGTGTCAGGGTAGGTACTTTGACGTGCCAGATGTGATTAAATATCACCCACAATATCCACAGTGGTGTAGGCATGGAAAGCTTTAAACGGGTTATTGAACAGTCAGACACGGCGGCCGGCAAGGCCTTCGACCTGTTTATTCAAGCGCTTATCATACTCTCGCTTATCAGCTTTTCGATAGAGACCCTGCCTGATTTGGAGCAGGGCACCCGCGATTTGTTGCGCCAGTTCGAAGTTGTATCGGTGAGTATCTTCACCCTGGAGTACATTGCCAGGCTGGTAGTGGCGAGTAGTAAAAAAGCGTATGTGTTTTCGTTTTTTGGCATTTGTGATCTTCTTGCCATACTGCCGTTTTACCTCTCCACCGGCTTGGATTTACGCTCTATTCGCTCGTTCCGTTTGCTGCGCCTTATTCGTATTTTCAAATTCGCCCGTTACAGTGCCGCCGCCAAACGCTTCCACCGCGCTTTCATACTCGCCCGGGAAGAGTTGGTGCTGTTCCTGTTTGTCACCATTATTCTTATTTACTTGTCGGGTGTGGGTATTTACTATTTTGAAAATCCGGCTCAGCCCGATGCCTTTGCATCGATATTCCACAGCCTTTGGTGGGCAATTTCCACCCTCACCACCGTGGGCTATGGTGACATTTACCCCATCACCGTGGGCGGTAAGCTCTTTACCTTTGGCATTTTAGTGATAGGCCTGGGTATTGTTGCTGTGCCGGCGGGGGTGTTAGCTTCAGCCTTGGCCAAGGCAAGGGAAATAGACTAAAACTATGAAATACATCCAATCTCTCGGTAATTTGCAGGCGTATCAAAGTGTGCGCCAGACCAGTCTGGCCATATCGGGTGGGCTATGCACCGTGGGCGGCCTGGTGGCCGACGTGTTACAGCCGCTGGCGCCTTTTGTGTTTTACCTGTTTGTACTGTCGGGCATTGCCACGCTGGTTTTGGGCATTTTGTACGTTCGGGGCAAAAAAGAGCTGCTGGGTGCGCTACTGCTCGGTGCAATGGCGTTGGCGGTGACTGGCCTGTTTACTAT
>JADGEN010000279.1 GCA_016744355.1 Halieaceae bacterium
CTTGTAACGGCCAGGGATCTCTCTGGTGGAGGTGGAAACTCTGTAAGCCAACCTGCTCTAACATTTGGCGCAGGGCAAGGAGGCTTGTCTGCTCTTGATGGATATGTTGAGGCACAATACTACAATGAGAAAGAAGCACTCCAGTTAGAGAATGATATAAATAATGGGACTGTCATTGGGAAAACCGCTGATGGCGATTTAGTTGACAGTGATGGGAGTGTTGTTAAGCCATTTGATTATTTTATGGGGAACTATGATGAATGGGGAGCATTCACGCCAGGGCTGGGGTCCGCGCTGGCAGATATCAATGCTGCAGGCTTCACCGCGACCGCAATCGACGGCTTGGTTGGAGGTGCCTTTGGTTTCGGCGTCTATTACGATACCGAATTGGGCTCTATGGGCATGTACTACTATAGTGGGGGAGGCGTAAATCTCATGGATGGAGAGATCGTTGCCGGATTTATTCTTTCCGCGGGATTTGTAGGAACACACGCTGATACGGCGGACGCATTTTTTGGCGATTCTCAATCAACCTCAACCGTATCCATACCACTAACCCCTGCCGGGGTTGGAGTTACTACCAGTGTGGCAACCAGTAGCAACGGCGTAGTTCTTAGCGGCGGAGTAAGTATCGGCGGGGGTCAAGGGACATCTTCAGTAACTACTAGCAAAATAGAGTTTTATTGATGAAATACTTTTTTCACCCGCTGTTTGTTGGTTTGATTTGGGTTGTCGGCTGTCTGCTTTTCTTGTATCTATCGCCAAATATGCTGGTAGCAGCAATGGGATTTTTTGTCTACAACCTGCTTTGCATAAGCGTCATGCACGCCTCCAAGTGTCCAAATTGTGGCGCGTCGTTCAATGAGTGGGGTGGGAAATTTTATGTGTTTAGAAATCGATGTTCTGTTTGTGTGGACAGTAAGACATAGTTCACATGAATGGGCGGGTTAATCGCGGTGTTTAGATACATATTCGAGGTCTATGGCAGTTGTAACACACTTTTGCCCACCTGGTCCAAACTCAAAATACAGGTTCTGGAGGCTATCCGGTTCCACTTCATTGTGATAAGAACCATCCCCCTTAAAGTACTCTATAATCTTTATAATCTCTTCAACCACAGTTCGGCCAATTTTTTTGGTCGGAATAATATCGACGCTTTCAATACCGTGGAAGTCTATGATTCCTGCTATTTGCGGCTTAAGGTTGGAAAAATACTCAATGTCAGGATTAAGTTTCGCAGCTAAACATTTCTCCGGTGTTTTATTACAATCTATCGTGCCCGCCGTGGAGATATCTACAGGCTCGCCCTCCTTAACAATACTCCCTCCAGAATCGGCTTTGTCTCCAGCTGCACCCCGTGGAGAAGAACTTCCACCAGAGCCTGCAAAGCCGAGTGCTGCTTTATTCCCCGTGATGCCACTTCCTCCACCGGAGGTATCCATACCCGAGACAAT